>CAZBEO010000027.1:0-22389 GCA_964490935.1 uncultured Verrucomicrobiota bacterium
GCGGAAGTCATTCCTCAAAAAGGAATAACGCCCACTAACTTGACGCGCATGCCCGCCGGGGTGCATGGGATGTTGGAGAATCAGAAACCCAGGGTCTACCGACCCTGGGCTATATGCCTTCACCCCATCCGGGGTGATAACTCACGCGGCCGTTTTCTACGGCCCACGCATTTCTCATTTCCCCCTAATCATGAGCTAATGGGGTGGTGGTTTATTGTTCGCGAAATCAGAGGCATCTGGCGGGTTATCTGCCGGGTCCTGATGAAGCAAACAACACCATAAGCAAGGAGAAATGCATGAGTGGAATGAAAAGAGGTTGGATGGCGGTGCTGGTGATTGCCGGCGCACTGCAAAGCGCCCTGGGTTACCAGGACGGCGATTCCCAGTTGTGGATGAAGTTCGGAGCGAGCGGCAAAATGGACTGCGGCGTCAAAGTCTCGGTGGCCGAAGAGCTTCGCCTCGGAGATGACATGAAGGAGTTCTATTACACCGAGACGGCTCTTTCGGCTTCTTATGATGTACAGCCCTGGCTGAACCTTGGGCTGACGTATGTGGAAGTGTCCGAGCGCAAAGAGAAGGTGATCTATGATTCGAAGGGGAATGAGATCAATGATCACTACTTTCGCCCGGAGCACATGCCCCGCGTGGAAGCCACGGTGAAGCATAAGCTGGCCGGCTGGGGTTTGGATGACCGCGTGCGTGTGGAATACCGGATGAAAGAGGATGCGCAGGATTATTTCCGCTATCGTAACCGCATCCGTGTGAAGTCGCCGTGGAAAATCAGCCCGTTGGACATCAATCCCTACGTGGCTTGGGAACTGTTCCTGAGCGATTTGCCGGATGATGTCAACTGGGTGGTGGACCGTCACCGCTTCTACGCGGGCGTCGAAATGTCGCTGGTGAAGAACCTTAAGGGCGGGCTGTATTACCTGAAACAGTTGGATTGGAAATCCGGCGATTGGGTGGAAACGAATGTGCTGGGTGTTGAGCTGAGCGCCAGTTTCTAATCACGCTGTTGATGGAGGTCAATATGAGTTATTGCAGCCTCGAACAAAACGCTTCGAGCGGCGTGGAGTCGATTATCCGCAAGCGTGGGGTGATCAGTCTTTCTGAGTTGGCCTGCCTGCGGAAAAGCATTCCCGCTATGCTGGAAAGGCAGTTGATTCCATTGGTGCGCGAAGGGCGCGTGGAGTGTATCCGCCCGGTCAGCCAGCCAGAACCAGGGAAGATTTTTTATCGCTGGAAAGAGGCTTCGGATGCCCGCCATGTCTGGCAGGTAACCCATCCAAAGTTTCTGCGGGATAAAACCGCATTCGCACGAAACGCTAATGAAAACCTAATGAAAGAAAAGCATACAGAAACCCTTCTTCAGGCACGCTTGGCGCGTGTGTGAGGAAACACATCAGGAGAACATATGAAAAAATGGAATGAAATAAGCATGAGTAGAAAAGCGTACCGCCTTGGGGCGTGCATCGCGACGTCCGCCCTGGCGCTTGCCGCCGGGCCGGTGCAGGCGCAGGTGAAGGTGGACCCCAGCTTGCCGGACTATTCGCCGGTGGAGGGAATTTCCGGGACGATCAAATCGGTGGGTTCGGACACGTTGAACAATCTGATGACGCTTTGGGCGGAAGGATTCCGGGCGATGTATCCGAACGTGCAGATCGAGATTGAAGGAAAAGGCTCTTCCACGGCGCCCCCGGCGCTGATTGAAGGGACGGCTACGTTTGGCCCGATGAGTCGCTCGATGAAGAATCAGGAGATCGACGACTTCGAAAAGAAGTATGGCTACAAGCCCACCGCGCTCAAGACGAGCATCGACATGCTCGCGGTCTATGTCAACAAGGACAATCCGATCAAGGGCATGACGTTGAGCGAGGCGGATGCCATTTTCTCGAAGAGCCGCAAGCTGGGGCACAAAGAAGACATCACCACCTGGGGTCAGGTGGGTCTCGATGGTGACTGGGCGAGCCTGCCGATCAGCCTCTACGGACGCAACGCGGCTTCCGGCACGTATGGTTATTTCAAGGAACACGTACTCGGCAAGGGCGACTATAAGGATTCCGTGAAGGAACAGCCGGGAAGCTCTGCCGTGGTCCAGGGCGTGGCTTCGGACAAAGGCGGCATCGGCTACAGCGGCATCGGCTACAAGACTGCCGATGTCAAGGCGGTGGCGTTGGCCCGTGAAGCCGGCGAAGAGTATGTCGAGGCGATCCCGGAAAACGCCTACACGGGCGAATATCCCTTGGCGCGTTATCTGCTGATCTACGTGAACGCCAAGCCGAACACGGAGCTAGATCCGCTTCAGCGCGAGTTCATCCGCTATGTGTTCAGCAGGCAGGGTCAGCAGGATGTGGTGAAGGATGGATACTTCCCGGTTCCGGCGGAAGTCGCCAAGGACTCGCTGGAGGCGGTTGGCTTGAACTAGGAACGACGTTGGATTGAACCGGACGGCGGACGGCGCAAGCCCGTCCGCCGCTTTGAACGAAAGCGGCACGGTATGGTTGAACAGGGATTCACGGGACGCAGGCGCGGCATGAAAACGAGTCGTGGCGTGCGCGTGGGGGATGCCTTCTCGAAATGGTTGATCACCATTGGCGGGATCGGCACGATTCTGGCCGTATGCACGGTGTTCGTTTTTCTGGTTTGGGTGGCTTTCCCGCTGTTGTTTAGGGCGACTACGGGCGAAGAGCGGACGGTGCCGCGTGAGGCGTCTGAGGTACGGGCGATTCAATCGGGCGTGGATGAATACAACCTGATGCTCTGGTCCCTTTTCAGCGACGGAACGCTTCGCTGCATTCGCCTGGATGGTGGGGGCGAGGTGATGAGCCGTCGCCTCTTTGAGCGCCGAATTACGGCCTCTTCCTCCGACCCCAACTCCGACTCACTCGCCCTAGGCTTTGAAGACGGCGCGGTACGCATCGGGCGGATACGTTTTTTGACCACTCATCTGGATTGGCATGAGGTGCCGGAGGCACTTAGAAAAATGCCCGTGGGCGGGATGGTGCGGCACGGGGATGCTTTGGTGGAGCGAAGCGGCGGAGAGGTGCTGCGCTCCTTTTCGGTGGACGCTGATTTTGAGGAGTCCATGGAGGGTGGGGGCAACGCCGTGACGGGGCTGGCGCACGTTGAATCGGACGCGTTGTCGGTGTTGGCGGTCCTCTTTTCGGATGGTCACCTTCTTTACGAGCGGCTATCCCGCCGCACGAATATCATGACCGGAAAAACCACCGTTCGTCGGCGTGAGGCGGCCCTGCCATATATGCCGGGGGAGTTAGGTGATCCGGCTTTTATAAAAATTTCGGGGTTGGGTGATTCCGTGGTACTGGCTTGGCGCGATGGAAAGGTTGTGCGTTACAACACCCGTGATCCGGAGAATCCCGGCGTGGAGGAGACGCTGGATATCCTGCCCGAGCCGAAGGTCGAGTTGACCGGATTGATTTATCTCCTTGGGCAAACCACGCTGCTCGCGGCGTCTTCGGCGGGGCGCGTGGCGGCCTGGTTTCCTGTCAACAGTGAACCCGGCGATCACACGGTCTCGCAGACGCGCTTGGTCAGGGCTCACGTCTTTGAAGGAGGAGGTGTTCCGGCATCCGCATTGGCGTCCTCTTCACGGATGCGTGCCTTTGCGTGCGCTTATACGGATGGAAGCATCAGGCTGTATCATGTGACCAGTGAAAAATTGATGGCGGAGTTTTCTGTGGAGGACGCCGGCATTCAGGAGGTCGTTTTTTCGCCGCGCGACGATTCGGTGGTGGCTCTTTCGGATCGCTATGCGTATGTTCGGCAGGTGGATCTTGGGCATCCCGAGGCATCGGTCAAGGCGTTGTTCACCAAGGTCTGGTACGAAGGCGCACGCGAGCCTGCGCATGTTTGGCAGTCGTCTTCTGGAACGGATGATTTCGAGCCCAAGTTCGGTTTGATTCCCCTGATTTTCGGGACGCTCAAGGCGACGCTTTATTCCCTGCTCTTCGGCGTACCGATTGCCCTGCTTGCCGCCGTGTTCACGAGTGAGTTCATGGCCCCGCGCGTGAAGCTGCTGGTCAAGCCGACGGTGGAAATGATGGCTGGTCTGCCCTCGGTGGTGCTTGGATTTCTCGCGGCTCTGGTGTTTGCTCCCTGGGCGGAGGACAAGGTGCCGGAGCTTTTGGGCGCGTTTTTTATGGTGCCGGTCACCTTTCTGATGGGCGCTTATCTGTGGCAGTTGATGCCGTATCGGATCAGTTTGCGTCTTGGTCCCTGGCGGTTTCTTTTCATTTTAGCAATGCTGCCGGTGGGCCTCCTGGCGGCGGCGGCCGTTGGCCCCGGCATGGAACGCCTGCTTTTCGCAGGCGATATTAAACGCTGGTTGGATGGGCAGATCGGCAACGGATTCGGCGGATGGTTTCTGATGCTGCTTCCGGTCTCGTCGGTGGCGGTGGTGGTGGCGATGTCGCGCATGGTGGGGCCTGCTCTTCGCGAACGCTCGCGCAGTTGGACGCGGGGTTTTTGCGCCGTGGTGGATTTGATTAAGTTTTTGGTTATCCTGCTGGCAACGGTGGCTCTCTGCGCGGCGATGGCCCTGTTGCTGACAGCGCTGGGTTTTGATCCGCGCGGCGGCGTGTTCGGCACGTATGTGCAGCGCAATGCGCTGATCGTGGGGTTTGTGATGGGTTTTGCGATTATCCCGATCATCTATACGATTGCCGAAGATGCGCTCGGTTCGGTGCCGGACCATTTGCGTTCGGCCTCCCTCGGGGCTGGCGCCACGCCCTGGCAGACCGCAGTGCGCATCGTTATTCCCACGGCGATGAGCGGGCTCTTTTCGGCCGTTATGATCGGACTCGGGCGCGCGGTGGGGGAGACCATGATCGTGCTCATGGCGGCAGGTAATACGCCGGTGATGGAGTGGAACCTTTTCAACGGCTTTCGTACGCTGTCGGCTAACATTGCGGTGGAACTGCCCGAGGCGGTCCGCAACAGCACACACTACCGGACCCTCTTTCTGGCGGCACTGGTCCTTTTCGTGATGACCTTTATCCTGAACACGGCGGCGGAAATGATTCGTTTGCGTTTCCGAAAGAAGGCGGTTGAATTATGAACGGCACGCCACATGGACGCAGAGGAAGAGCCCGATCCAGGGTCTCGCTTTTTGCGCAGGGGGAACCAATGCTTTGGCTGACCGGCGGCGGGTTGGCTGTGGCCCTGGCGATGATCGCCGGCTTGTTGGCCCTCGTGCTGGCAAAGGGCGTGATCACGCTGTGGCCGATGCCGCTTGAGCAGTTCGCGCTGCGCGATGGAACAACCCTGATGGGGGAAGTCACACGCGAAGAACAGTATGTGCCGGAGGATGGATCGGTTGAAAAAACTGCCCGCCGAAGACTGCTGCGCACCGGGAATTTCGACCTGACGGGAAAGCATTTTCAGTGGGTGGCGGATTCGGAGATTCAGGAGGCGTCGCGCCCGGAGTGGGGCACCGTGGTGGAGCGTACTTCGTGGGGGCGCTTTTACGGCGTTCCATCGGCGTTTCTCCTGTCGGGCGAGGTGGTTGCCGAGCAGCCCGGAGAGATTTGGGCCCTGTACAATCAATACCACGGGCAGGTTCTCGCCCGCGCCGCTGAGCGGCGCGATTTGGAAACGCATGAGGTGGGACAGATCAACCGAAAGCTGGAAAAATCACGACTGGCCCTGCGCAAGGTCGAGCGCCGAAGCGGGCCCGATTCACCTGAATATGCTGCTGCGCAGTGCGAACACAGGTCGGTCGAAGAAGGCATGCGGGAAGAATACGAACAGGTGCGGGGGGCGATTGATGAGATCAACACGGAGAATGCCGCCTATCAACTGCGTCTGCGCACGGCATCCGGAACAGAAAAGGTGCTGGACCTGGCCGACATCGTGCGCGCCTATCCGGCCAATCGGTTGAGTGCGGTGGGGAAGGCACGCGTCTATCTTTCGCGCTGGGTCGAATTTCTGACGGAGGCACCGCGCGAGGCCAACAGCGAGGGCGGCGTTTTTCCGGCGATTTTCGGGACGGTGGTGATGACGCTTCTGATGTCGCTCGCCGTGGTGCCTCTGGGGGTGATGGCGGCGTTGTATCTCCGCGAGTATGCGAAGGGCGGAGCGATCGTCAGTGCGGTGCGCATTTCCATTAACAACCTGGCGGGCGTGCCCAGCATCGTGTTCGGCGTGTTTGGGCTTGGTTTCTTCTGCTACTTGGTGGGTGGCGGGATGGATCAATGGCTCTTCTCCGCATCTCTTCCCAATCCGACGTTCGGGAAGGGCGGGATACTCTGGGCCTCCCTTACGCTGGCTCTGCTCACGCTTCCGGTGGTGATCGTGGCCACCGAAGAGGCGCTCTCCGCCGTACCCAACTCGATGCGCGAGGGCTCGTATGCCTGCGGTGCCGGAAAATGGCAGACCATCAAACGCATTGTGCTGCCTCGCGCCATGCCGGGTATTATGACTGGCATGATTCTAGCGATGGCGCGTGGAGCAGGCGAGGTGGCACCGCTGATGCTGGTGGGCGCCGTCAAGCTGGCCCCGGAACTGCCGGTGGATGGGGTGGCCCCGTTTCTGCACGCCGAACGCAGTTTCATGCATCTCGGGTTTCACATCTACGACCTGGGCTTTCAAAGTCAGAACAGCGAGGCCGCCAAGCCTATGGTGTTCACCACCACCCTGCTGCTCATTGCGCTGATTTTTGTGCTCAATATTGTGGCGGTGCGTCTGCGTACGCGCCTGCGACGCAAATTCGTAACCGGAGCCTTTTAAGGAGTGGATCATGCCGAACGAAATCAGCCATATACATCCCGAAGCCGAAACCGCCGACCGAGGGATTTCCGGTGCAAGCCTTGAGGCCATCGCGCGCGGCGAACCGTTTGAGGCCGCCGTACATGAAGCTATCGAGCGGGAGGAAATCATTCTCGATATCCGCGACTTTCGCTTGTGGTATGGCGCCAAGCAGGCGCTGCACGACATCCGAATGAAGATTCCGCGCGGACAGGTCACGGCGCTGATCGGTCCCTCCGGTTGCGGAAAGTCCACGCTGCTGCGTTCCGTGAACCGCATCAATGATCTGCTCAGTATCGTACGCATCGAGGGCGATATGATTCTCAACGGCGATTCCGTGTATTCTTCCGGCGTGGATGTGATCGAATTGCGCAAGCGCATGGGCATGGTTTTTCAAAAACCCAATCCGTTTCCGATGAGCATTTTTGAAAACGTGGTGTATCCGCTGCGTATTGATGGTGAGCGCAATAAGAGCATATTAAACGACGTGTGTGAGAAAAGCCTGCGTGGTGCGGCGTTGTGGGAGGAGGTGAAGGACCGGCTTAGCGAGAGTGCGCTCGGTCTTTCGGGCGGTCAGCAGCAACGGCTGTGCATTGCCCGCGCCATCGCTTCGGAGCCCGAGGTGTTGCTCATGGATGAGCCGTGTTCCGCCCTCGATCCCATTGCCACGAATAAAATCGAGGATCTGATGGAACAGCTTAAGGGAGAATACACCATACTCATCGTTACCCACAACATGCAGCAGGCCGCGCGCACCAGCAACTATACCGCGTTCATGTATCTGGGCCGCCTAATCGAATACGGCCCCACCGACACTCTTTTTCAGCGGCCCCGCCTCTCGGAGACCCAAGATTACGTTACCGGACGCTTCGGATAGAAGGCACTCGATAGGAGAAAAAAGGAAACGAAAATGAAGATGAAACTACATTTCAACCGCGAAATTGAAAAACTGAAAAAACTGATTCTGACCTTGGCCACCGAGGTGGAAACCAACCTGCGTCTGGCGGTGGAATCAGTCATGACGGTCGATGCCGATCTGGCGCTGAAGGTGATTGAAGCCGACCGAAAAATTGATCACGCCGAGGTGGATGTCGAGGAGGAATGCCTCAAGATTCTTGCCCTGCACCAGCCCGTGGCCAATGACCTGCGCTACGTGGTGGCCATTCTCAAGATCAATCACGATCTGGAGCGTATCGGCGACCTCGCCGTGAATATCGGCGAACAGACTCACCGCCTCGCCGGTGCTTTGCAGCCGGAAATCAATCTCAACATCCCATTGATCGCCGAAAAGGCCCGTCACATGGTCTCGCGCAGCATTGACGCGCTGATCAACCTGAATGCCGAGCTCGCGCGCATCACTTGGCTATCGGATGACGAGGTGGACGATCTGGTGCGCACGGGGCGGAGTCTGATCGAGTCGGAGATCGGGCGGCAACCCGAGCATGCTCAGGCCCTGATTGCGCTGATTGAGGTGATACAGAATCTCGAACGGATTGCCGATCACGCCACCAACATATCGAAGGATGTTATTTATCTCTGCAATGGCGAAATTGTCCGCCACCGTTCCCGTGAATTCCGCCAGCCGTTGACGTGAACCCCGGGGCGCTCGGAGAGCACCCCGCTACGATTCCTCCAAGACGCCACAGCGTACCCGCTGTGGTTTACTAACAGGATGGCGGGCCTCAAGCCCGTCGGCCTGTTAGAGGCGGAGGGGGTTGTTCTGGCGGTAGAGGGCCAAGTGTTCTTCGCATTCGTTTACGACGTCTTTTCGGCGCTCGTTTTTAGCGGCTTTGATCCCGAGCTTGAGAGTGTCGATGGCTTGAGGGAAGCGTTCGTTTTCAGCCTGTGCGGCGGCTAGGGCGATGTAGGTTAGGGCGGACGGGGCCTTGCTTTTTTCCACGAGTTTAGTCGCGATTTTCAGGGCCTCGGCACCGTTTCGGGCTTTGGGATTGTTGTGCGCGGCCATGAGCAGCACGAGGTTCTGGAGGGCGGGCAGGTCGTTGGGGTCATGGGCGAGGGCATCGCGTATATCCTGATAGATGGCGCCGATTTCGGGGTCGGCTTCCGGGGTGTTTTCATCGCCGGGAATGAAGACATCCATCAGTGTCAGATCCAGCTCAATGCCGGCCTCGTGCAGCTTTTGCTGGAGCAGATCTTTTTCGATGGCTTTCAGGTAGGCTTCGTGCGGGGTGATGATGCCGTCGAGGGTATACTGAAGGAGGGAGTCGTTGAACATCTGCATGCCGTAGCTTTTTCCGGTCTGCATGGCGGACGGAATCTGGTGGGTTTTTCCTTCGCGGATATTGGCGGCAATGGCGGGAGTCACCACGAGAATCTCCGTGGCGGCGATGCGCCCGCCGTTTTTCTTTTTGCAGAGGGTCTGGGCCACGATGCCGCAGAGGGTATCGGCGAGCATGGTGCGTATTTGGTTTTGGCGATTGGTGGGAAATTTATCAATGGCGCGGTCCACGGTGGTGGCGGCCGTGTTGGTGTGGAGTGTGCCGAAGACGAGATGTCCTGTTTCCGCCGTTTCAATGGCCATTTCAATGGTTTCAAGGTCGCGCATTTCTCCGACGAGTACGATGTCTGGATCTTCGCGGAGGGCGGCACGCAGGGAGGATGCAAAGCTGTGGGTATGGGCGTGCACTTCGCGTTGATTGATGAGGCAGCCCTTGGAACGGTGCAGGAATTCGATGGGGTCCTCAATGGTGATGATGTGTTCTTTGCGGGTTCGATTAATCAGGTCCACCATGGCGGCAAGGGTGGTGGATTTTCCGCTGCCGGTCGGACCGGTGATGATGACGAGGCCCTTGCTGAGAAAACAAAATTTGCGGATGGCTTCGGGCATGTTGAGCTGTTCAAGCGTGGGTATCTGGGAGGGAATCTGTCGCAGTACAGCACCGATGCCGCGCTGATCCATGAATACGTTGACGCGGAAGCGCCCGTAGTCGTTCAGCTCGTAGGCAAAGTCGGTATCGAAACAGGCTTCGAATTCCTCGTGGTTGCGCTCGGGGGTGATTTCGTAAATGACGGCCTTGTTTTCTTCGTGGGTGAGGACGGGATATTCCTTGAGAAAGTGCATTTCGCCATCGACGCGGATGCAGGGTCGATAACTGGTGGAAAGATGCAGGTCGCTTCCGCCGCGATCGACCAGGAGTTTGAGCAGTTCATCCATTCGTGCCATAGTTCATTCCCTCACAGGTCAGGTGAAACGATCGCTGAAACATCTGTAATGTACCTTACGAAAGGGAATGGTTAAAACTAAAACTTGTTTTTATGGGCCTGTTTTTTATAGGATCACTGCGTTATTTCGGAACAGCCTATGTCTTCATCTTTATTAAACGGCCTATATCACACGGATGCGATGGCGGAAGCGCTGAAGCAAGCCGAGGAACAGTTTTCGGGTCTGGCGTCGAAACCGACGCGACTGACGCTGGATGCCGTGGTCCCGTTGGATGCACAGAGCGATATCGGCCACTTGATTCCCACCATGCCGCGCATCTGCGGATCGGTTCATATGGCGTTTCGGGGCGTGTTATGCGGTGTGACGCAGGTCATGTTTACCGAGCGTATGGCGTTGTTTTTTCATAATGCGTTGGTGAGGGAACCCTGGCGACTGCACCACAACCGGTTTGTGGAGATGGATGCGGTCCTGGAGGCGGGGCAGGGGCTGCTGGCCTGCTGCTGGGCCTCGCTCCTGCATGCCGATACTTCGAGGCTTACGCTTCATTTTGATCCGCCAGTGGTACAATGGGGCTCAGTGGAGTCGCAGTTGGAGGTCGCCTTTCGGCAGGCCGTGGCAAGGGCCTATGTCATTTCGTGCGACTGCGGAGGCGAGTATGTGGATGAATTGATTCTGATACAGGCAGCGACGCCCGCCGAGGGCGTGCCTGAAATGGATGGAGAGGAACGGTGATGGCGGAGCGAAAGGTGGACTTGGCCGGCGCCCTGGAGGCGGTCGGAGCTGGCATGGGCCTTCTGGTCCTGGATGAGGCGCAGCATATCATCCATTGGAACAGCCTGCTGGAGGAGTGGACGGGTCTTTCCGCCGCCGAAGTGCTCGGGCATGCCGTGGTTGAACGGTTCGAGGCCTTTAGCGAGCCGGACATGCAGGAGGCGTTGAAGCGTACGCTGCTGTTCGGATTGCCGACCTTCTTTTCTCCCTTTGTGCACAAGCCTTTTCTTCCGTGCGGCAGTCCGGGGTCGAGCGAACGCCTCTGCCGGATGATGCTCTTCCGACTGGAAGATGCAAGCGTGCCGCTGGTGCTGATACGCCTGGAGGATGTGGCCGGGCTATATCGCGTCTATAAACAGATGAGCGACCGCTACCAGCGCACCGCGCAGGATCTGAGTCAACGCCGTACCTTGGAACAGCAGATTGCGGAGGAGCGTGTCAACCTCGAAAAATCCATCGAAGAACGTACGCAGGAATTGCGTGCTTCCATGCGTCAGTTGGAGCTGAGCAATATGCGGCTTGAGCAGGCCAATCAGCACAAAAACCGTTTTCTCTCTTCCATGAGCCACGAGCTGCGCACCCCGCTGAACGCCATCCTCGGATTCAACGACTTGCTGCATGGGCAGTTCTTTGGCGGTCTGAATGAAAAACAATTGAGTTACGTGGAGCAGATTGATTCGAGCAGCAAGCATCTCCTGGCCCTGATTTCGGACCTGCTTGATATTGCGAAAATCGACGCTGGCACCATGGACCTGACGCTCGAAAACATCCCGGTGGAAGAGTTTATTTATGCCACGCAGACGATGTTGAATCCGCAGTTCAAGGAGCGGGATCTCGATGTGAACACGTTTGTGGATCCTGCCATTGGCACCATTCAGGCCGACCGCCGAAAGTGGAAGCAGATCATGCTGAATCTCCTCTCCAACGCCATCAAATACACCCCTTCCAAGGGGCGCATTGATATCCGGGTTCTGCCGGAGAATGAAGAGACGATCCGCGTGGAGGTGCGCGACTCTGGCGTAGGCATTAAGAAAGACGACATCGAAAAAGTCTTTTCCGATTTTTATCAGACGGAGCGTGCCCGTGATCAGCAGCTTGGCGGCACCGGAATCGGCCTGGCACTGACCAAGCGCATGGTGGAATTGCACAAGGGGCAAATTTTTGCGGAGAGTGAGCCCGGGCGCGGAAGCTGTTTTTGGTTTACCCTGCCGATTTCGCATGATGCGGAGTGCCTGCCCTCTGCGATCACGCAGGACGCGGAGCCCAGTGGTACCGGTGTGGCCAAGTGCCGCATCATGGTGGTGGAGGACGACCCTACCAATTTGGAAATGGTGCTGGATATGCTGAGCATTCAGGGCCATGAAGTGCGCGGGGCCTGCAACGGACGCGAAGCGCTCCAAATGGCGGAGGAGTACCGTCCTGATTTGATCCTAATGGATATACGCATGCCGGTGATGGATGGGTTTCAGGCGACTAGGGCCTTCAGGAAAATAGAGCGGTACCGAACTACCCCGATCATCGCCCTGACGGCCAATACATCGTCGCACTCCGAAGCAGACTGCCTGGAAGCGGGCTGCTCGGCATACGTTTCCAAGCCGATCCGTTGCGCGAAGCTGTTTGAACTGTTGGATGAATACCTGCCGAATCATAAAAGGAATGGCTCATGATGAACGAGAAAAGCAAAACCCCGACCGCCACTGTGCTCATCGTGGATGATATGGAGATGAACCGCAACGTGCTGCATGACTTCGTGCTGACCATGGGGTATCGCCCGGTCGTGGCGGAAAATGGTGCGCGGGCGTTGGAAATGGTGGAGCAGTCGCCGCCGGATTTGATTCTGTTGGACATCATGATGCCGGATCCAGATGGTGTGGAAGTGCTGACCCGCCTGAAGAACCACGAACGTCACGTCGCCATCCCCGTGATCATGATCACGGCGCTGGATGAAATGTCGAGCGCGGCCAAGTGCATTGAGCTGGGTGCGGATGATTATCTGACCAAGCCGTTCAATGCCACGCTGCTGAAGTCGCGCCTCCTTTCCTCGCTGGGCAAAAAATGGGCGCACGACCGCGAGCAGCAGCTCTACGCCGATCTTCAGGAAAGTTATGCGAACCTCAAAAAGGCCGAACAGATACGCGATTCTCTGTCCAATATGATCGTACACGATCTCAACAACCCGTTGACCATCGTTTCCGCCACCTGCGCGCTCACGCAGCAGGCCATCACGGCCGGGATCATGAACGACGAAATGCTCAACGAGAATCTCCGCAACATCAACGAGGCCTCGAATGAAATGATTCGTCTGGTGCGCGGTATTTTAGATGTATCGAAACTGGAGAGCGGAGAAATGCCGGTGCATTCGGAGCGGGTCTGTGCCACGGCTCTGGCCAAAGGCATCTGGCAGCGTTGCACATTGCAGGCCGAGGTAGCTGCCATTATTCTGAAGTACGATCCGCCGCCGGAAGACCTCTTCGTTTACGCCGACGAGGAACTCCTGCGTCGCATCCTTCAGAACTTGATTTCCAATGCGCTCAAGCATACCTCCGAAGGAATCTGTGTGACGCTCTCGCTGCGCCGTGAAGGCGACGAGGGCATCTTCACCGTGTCCGACAACGGGCCCGGCATACGGGCTATTGACCTCGAACGCATTTTCGAAAAATTCTTTCAGGCGGCCTCGCGCACGGATGGAAGAAAATACGGTGTGGGCATGGGGCTGACCTTCTGCCGGATGGCCTCGGTGGCTCAGAAGGGCCGCATCTGGGTGGAGTCGGAAGAAGGGCACGGCGCCGCCTTCCATGTGGCCCTCCCGCTCTTCAAAGATGCCTGAACAAACAACGACGGGTACGCCGTTGTTTTGTGCATAAAAAAAGCTAACCCCCGCGCTCAACGGATTTTCAGGAGCAACTTCTACCATGAGTTTTCAAGGCCCACGCCTGCAGAAATGGGAAAAACGCCTCAAGCGTGTTTTTGATGAAATAGACGATGTGCTGGAAGAGCGGTACGGCGGGGACTATCCCCTGCATCCGTCGCGCCCCGAACGAGGTGCCACGTCCAACCGGGAGCATGACGGCCTGTTCAACATCGGAGCGGCCTTCAGCGCCGGCTACGGATCGGAGCATGGGCGGGGCTACGTGGTGGAAGTGCGCATGTCCACCCTGGTTGGCGTAGAGGAATCCGTGAAGCAGCAACTGGAAGAAGAAGTGGTTGATCTACTCAGGGAAAAACTGCCGATCGCCTTTCCGGGCCGAGAGCTTCAGGTCTTGCGGGATGGAAGCATGTATAAAATCGCCGGCGATCTCAGTTTCTAACAGGCGGTAGAGAAGCGTTTGAACAGTATTGTCCAAGTTGAACGAATGACGGGCGGAGAGCGCGTCCGGGGTGTCTTACTCGGGGGAGGGCGTGGGCGTATCGTCGGCCACGGGTGTGGCGGCCTGCTCCTGGGTGTCCGATTGTTGGCGGAGGTCCACGGCCAGTTCGGGATATTTGGCTTCGAGCATGTCGGCCAGTTTTCGTCGGAACACATTGATCTGAAAAGGCTTCACAATGTAGTTGTTGGCCCCGGCAGAAACGGCGCTGACGACCTCACGCCTGAACCGTTCCGAGGTGCACATCATGATTGGCACGTCGTCGTAGTTGGGCAGCTCGCGGACAGCTTTCACCACTTCCAGCCCGCAGATATCCGGCATGTTCCAATCGCAGAACACGGCGTCATACTGATACTGGCGAACCAAGTCGACGGCTTCCTGTCCCCCCTTGGCGAAGTAAAGCTGGGTAATGCCGCAACGCTTCAGCATGATCTCAATCACCCGTCGCATGGAAAAGGAGTCGTCCACGCTTAGAAAACGTATCGAGCTGCCTGGAGTGTTGCTCATAAAGTATTATCCTGATCGGCTGGGTTGTCTTGCTTTTGCACTACTTGTTGCGTATTAGAAAGGAGCGTAATTGTCATTGCAACATCCTTTTTAAAAAAACTATCATCGCTGGGCAGAGAATGGTAACGGATAACGAGCACGGCACGGCAAAAGGAGCGCGGTAACAGCTATGGACCGGGAAGACGAAGCGGCAAATCAGGACGAAGGATTGGAGCATCTGTTTCTGGATGACATTCGTTCGCGCATGGCATCCATTGCCGACTGCATCTTTCGTTTGGAAGAACAGATTGAACACGGCGTGCCGGCGGACTTCGGGCTGATTTCGACCTTGATGCGGGAGTTTCATACGGTAAAGGCCTGCGCGGACTTCGATGGCGTTTCCACGCTGGCGCACGTAGCCCATAACGTGGAGGACCTGCTGGAATTGTTTCTGAAAGAGCACATCCAGCCGGATCGTACGCATTTGGATTTGCTTTACACCGTGATTGATTTTACGTTGCAGATCATTGGCGATATTCATATTCCGGAAGAAGACATCCGACGGGATGCTGATGAGTTGATCCGCATGGTGAACGTCAAACTGGGCGAATTGTCAGAACTGATTGGACAGAAATCCGCCGGTCCCGGCACGGAGGACGACTATCTTTCGCATCATCAGGACACGCTTGACCAACTGGATGAGCGTTTTTTGAAAGCACCGGCAGCGCGCCAGGCCCGGGATGTGCTCGATGAATTGAGAGCGACTCTGCGGGAGTTGGAAAAAAACAGGGAGCTTGGCGGGCCGGCCCAGCGTGCGGTGGAGTTGCTGCATCAGATCATTCATTCCGAGGGGTGGAGGATTCCGGATGGGCTGCAACGGTTGATCGGCGAGCTGAAGTCCACGCTAGTGGCCGCCTCTCGAAGAAAAACGCGCCCGGATGGATGTGACTTCGGCCTTCTGTCGGACGTGCTGGTGGTTATCCGCAATTGCTATGCGGATCTATTTCGAGGGGGCACGGGTGCGGCGGCCGGTTTTGATGCGCTGATCGAGTTGATTTCGGATATTCGCTGGCAACTGCGCGTAAATATCCCGGCTCTTCCTGTGGTGGAGGTGGACGACTCGGAGCAGTATGTACCTCTGAAAACGATGGGCGACAACGTGCGGAAACTAACCGCCAAGGCAGCGAAGGAGCTGGACAAGGAAGTGGAATTTTTTGCGGAGACCGATGCGCTCGAAATCAGGCGGTCTTATGCTCGAAAGCTGAATGTGGTTTTAGCGCATCTGATTCGAAATGCGTTGGATCACGGCATTGAGGGTGCGGAGGAACGCCTTCGGCAGGGAAAGCTGGCGTGCGGCACACTCCATTTTTCGGCACGCATTGAGCAGAACGTGCTTTGTGTGGCGATTCAGGATGATGGGCGCGGGTTGCAGCGGGAAAGAATCATCCGTAAGGCGCGTGAGCGTGGCCTCATCGGAGTGGACGTGGTGGATGTGGATGTGGTTGAGCTGATCATGAATCCCGGGTTTTCTACGGCGGATATGCCCACCATGTATTCGGGACGGGGCATGGGCATGGGCATTGTCAGCGGAAATATAATGGAACTGGGAGGGCGGTTGGAAGTGGAGAGTGAGGATGGGAAGGGCTCCACCTACCGCATGCTGATTCCGGTGGATGAAAAGGTGTACCGCCGCATGGACTAGGCATAAGGGACGGCGCGGACACGGATCGCCAGCAACAAGGAGTATGTTCATTGTTTATTCAAGGGCTTTCCAATGAGTACGCCGATTACCTGAAGGATGAGTCCAGACTGATTGGGCAGGCGGAGGGCATCTGTTTTCCAGAATCGGAAGCGCAGGTGTTGGAGGTGGTTCGCGAGGCGTGGGAAAAAAACAGGCCGCTGACGGTGCAGGGCGCGCGAACGGGAATCACGGCGGGGGCGGTTCCGAATGGCGGGTGGATTCTCAATCTCTCCCGCATGAACCGCATCCGGGCCTTGCGATTCGACGAGGCCGCTGGGGCTTTTCGGTTAGCCGTGGAGCCGGGTATACTGCTTTGCGACCTGCAGCGCTGTGTCGAAGAGGTCGCGTTTGATACGACGAATTGGGATGAGGAATCCTTGAAGGCCTTGGTGCGTTTCAGGAAGAGTGGGCCTTACTTTTTTTCGCCGGACCCCACGGAGACCACCGCGTCTTTAGGTGGAATGGCGGCCTGCAATGCCTCGGGCGCGCGTACGTTCCGATATCAATCCATGCGTGCCCATGTGTACGGGCTTCGCGTGGTGACGCATCGGGGCGAGGTGCTCTCGATGCGGAGGGGTGAGTCTGTTGCGCACCACGGGGAATTCACCATGCACTCGGAGCAGGGTGCCGTCTTCACGGGTCGATTGCCCGGGGGAGTCCAGTCGAAGGTGTCGAAATGCGCGGCGGGGTATTTTCTCGATCCGAACATGGACCTGACGGACCTTTTCATCGGAGCGGAGGGTACGCTGGGTGTCATTACGGAAATTACGCTGGGGCTGCTTCCCCTCCCGAAAGCGATTTGGGGTGTGATGGTTTTTCTTCCGGAGGAAGAAGCCGCCTGGCGATTCGTGCAGGAAGTCCGCGCCCTTCAGGGTGGAGGGGGAACGGATGTTTTGGCGGCGTTGGAATATTTTGATGGTTCCGCGTTGAATCTGCTGCGCAGGCGTCATGATCGAGGGATGATGGATGATCTGCCGATGCTGAACGAGGCGTGGCGCAGTGCGGTGTATGTGGAATATCACGGGGAAGAGGAGCGGCTGGAACAGGCGTTGGAAGAACTCTGCGGCTGCATGGAGCGGCATGGCCTGCAGGATGAGGACGCCTGGATTGCCGATCAACCGAAAGAGCGCGAACGCATGCGCCTGTTTCGTCATGCCGTTCCGGAGACGATAAACGGCTTGATCGCCGAACGAAAAAAGACGCATCCGGGCTTAGTCAAGTTGGGCACGGATATGGCTGTGCCCGACGAGCGTTTGGAAGAGATGATGCGGATGTATCGGACGGACTTGGAGCGCTCGGGCCTGGAGTATGTGATTTTCGGGCACATCGGAAACAATCATGTGCATGTGAATATCATCCCGCGTGATCCGGGAGAGTACGAGGCCGGGAAAAAATTATATCTGAACTGGGCCGCTCGGGTGGTGGGTTGGGGCGGAACGGTTTCGGCGGAACACGGCATCGGCAAACTGAAAGTGCCGTTTCTGAAGCTCATGGTGGGTGAATCCGTGCTGCGCGAATGGATGGAACTGAGGCGTGTGTTTGATCCGAAGGGGCTGTTCAATCCGGGCAATCTGTTCGATATTCAGCAGCTTGGCGAGACGAATCATGGTAGGGCGAATGCCTCCGGCTGAGCCGCGGACGTTGGTCTATCCTGTTGTTCCGCATGACCTCTCAGACGGCTCGCGAGGACGCTCGCCCTCCAGGGATTAATCGATTGTTCCATATCCGTCCGCTCGGCGAGCGGACGGCTACTTCTACCGACTTCGAGACAAGAAAGATCCGCCGTAAGGACGGATGTTTCGTTGTTCGAAAAATCGGTGAAGCACTCATTCGGCGATGTCGCCGGAAAAGGGCCTGCTCAATAAAACAAAACAAATTCGCCGCGGCGGTTCAGCGACCAGGAGCCGTCATCATGACCGAACGCCACCGGATTTTCTTCGCCGTAGCTCCGGGTCTGAATCCGATTGCCATCAATGCCTGTGCCGATCAGATAGGCACGTATCGCCAGGGCACGCCGTTCTCCCAGCGCCACATTGTATTCCCGGCTTCCGCGCTCATCGGTGTGACCCTCGAGGATCATTCCCTCATTCTGGTTCTTGCGCAGATGGTCCGCCACCTGGTCGAGTTTGAAGCGTTCGGATTCGGCAACCTGCGAGCTGTCGTAGGGAAAATATACGGGCTCAAACGGGCTCTGGCCGTCAGCCACGTTGCGTCCGGATTCATCAGGGCGGCCCGGAAGATAGTCGGCGCCGTACATATCGGACTCCATCACGTCAATGCGATCCGTATCCAACCCCCCTGCGCCGTGTGCGGCCTTCGGACGTTTCGTGCAGCCATTGGTGCAAGCAAGCACCAGACAAACCATCATAACCGGTAACCATACTCTGTATTGATTCATGCGGACCCTTCCTTTGCCTTGCCGTTTACGGCCGTTCATTTTCCTGGCGACCAGGCAGGAGAATACCAATCCCCTTTGTGATTCGTTAAAGCTAGCGGCGAATCGCCCATGGTGTCAAGAATGTACACTTGTGAAGAATAGTTTTGTGACCGGGTCGCCGCGATGTGGCGTCCGTCCGGCGCCCAGGAGGGTTCGTCGTAGTCGTATTCCGCGCCGTCCTGGATCGGGGTGGTGATTTCCCGGGTGTTCGGGTCAATCACATGGACCCCATACCGCCCGCCTTGGCGCGAGGCGTAGGCGATCAGGCCGCCGGGGCCCCAGTCGGGCGAGGTGTTTTCAGTGCCTCGGCTGGTCAGGCGGCGGGGCTGCCCGCCGTTTCGGGAGATGAGGTAAAGCTGCGGTTTCCCGGACTGGTCGGAGACGTAGACAATCTGCTGCCCGTCTGGCGACCAAGAAGGACTCGCCTCGTTGGCGTCTTTTGTGCGTGTCAGGACGGTGACCTTTCCGCTGGAAAGGTCCAGAATGCAGAGTTCCGGATTGGTGAGCGGTGGATTGCCGGGCTTGGAGTCGCGCCCGCTCAGTACGACGGCGGCGAGCCGACCGTCCGGGGAAACGGCACCGCCTATATTCATGGCGCTGTATTTTGAAATACGTTCGCGCACGCCTGTTTTCAGCGTGATTTTATATAGGTCGGGGTATTTTTTGAGGTAGGAGGTGTAGATCAGGCCGGAGCCATCCGGGAGCCAGTTGGGGTCCATGCTGATGGATCGATCGCTGGTGTTTTGGCGCAGGTCGCCGCCATCGGCATTGATCATAAACAGCTCTTTTTTCCCGGTGGAGGTTCCGATCAGTGCGATGGTTGTGGAGGCGATGCCCTTGCGTCCGGTCACGGCTTCAACCATCTCGTCGGCCACCTGATGGGCGAGGCCCTGTGGATTGCCGACGGGGCCCCGGAAGGTCTTGCTCAGGAGGGCGCGTTGTTCGGCTGTCCGGAAGAGTTGGCCGGAGAAATTCATCTGACGGCTGTCGAGATCGGTTTCTCCCAGCAGGCGAAATTCGCCTTGCCCTGTCCGGGCGAGAGTGAACCAGCCCGAGCGCTTGAGGTCATTCTCCAAGGTGCGAAGAAAAATGCGGCCTTGGTCGGAAGTTGGGGGCGTGATGCCGGAAAGGTCAATGGGTGCCTTGAGACCGGTGGACTTGGAAACCAGAACTTGAGCGGAGCCGGAGAAGGCCCCCGCGAAGAGGAAAAGACTAAGTAGAAGGTGGAGGGGTAGGCGAGTTGTCATGAATCATCAACTCCTTTGGCTGGATGGGTTTTTTGTTTCACGGCTGGAATCTTCAATGCGTGGGTTTTTATGTTGGGCACAAGCTAGAGAACTCTCTCTGGTTGCGCAACAAGAAAGCGTCGAAATCGGGTCTCAAAAGGAGTCGGGCCCTTCTTTTCCGTCGAACGCTAGGCTTCCGGGATGGGTGGAGCGTTGATTTTCCGCTTCAACCTGTCCAAAGTGGGTTCCCCGCAACCCAAAATGGACGTTGGTTGATTCAGCAATGGTCTGATTCCCTGTTGATCGCCGGGTGCCACCCCGCTTTAGTTAAAATCGCTATCACGACTTGGAAGATCAGACGGCAAAACTGCGAAAAAGCCGCAAATTTTTGGAGGGGGCTTGTTCGTTTCTATTTAATTTGCGGGACCTTAATATCTCCAGCATGATTCAGGATGCCAAAGACCGATAGAAGCCAAAGAACTACCGCGATAACTACGACAATGTTTACAATTTTCTTAATTTTCCCGTCCATGGGCATATACGTATTAAGCAACCAAAGCAACACGCCCACGACAGCCAGTGTAATAACAACAGATATCAATGACATAGGACCCCTCTCAGACTTTTTTTGTTTTCACAACGAGTAACACAATGCCGCCAACCAGGGCCAAGGCCCCGGCCACTGGCGGGATGTAGTGACTTTGTGTGGTTTCAACATGAACGCCAAGGACATCGATCGGCGTTCCTCTTGTTTTGTATTTTATACCTGAGTACCCAAGCACCACGATGCCCAGCGCAATCAGGATAACAGCTGCTATTAATCTAGGACTCATAATACCTCCAGAATCTCCACCCCGCTGCTTTGAGTTCATTGCCGGCAGGTGCACGCTGCACCCGCCGGCAACAAACCATTCGCTTAGTTCTTCGGAGCTTCTTCTTCGATGGTCATATTGTTGACCACGCTTTTCACGCCGTTAATGTCTCCGCTGAGTTTGTTCACCAGACTTTTTTCGGCTTCGTTCTCGGCCACGCCACTTACGGTGACCACGCCATCGTTTGATGTAACCTTTGTGCTCAGGGCACTGGTCGAGCGATGCATCAGCAACGCCGCTTTGACCTGGGCGGTGATGGAGGCATCATCAATAACGTCCATCATGGTTTGCTCCGGCTCCTCCGGGGCAGGCACAACCACCGTCATCTCGTTTATAACTTCTTTGACGCCTTCCACATCGCCTACGTATTCAGAAGTCAGGTCGAGCTGAGCCTGACTGGAAGCCTCGCCTTTCAACGTCACCACACCACTCAAAACGTAAACTTCCGTTTTGCTGGCGCTGACATTGCGATGAAACAGCAACATCGTTTTAATTTTTGTGCCGACCCACACATCCGAAAACTCGGAGGGCTGCTCTCCCTTGACTTCAATGCGATTGTCCACGCTCTTGACACCGGGTAACGCCTCGGCTGTGTCCTGGGCCATGGGACGATGGGTTTTATTTACGACATCGCCCGTCAGGACGACTACGCCCTCTTTGGAACTGATCGAGATATCATCTTCGCTCAGATACGTCTTATAGACGAAGCTGTTCTTGAACGAAGATTCTATGCGTGCATCTGTATCAGACGCGCTCACAGACATACCTGTGGACAATACGGTTATTGCGGCTACTGCAATGGCTAATGGATAACTAATTTTCATAATTCTACCTTCTTTCTATATAATTTGTTGAACGACCCGTTTCGTGCTTTGACTGCACGGCCTCCTTTCAAGACGATTTATTTTTCAGATCAGATTCTACCCAGCAAAAGCAGCACGATGATGATGACCACTAGCAGCCCCAGTCCGCCGCTTGGATAATAACCCCAACTACGACTGTGCGGCCATGCGGGGAATACCCCAATAAGCATCAGGATAAGAACAATCAGTAAAATAGTGCCTAACATAACGGCTCCTTTTTCGGTGCGGCATTTTTATTATCCGCCCCGATTCTATGGTTCACGACTCTTTCAGTCGTCCTTGAGTTTATTGATACTTTGATGGGCGGCGGCTTTAATGTCGTTGACGGCTTTCCGTACGGTTTCCTTGGTCCTGCCGGCAACTTGATCGGCTTTGCCTTCCTTGCGCAGATCGTTGTTGTTGGTCAGCGCTCCGGCAGCTTCCTTGATTCGGCCTTTTACTACATCTGTTTTACCACTCATACTGCAGCCTCCTTCTTTGTTGGCTTGAACGATAGGCGAAAGAACGAATCAGCGCTATGGGGTGTTTACCCCATCTTCAATATGGGATGTTCAGCTTTCTATGTTCGCCGATATTTTGGAGTGCTGGGACAACGACAAAGGAGGTGGCCCTTTATGCCCTCTTGGGAGGGCCTGTGTCCCCACAGGCCAAGCGGAGAGTGAGCGCATTTCGGGAGGGC
>CAZBEO010000027.1:22489-41270 GCA_964490935.1 uncultured Verrucomicrobiota bacterium
GATCCTTGCTTCTCTGCATTCAAATCTTCTTCAGTCTATCGCCGCGTCGCTCCTCACGAAAAAGCCGTGCTCTCGGGAGGGCCTGTGTCCCCACAGGCCAAGCGGAGAGTGAGCGCATTTCGGGAGGGCGAGCGAGCAAGAGAAATAGGGAATGAGCTGGAGAAAAACAAAAGGACGTTGGGGACAACGTCCCTCCCGAATTTCACGATCCTTGCTTCTCTGCATTCAAATCTTCTTCAGTCTATCGCCGCGTCGCTCCTCCTTGTCGATATCCAACAAAGCGGTGTCGCGTCGTTCCTCCTTGCCCCACGCACTCCAAAAAGTTGGTTGTTGATTAAATGGACTTCACGAAAAATAATCCGGGGAGCAGCGTCGGCCCTACACATTCCAGAGAAATGCCCGCGAGCTGCGGGTGCTCCCACCCGCTACGCGGATTTCAGATTGCATATTTCAAATTTCAGATACATTCCCCTCCGCGTGCTCTGCGTGAGAACATCTCAGGATGGGTTCATTCTTCATTTTTCATTTCCCCCGCGCCCAAGAAAGCCGACGGCAACGCCGTCGGCTTTCTATTTCAATCATGGATCACGAAACAATATCTATGGATTCACAGGTATGGCCTGTTCCCAGCCCCAAGGCTGGTAGTGCGGCGTACTGCTTCCCGTCAACCATGTGTACCACTGTCCGCCATAGGATGGCACGTACACCGTGTGATCATATATTCCGTCGCCATCATAGTCGGCAGGCACCGGCCAGGCCTGATTCCAACCCCACAGTTGTGTCCGAGCGGTCTGCGTTGCGCTTTGCCAGATGAACCATGATCCGGATTCCGGATAGTAGACGGCGATATCAATTTCGCCATCGCCATCGTAATCACCTGGTACCGGTTCTGTTTCGTTCCAGCCCCACGCTTGTATGCGAGCAGTCTGCGTTCCACTTTGCCAGATGTACCAAGTTCCCGATTCCGGATAGTAGACCGCGAGATCGCACAATCCATCCCCATCATAGTCGGCAGGCACCGGCACGGCCTCGCTCCAACCCCACGCTTGTGTCCGAGCGGTCTGCGTTGCGCTTTGCCAGATGAACCAGGTTCCCGATTCAGGAGAGTAGACTGCGACATCGCTGTATCCATCGCCATCATAGTCCCCCGGCACCGGCTCCGCTTCGCTCCAGCCCCATGACTGAATACGGGCCGTTTGTGAAGCACTTTGCCAGATACACCATTGACCGGTCTCCGCCGCATAGACGGCGACATCATAGCTGCCATCCCCATCATAATCCCCCGGTACCGGTACGGCGCCATCCCAGCCCCACGCCTGATAGCGTGCGGTATCGTTCATGGATTGCCAGATGGACCATGTTCCATTTTCCGGCTGGTAGACGGCGATATCCGCTGAGGAATCGCCATCAAAATCGAGATAGGTGGCGCCGCTGTAAACGCTTATGAATCTCGTTGTATAGGCCGGGTTCCAATTCGAATTTCCAGACTGAACCGCCTTGACCTCGACCGTCCCACGGGATGTGAAGGAAACAGTAGAGCTGCCGCCCATCACGCCGGGGCCCGATTCCACGCTGAAGACCAGCGGAAGCCCGCTGGATGCCGTGCCAACCAGTTGATACGTATTCGTGGGGTCCTGTCTTGGTATTACCGGGATCAGAACGATCTGATTGGCCTTCGTCACCACCAGCGTGACCACATAGATTATTGGTGAATTCGTGATCTCATCCGAACTGATCCGGTTCGTCGCATAGTATGTTCCGACACTCAGTCCGGCACTATTCACTTTATTGGACAGGAACACCGCATCGCTGGAGTATACGACGATGCCGCTGTCCGGCCACACGTCCAACCATCCGGATGCTCCGGGACTATAGACCAGCGTGCTCGTCCAGGCGAAATCACTGGCGGCTTGACTAAACATCGGGTTAATTTGCGATGCAGGATTCGCTCCGCCGTATGTTGCTGTAAAGTTCAAGACATTCGTCGACATCCTCATCGACCCGCCACTCGACCCTTCCCCGGCGACATTCAGGATGTACGGTGAGTCCGCTCCGTCGAACTCAAACGTGAAAGAGGTTGTGTGAGCACCGAGAGCCTGAGGTTCGAAAATCACGGGAACGTCCGCGACTCCGCCAGCCGGAACGATTAACGGAAGCATAAAGCCGGAACCCGGCAGACTGAACGAGGCCGACCCGTTGGTGGTGACGTTGCTGACGGTCAGCGAGATATTGCCCGAGTTGGTAAGCGTGAAAACATTGGTAATCGTTCTGTAGTTCGCGACGACCGGGCCAAAGTCTGTTCCATTGTTTGTGGCGGCGACCGATCCGCTGCCGATCCATGCACCGCTCGTACTCAGCAAGCTGAATCCCGGCGTTTCATAGGTGAAGGCATTCGCACGCAACGTCTCGCCACGAACCGTGGATTGGATGCGTACATCCCCGAGACCCATTGGGCTTGAGCCCGCCGTCACCACGACCTGCGTACCGCCATCCTGGCTCACAATGATTGCCGTCACACCGCAAAGAGTGACGCCGGTAATATCGTTGCTGTAGCTTAGATTCGTACCCACAATGGTCACCGGATAACCACCGTCTGTGCTGCCGTGGTTGGGGGTGACACTTTCGATGACACCTAGAAATAGTGGATCGCTGACGGTATTGCCATCCATTGTAACCGCGCCTGTCCGTGCCAGGGCCCGACCATCCAAGCTTGCACCACTTTCCGCGGTGATGGATACCTGAGCCAATATGGTTCCTTTGAATACGGATCCCGAACCCAGCGTCGCTGAACTGCCCACCTGCCAGAAGATATTCTTCACCTGCGCGTTGCCGGCCAGGATCACCTGGCGACCCGAGGTCGTGACGAGCGTAGAGGCTATCTGAAAAATAAAGACGGCATTTTCATCGCCCTGCGCGTCTAATGTGAGTTCCCCCGACGATATTTCCAAGGAAGAGGTTGATTTATAGAGACCCGGAGGAAGCGTTTGCCCACCCAGGTTTCCAGCCACCGTGACAGGCGCTGTGGAACGACCGGCGGCGTCATTGTAGGCGACCGTCAGGGCGGCCTGTGCCGCTTCAGCTTCAGGGGTCGTTGCATAAATCGTGCCGCGTACGACGGCCGGAGGAATGCCAACCACTGAACTCCCCGGCCATACGCCAAGATCACCATTGACCGCACCCCCGTTGGCAATGGTAACTGTGGTGGCCGCCAACGCGGCAAAACTGGAGGCGTCTCCCAGGTCCACGGGAGTCTCCGCACCCATAGCGGTGTATGGCGCAAGCAGCGCCACCAGGGAAATCCCGGCAACCCATCGCGCCAGATTCGAGGCATGTACAGAATGCAAAACCACCTTGTCGTGATCATCAATCGCCGTGTTACACACACGGGCAACGGGTTGATCCGTCGTCTGAACGAAGCCTTCTATCCATTTAAAAACACTCATAATCCACTCCTTTATCCTCTTTAATGGCCCCAACTGTTTCGTCTTCATGTCTCGGTTCCTTTCCTAATGAATAAGAGTATGCGTTTTCCGCACAACCTCATTACGTAGTCATTCACTCTGACTGCAAATAAACTACATGAACCATCGCCCCGCTGCTATGGGGTGAAACCCTACCATCCTATTTCCAAGAGACAGGTAGGGTATTACCCTATTGCGGGAAGAGTGCTGTGTTCGGATACTGCCCGTGAAATATGGCAGGTGAAACGGAGAGTCTTTATGAATTTTCAAGCGGCAGCGTTTTTTCGATCGTTGGCAGTTCCGACAAAAATCTGCGTCATGATGGCCCCGGAGGGGCCGGGGAGAATAGCCCGGGGTCATCGGACCCCGGGAAGCCGACAAACAAAACAACATGCACCCCGGACGGGGTGCGCGAAATGAACGTTGCAAGAGGTTGTTCATTAAAATATTCCCGCACCCCATCCGGGGTGCATGGGATATTGGAGAACCAGAAACCCAGGGTCTACCGACCCTGGGCTATATGCCTTCACCCCATCCGGGGTGATAACACATGCGGACTTATGCTGGTCTTTCCAATGATTGGAAAAACGGCTCCAAAAAGTTCCAATGATTGGAAACTTTCCCCGAACGTATTTTTTATTGCAGCCGGCAGGCAGATGGTGGACACTGGCACGGAGCACAGAGAGGAAACCGCTCAACCAGGGGAACTAGTATGAAACGTAAAACCACGCCTAAAACCACGCCTAAAACCACACCGCCACGCGCCCGAAAAAAGCCGACAGCCAAAGTCCCCCCGGAAGCAGCCGTCGCGAAAGAAAGTGCGCAGTTCCCCATTGTCGGCATCGGTGCCTCCGCCGGAGGGCTCGAAGCCCTGGAACATTTTTTAAAGAATGTACCGGCAGAAAGCGGGATGGCATTTGTCATCATCCAGCATTTGGACCCGACTCATAAAGGAATCATGGCCGAACTGCTCCAACGTTCCACTGGCATGACCGTCGTTCAGGTGAAAGACCGTACGCGGGTTCAGCCGAATGGGGTTTATGTTATTCCTCCGAATAAAGACATGTCCATCCTTCACGGCGTATTGCATTTGCTTGATCCAATCTCGGCACGCGGATTGCGCCTGCCCATCGATTTTTTTCTCCGCTCGCTGGCATTGGACCGCAAGGATCAAAGCATCGGGGTCATTCTTTCCGGCATGGGGTCGGATGGAACACTGGGGTTGCGCGCCATCAAAGAGAGTGCGGGACTGGTCCTGGTGCAGGACCCCTCGACCGCCAAATTCGACAACATGCCGCGCAGCGCCATTGACGCCGGACTGGCCGACATCGTGGCGCCGGTCGGTGATCTGCCCGGGAAAATAATGGCTTTCTTAAAGCGGACACCGCTATTCACCCAACCCGAAGCCATTCTGGAAGATAAAACGCAGAGTGCCATGGAGAAAGCGATCATCCTGCTGCGTGTGTATACCGGCCACGATTTTTCGCCCTACAAGCGAAATACCCTCTATCGCCGTATCGAGCGCCGCATGGGCATCCACCAGATCGACCGGATTGCCGACTATGTCCGGTACTTGCAGGAAAACTCCCAGGAGCTGGATTTGCTCTTCAAGGAGTTGCTGATCGGAGTGACCAGCTTTTTCCGGGACCCCTCCGCTTGGGAGCAGATCGGCAAAGAGGTTCTTCCGGAGCTTATCGCCAGCCGTGCGCCGGGCCAGGCGCTGCGGGCCTGGATTCCCGGCTGCTCCTCCGGGGAAGAAGCCTATTCACTGGCCATCGTGTTCAAGGAGACCATGGAACAAGTCCATTCCAAGGGAAATTGTGCCCTGCAAATCTTCGCCACCGATCTGGACGGTGATGCCATAGAAAAGGCCCGCAAAGGCTGCTTCTCGGAAAACATAGCCGCCGACGTATCACCGGAGCGCCTGGCCCGCTTCTTTGTCCAGGAAGAACACGGGTACCGCCTGCGCAAAGAAATTCGCGAGATGGTCACTTTTGCTCCGCAGAATCTCCTCATGGACCCGCCATTCACCAAACTGGATTTCCTGAGTTGTCGCAATCTGCTGATCTACCTAGCCCCGGAGATGCAAAAGAAGCTGATGCCCCTGTTTCACTACAGCCTGAATCCCGGCGGCATACTCTTTCTCGGTAGCGCGGAAACTATTGGAAATTTCACGGAATTGTTCGCACCGCTCAGCGGAAAATCGAGACTCTTCCGGCGGAGTGAAATGGCCATACGACCGATGCCGCTCGAATTCCACTCGTCGTTCAGCGCACCGCCTTCCGGCATGACAGAGTCTCTTTCAGAACCCAAAACGGCGGCCAATCTCCAAACGCGGGCGGATCAATTGGTTCTTCAGTGTTACGCCCCGCCCGCCGTACTCGTCAACGACAAGGGCGACATTTTCTATGTCAGTGGGCGTACGGGAAAATACCTGGAGCCTGCTGCGGGAAAAGCCAACTGGAACATCTTCGCCATGGCGCGCGACGGATTGCGTTACGGGCTCTCCAGCGCCTTTCAGAAAGCGCTCCGAGGGAAAGGCGAGGTCCAGCTCCGTGGGTTGAAAGTGGAAAGTCATAACGGGGCTCAGTTCGTGGATGTGACCCTTCAGCAGCTCGATGAGGCGGGCCCATTGAAGGGTTTGGTGATGATTGTGTTCGCCGACGTGACAGCGCCTGTGGAAAGCAGCGGGAAAGTCCGTGGTTCCAAAACCGCTGCCCGCTCTCCGCGCCTCGCCGAACTGGAGCAGAGCCTTCAGACAGCCCTCGAAGAGGCCCGTACCACACGGGAAGAAATGCAAACCTCGCAGGAGGAATTGCGGTCCACCAACGAGGAGCTGCAATCCACCAACGAAGAATTGCAATCCACCAACGAAGAACTCACCACCTCGAAAGAGGAAATGCAATCCATGAACGAGGAACTGCAAATCCTGAACGCCGAGTTGCAGGGCAAAGTGGATGAGTTGTCCTGCTCCAACAACGACATGAAGAACCTGCTCAACAGCACCGATATCGCCACCGTGTTTCTGGATAACGAACTCAACATTCGCCGCTTCACCACGCAGGCCTCGAAAATAATTAAGCTGATTCCCGGAGATGCGGGGCGGCCTATCACGGACCTGGCTTCGGAACTCTGTTACCCGAAACTGGTGGAGGATGCCCGCGAGGTCCTTCGGACCCTGATCTCGGTGGAAAATCCGATCAGCACGAAAGACAATCGCTGGTTCACCGTGCGTATCATGCCCTACCGTACGCTCGACAACCGGATTGACGGCGTCGTGATCGCCTTTGCGGACATCACGGTGGCCAAAACGCTGGAAGCGGGATTGCGGAAAGAAATCAGAGAGAAATAAGCGATGATTACCGGAAGGCACGGGAGTGCGCCATGAAGAAAAAAACGAGTAACTATGCCGATGCCGTGGAAATACGACATCGTGCCGAAGAACGCCTGAAAGAATTGACGTTGGAATCTGATGAATCGGACCCTGCCACAGACGATCCCCGCCGGCTGGTCCACGAATTGCATGTGCACCAGATTGAAATGGAGATGCAAAACGAAGAGTTGCAGCAGGGCAGAGACGCCATGGAATTGGAGCGCAAAAAATACAGCGACCTGTATGATTTCGCACCCGTGGGCTACCTGACCCTTGATTACCAGGGAACCATTCGTGAAATCAATCTTGCCGGGGCCTCCCTGCTGAACATCGAACGATCCCGTTTGGTCAAACGCCCCTTTGGATTTTTCACGACGGAAACCGGGCGGTCCGTGTTCAATCAATTTCTCCATCGGGTCTTTGAATGTAATGGACGGGAAACCTGCGAATTGACACTTCTACGGGAAGGAAAGAGCTCTGTCGAGGTGCGCGTGGAGGCGGAAGCGTCGGCCTCAAGGCAGGAATGCCGTGCCGCGTTGATGGATATCAGCGCGTTTAAACAGGCCGAGATTGATCGCCTCATTCTAGGCAAACTGGAGTCCACCGGGATTCTGGCAGGAGGCATTGCCCATGATTTTAACAATCTGCTGGCTGTCATCCTGCTCAATCTGCAACTGGGCAGGGCTCTAGCACCCACCGGGGATGAATTGGACCGGAATCTGGATGCGGCGGAGAAAGCCGTATTGCTTGCCGGAGGGTTAACCCAGCAACTCATCACGTTTGCCCAGGGAGGCTCATCCATCCGGATGCCGACCGCTCTCCCCGCCCTGATCCGGGAATCCGTCGGGCTCGTGCTGAGTGGTTCCTCGGTGAAGCCCCATTACTCGCTGCCGGACGATATCTGGCCCTCGGAGGTAGACGCGGGGCAAGTCGCCCAGGTTATCCGAAACATGGTGCAAAATGCACGGGAAGCAATGCCTAATGGAGGGTTGATCGGCATACAGGCGAAAAATACGGTACTGAACGAGCATGAGGTACAGGATCTGCCATCCGGAAAATATGTTCTAATGAGCATCGCCGATCAAGGCGAGGGCATAGCCAAAGAGAAGCTGGCCAATATTTTTGACCCTTATTTCTCCACCAAGCAGCGGAGTGATCATAAAGGAATGGGTTTAGGGCTGACCATCTGCCACTCGATCATTAAAAAACACGGAGGACGCATCAGCGTGGAATCCGAGAAAGGAACGGGAACCATCTTCCACATTTATTTACCGGCCTCCCGACAGGCGATTGTGCCGGAGCCCTCCGCCGCATCGGAAGCGCCTCCCCGTCCGATCCGGATTCTGGTCATGGATGACGAAGAGTGCCTGCGGGCTGTACTCGGGGAAATACTCCGGCAATTAGGTCATGACGTGGAGCTGGTGGACAGCGGACAGCAGGCCGTTGCGAAATATACAAGCGCCATGGAGGAGGGGAATCCTTTTGATGCAGTGATCCTGGATTTAACCGTGCGCGCGGGCATGGGAGGCCTGGCGACCATCCAGAAACTGCGCCAACTAGATCCGAACGTAAAAGCCATTGCCATGAGCGGCTACTCCACCGACCCCGTGGTTCTTGAATATGAACGTCACGGGTTCAAGGGCGCCCTGGCAAAGCCCTTCCACAAAAACAACCTGCAGGAAATCATTTCCCGCGCCATGGGACATTGATCAACGAATACGAGGAGCGCCATGCAAAAGAAAATGAACGATTCAGCCAAGCTTCCCGAATTGCGTCTGCGCGCAGAAGCCCTCCTGAAAAAACAGTCGCATTCGCCCAAGGGTTCCGGCGCACCCAGAAGGCCGGTGGCCGAAACGACCGTTCTTGAAGCCGACTCGCAACGGACCCTTCATGAATTGCAGGTTCACCAGATTGAACTGGAAATGCAGAACACGGAGCTTCAGGACGCAAGGGACAAAATGGAGTTGCTGTTGGAGAAATACACGGATCTTTATGATTTCGCGCCGGTCGGCTATTTCTCTCTGGACGAACAGGGCCGGATTCTGGATGCCAATTTAACGGGCACCACCCTACTGGGAGTGGATCGCTCCGCGTTGATCAACCGGCGGTTGCCGGAATTTGTGCCTCCGGAAAGCCGTCTGATTTTCCAGGCCTTCCTGGAAGAGGTGTTCGCCCGGCCCGGAAGGCTGACCTGCGAGACCTCCATGATTAAGCAGGATGGCAGCACATTCTGGGCGGACCTTCACGCGACCTCCGCCGTATCACTCCATGAACCGCAGAAATGGTGCCGGGTGGCCATCTCGGATAGTACGGCCCTCAAAAGGGCGAAGGAAGCACAAGACCGGATGGAGGAACTGGCTGTCTCCAATCAGAAACTGAAACGGGAAATCACCCACCGTCAGGCCGTGGAAGAAACCCTGAAAATGAGCGAGCAGCACCAGAGACAGTCGCTGGAGGATTCGCGTCGTATGCAGGAACAATTACGGCATCTGGCGCATCAAATGCTGACGGCGCAGGAGGAAGAACGAAAGCAAATCAGCCGAGACCTGCATGATCAGGTTGCTCAGACCCTGACGGCCATCACGGTCCACCTGGCGGTCTTGAAATCAGCCGCCGCCGCCAACACCGGCAGCATTGCGAAGAATATCGCGCGCACACAGAAAATCGTGGAGAAGGCGGTGAACATCGTGCATCGGTTTGCCCGTGAATTACGTCCGACAGTCTTGGACGATCTGGGCCTGATTCCCGCCCTTCATGCCTACATAAAAGAATTTTCAAAACGGACCGGTATCCACATTCATCTCGTGGCCTTTACGGCGACCCGTGTTGAGTCATTGGACAATACCAAACAAACGGTGCTCTATCGCGTCGTTCAGGCCGCACTCGCCAATGTGGCAAAGCACGCTCAGGCCAGCCGTGTGAAGCTGAGCATACGAAAACTCCCAAATGCCGTGCGCATGGAAATCAAAGATGATGGCAAGGGTTTTGAGGTGGAACGGGTTCTGTTCGCCAAACGGCATAAACGGCTGGGACTAATCAGCATGAGGGAGCGGGTGGAAATGGTCGGAGGAACGTTTTCTGTTGAGTCCGTTCCGGGTGAAGGAACCACCCTTGGCGCAGAGATTCCAACCAACGGTTGTTCCAAAAAATAGGCTTGTAACCTGATCCGGCATAAGACAAAATTCAAGAATGATTCGGAATCAAAGTCCTATTACCGTTCTGCTGGCCGAAGATCACGCCATCGTACGCGAGGGGTTGCGTCTGCTCTTGCAAACGCAGACCGGGATCGCAGTGATCGGTGAAGCAAAAACCGGACGTCAGGCGGTGGAGTTGGCCAAAGAGCTTCATCCCGACGTGATCGTGATGGATATCGCCATGCCCCTACTCAACGGACTGGAGGGATTCTCCAGGCACTCCCGGAAACCAAAATACTCATTCTCTCTGCACACAGTGAGGACGCCTACGTGGAACAGGTGATCGCCTGGGGGGCATCGGGGTACCTGATTAAACAATCATCCGGCGAAGTGCTGCCCAAAGCGATTCAGGAAGTGTATGAGGGGAAGCTTTTCTTCAGCCCCAGCATTGCCCGGCGCATCCATACGCGAGAACAGCGACAGCGCGAGCGGGGAACCCCGCACACCAAAGGATCCGTCCCTCTCAGTTCCCGCGAGGTGGAGGTGCTCCAACTGATTGCCGAAGGAAAAGCCAACAAGGAAACGGCGGCGGAACTGGGGATCAGTATCAAAACGGTTGAAAAACACCGGCAAAACCTCATGGAGAAGCTCAATATCCACGACACGGCAGGTCTGACCCGCCACGCCATCGCAGAGGGGATCATCGAATGCAGCGTTCGGATCACTATTCTTGCTCCGTGAAAGAGCAGGTCATCGAAAAGAAGCTGTTCAAATTGACCGGTCATTCCCGACGAAGAACTGGCCCCTTGGGACCTCACGTACGGCGACGGATTCTTTGTGATGGTTGGGTATGATCAGATTGCGAACGAGGCACTGATTCAGTTTTTAGAACCGCGAATGAACGCCGTCCATTAGCGGTTCTCTTCTCTTTCATACAACCTCACGAAAAAGCCAGAAGAGCCTTTTTTTCCGGGATAAAGGCGCGCATTATGGCAATGACCTCGTGTCCGTCCATCGCGCGTCCAGCTCCTGAAAGGTACTATGGCCATAACAGAAGGAAAACCAAAAGTCCCCCGGCGGCATCGTCCGCGGGGGGTGGAACTCTTGCATGAGGATCGGGACATCCTGGTGGTCGATAAAATGCCGGGATTCCTCACCATGAGTTTTCATCGGGATGAACGCCAAACCGCCGAGCGCGTTCTAACGCAATACCTCAAAAAAGGCGTCCAAGCGTCCAGAAATCGGGTTTTTGTCGTTCACCGACTCGATCGGGACACCTCCGGACTGCTTATTTTTGCAAAAAACTTCGAAAATCAGAAAAAATTGAAGGACAACTGGAAAAATACCGAAAAATACTACTTGGCGGTGGTTTTTGGTCATTTTCGGGATAAAAAAGGGGTTTTTTCGAGCCGTTTGTCCGAAAATGACGACCAATTCGTCCATTCCGTGGATGATCCGGGCGTGGGGAAGCTCGCCGAGACACATTATACGGTGATCAAAGAGACGCGGACCATGAGTGTACTGAAAATTCACTTGGTAACGGGTCGAAAAAATCAAATCAGGGTACATTTGGCGGAAAACGGGTGCCCGGTGGTCAATGATGCGAAATATGGGGGCCACACCTCCCGAGGCAGAATGGCCCTGCACGCCAAAACACTCGCGTTTGACCACCCCTTCACGCGCAAAAGACTGTCGTTCGACACCGGCATCCCGGAATTCTTTCAAAAACTCGCCCAAGGACTCGATGAGCGGGATTGGACCTAGCAATCCGTCGGTCGTTGGGCACCTACTTGCCGAAGTGATGGGCAACGCTGAGAGGTGCCGCGCACTCCGGGACACAGGACGGATTGCTGCATGCAAACGTTCGTTTGCAAGTCGCGCACCGGCTCGGGCAGGCGGGCCATCTGCCAGGCATGTTCATCGTTGGAAGGAGCAGAGGTTGCTTCGATGGCCCGGAGGGCGTACTGCGCCGCTACCAGGGAATGATCTGCGAAGTGGGCTGTTGCTGCGGCATGCCCGGCGGAACGTGCAGCCGCCATGGCCGCAGCACCCTTTGCTTCACGAGCTGCGGCATGAGCTGCACCTGCCGCCTTCTGTGCGGCACCAACAGGAAGTTCTCCTGCAACCCACGCACGAATGACTTCGATCGCTTTTCGCGGGCGATCATCGGACCCGTTCCTTTCGAAAAGAGGCAGCACATGCTCGGCACAATCTGCGGCCCAAGTTGCCAAGAGCCGATGCCGCTTCAAGTCAAGCGGACCTCCCCGGTGAACCGCAATAAATCGTTTATCCCGCATCGCTGCATCCTTCGTACCTTATTTTATATTGGGCCTTCAGTTTTCGAGGCTGAGTGCCGTTTTCAATGCTTTGTCTAACATCTGTAACTTGCGTGATGAAACGGTGCCAGCATAATTGGTTAGTTTCGATTTCAGGATGCTGATAAGTTCGTCGCAGTGAATACTGCTAGAGTGTTTCAAGCCCTCGTCAACGCCAACAGGGACTTGAGTTGATAAACCATCATTTGTTGTATATACCGGTGCGCAAATAATGGTCGAAAAACGAGAATCAAGTACAATCTGTCGCCCCACGATAACGAAAACCCTATACCGCCTTGGGTCATCTCCAGAAGGGCGAGTTACACGGTAGAGTTCACCCCGCCTCACAAAGGCTCCTGATACTCAAGCACGCCTGCCGCCTCTTGATTTAGGGCATCAGCTCGCCGGTTTAGGATATCCAAGTCACGAAGTTCGGCTTGTTCTTTCAACAGCCTATCAAGTAGACGTCGTGCAGCAGTCTCAAGAAAGCCAGAGCGGCTTCCATATTCGCAAGCCTGTTGATCTATTGCTGCGAGCAGGTCCTGTTCAAGTGTGATAGATGTCTTGATTTTCATACCTCAAATATACCCGACGCCTTCGCTCCGTCAAGTTGATTTCTCGACAACAGCGAATGCGCGGGTTTGTCCTTGGCAGAATCGAGTGGAACAGATATGTTGAAAGCACAGGTTCTGCGGTACAGTATACCGCTTTGAGTGAGGTATGAAACTGGATGCGGCAACAGTAGGAGTAGCAACATGGGTGACAAAGGCGGAAAAAAAGACAAGCAGAAAAGTGCAAAACAGAAACAGGAAAAAACGGACAAAAAGTCCCAGGTGAAACAGGATAAAAGGCATTTGAAGGTGATATAAAAGACCATGTGCGAAGAGTATTGGGAGCTGTTATGAAACAGTTTCCGATGAGTGCAAAGCGTTTTCTGCCCGTGTGAAATACACGGGCAGTTTTCTTTTAGTTTGGAAACCCCGTGTAGTTTGTTACATGAACGGTTTTACGCTCGCAGCGTACCAGGGTAAATTTGTGCATCGTTTTTACTGTGATTTCATCGGAGACTGGATTTAATGCTGAAACATCTGTTGCTGATCTGTTCAATCTATTCTGTGTGGACTTGTTTTTCCGTTAGCGCGGCCACGAACAGCCTGAAGGTGATGACCTTTAATCTGCGTTATGCGTCTGCATCCGATGGCGATAATAACTGGGAGAATTCCGGTCAGAATCCCGACCGACGCAGCGTGGTCTGTCAGATTTTGAATACCCGATTGCCGGACCTCGTTGGTTTTCAAGAGGGTGAGGCCGTGCAGCTTGATTACATGGCGGCACAGCTTCCGGGCTGGTATGCCTGGCAGAGGGGGCTGCCCAGCGGGGGAAGCAGTCTGGAGCATGCGGCATTCGCCTTCAACACCAACAGCCTGGCGCTGTTGGACTCCGGACTGATCTCGCTGGGTACCAGTCCCGGTGGGGGTTATTGGAATAATGTTCCGGGCACAAACTTTAATCCGTATTTGTATTTCAACGATATGGGCCTGGGATTTCCGCGACTTGTGCTGTGGGGGAAATTCCAGTTTCTTCCAACCGGGCAGACGTTTTTGTTCTACACCACGCACTTTGATTTCAACAATAACCCGCAAATCAACAGTGCCTGGCTGATTCGTGACGATGCCGCGGCGCGCTGGGATCGTATGCCGTCCAGTCCTCTGGCTATCGTGGTTGGCGATTTCAACAGTTCACAAAACAATGACGACTGGAAGTTCTTAACCGGCAGCTATGAATACCGTGGTGTCAGGGGTGATTTTCAGGATTCTTGGTATCAAACCCATGCCTCCTGGACCGATTCAGGTACGATACATGGATTCAGTGGTGGAACGATCAGCGAAAACAATCGAATTGACTGGATTCTGCACCGGGGTGGTTTTCAGGCCGTGAGCACGGAAATTGTCACCGATTCGCAATGGACTGGAAGCCGGACACAATATCCTTCCGATCATTATCCGGTCATCGCGGAGCTGTGTTTTCCTGAGCGTGCCGCCGACTTCGATGCGGATGGTCTGCCCGATTGGCAAGAATTGACCTCGGCTATATCCTCCCCGACGAATGCCGACAGCGACAAGGATCGGTTGCTCGATGGCGAGGAGGATTTGAACGGGAATGGGGTGGTGGATGGCGGGGAATCGGACCCATCCAATCCGGGCGATACACAGAAGCCTACGGATATTCGAACGTATCAGATGGATGGAAGAAAAGATTACAATGCCACCTTGTTAGGCTCGCACGGTCTTGATCTATACTGGCGCTTTGACGGGCGTTATTTGTATGTGGCCACGCAGGACGCTGGTGAAGGAAACGATCACTTTATTTTTGTTTGCAGTTCGCCGGATCAGGCCGTGGCTGCGCCGTGGAAGAAAAGCGGGCTGGTAAGTCAGTGGAAGGTGTATCTTGCCGACGAAAACGACAGCGATTTTTGCGGCTGGTTTGATGAGTCCCGCACGATGATTACGAATCTCTTTACGGCGCGCTCCGCCGTCTATTATCAAAATGGTGGCGTGCTTGAAGGAGTCATTGATTTGGCGTCTATTTTCGGTGCCGGTTTCACAAACAGTTTGTTTGTTGCAGCGGCACCCTACGGAACGGATGATGGCGGTGCTTTATATCCTGATGCGCAGGTTCCGGCAGGTAATGGCGATGGTAATATATTGGGTGCCGCAGAATATATCGAAATAGTCCCGGGCGACCTGGACGGCGACGGCATCAATGATTATGCCGATCCTGATATGGATGGCGATGGGCTACCCAACGAGTGGGAGGTTTTGCATGGAATGAATCCAAGAGTGCCCGATGGGCATCAGGACGCTGATGGCGATGGTGCTGACGAAGTGGGTGAATATCTTGCAGGAACCAATCCGCGAGATCCGACGAGTGTATTTAAGTCCGTCGCAGAATATAATCAGAACTCCGTCATATTGAAATGGCAGGGGTTGAACCGGAAGAGTTATGACATCTTAGCCTCCACGAACCTGCTGCAAAACAGTTGGCAGGTTATGCAGACCGTGGACGCCATAGCGGCATTCCCCACGACGAATTGTTCCGTGTCCATGCCGTTGGAACATGAGCAGCTATTCTATCGCATCCAAATGAGCAATTAAACCTCCAGCGCTCGCCCGGCTACTCCGAGCCCCGGACGGGGTCATCCACCGGACGCATGTATTTAGTCGGAACGGTTTGAGTTAGGGTGGGAACGGGACGGTGCCGGTATAGCCGAAGTTGTTGGTCCAGAATCCTTCGGTACTTTTATAGATGTACCAATTTCCACCGGGGGGGAAGTAGCATCCAAAGTCTTCTGTTCCGTCGCCATCGTAGTCGCCCGTGATGGGCAGGGTGCCTTCATAGCCGAAGGCATTGGACCAGAACCCGCGCCGACTGCCATAGATATACCAGTTTCCTCCGGGGGGATAGTAGCATCCGAAGTCGGTGATGCCGTCGCCGTCGAAATCACCGGTGACCGGCTTGGTGCCGTCGTAGCCGAAGGCGGTGGTCCAGAAGCCCTCGGTACTTTTATAGATGTACCAGTTGCCGCCGGGGGGGAAGTAGCATCCAAAGTCATCGGTTCCGTCGCCGTCGAAATCACCGGTAACGGGAACTGTTCCTGCATAACCGAATGTATTGGTCCAGAAGCCTTCGGTGCTTTTATAGATGTACCAGTTTCCTCCGGGGGGATAATAGCATCCGAAGTCGGTGATGCCGTCGCCGTCGAAGTCGCCGGTAATGGGCATGGTGCCGGTGTAGCCGAAGTGCGTGACGTATATTTCGCCCTGGCCTCTATGAATTTCCCAGCGGCCTGTTGTGGGATAGAAGGTCCCGTAATCGCAGCGGTTGTCGGAATCGAAATATCCGGAGATGGGATAGCTGTTGGCATCGCCAAAGGTATCGGACCAGAAGCCCCGTACGCCGCCATAGAAGTACGCATTTTTAGACGCGGCATGAAGGCACCCGATGTCCGATCTTCCATCCGCGTCAAAGTCCAGGGGTATGCGTTTCACGATAAAGCTGTTGACCACTTGCAATGCGGCATTCCACTGGGTGTTTCCATTCTGCTGGGCGGCCACGTTGATCCGACCGCCGGCGGTGAAGGACAAGTTGGTGCCGTTGGTCAGGGTGGCGGCGCCGGAGACCACGCTGAAGACAACCGGAAGTCCCGAGCTGGCAGTTGCACTGAGCTGTACGCGGGAATGGATGCTGGGTTGTGTTCCCGGGTTGGGGAAATTGATGGACTGATTGCCTTTGGAGATGGTCAGGGTGCCCTGTTGTTGTCCCTCATACAAGGCGTTCGCGATGGTTCCGGTAACGGCGTAGGTTCCGACCAGTGTGGGCGGAGTGGTGGACCCGTTGTACGTCACGGTTATAGCAAGCCCGCTGGGTTGGCTGGCGGTGGTGATGCTTTTTGGATTGCCGTTGTAGTTCTGTTGCAAGGCGGTCAGCAGCACAGTGCCCTGGGCTTTGGTTATCTCGAAGGCTCTGTTGGTTGGTGGAGCCGCGTTCCAGTTGGTGTTGCCGGTCTGGGAAGCGGCGATGACGACACGTCCTGTCGCGGAGAAGAGGGCTTGGGTTTGGTTGGTGAGGGTGGCTGGGCCGGAGACGACGCTGAAAGTCACCGGCAATCCTGAATCGGCGGTTGCCGTCAGTTGCAGCAGGTTGGTGGTTATCTGATCAGAAATAATTGGGAAGCTGATGGCTTGGTCGGCCTTAACCACATCCACCTGTATGGAAAGTCTCATAGGGCCGTTGGTGGCCTCAACTGAACGAATGGTATTGGTGGCCCAGTAGGTTCCAACATCGAGTCCAGCTACCGCGACCGATGCCGTTATGGTGTGTGCGGAGAGTGCTTCGACCAGGCCGGTGGTGGTGGTGATCGTCAGCCAGGATGATTCCGCCTGCCCGTAGCTGACCTGATTGCTGAACGTGAAGGCGGCGCCGCCTGAGTTGGTCAGTACAAACGATTGGGAAGATGTGCCGACTGAGGCGTAGGTGCAGGTATACGTCAAGGAGTTGGGAGAAAGGCCCATGATTGGCTTGGGTTCTTCTGTCTGACCGTAAACGCGCATGTCGAATACCGGATGTTCAGAAGAATTAGTGAAGGTGAACATGGCGTTGTACCACTGGGTCGTACCCGATGGCGCAAAAATGACAGAGAAATTGGTTTCGCTGTTCGGTGCCACGCTGCTGGGGAAATCCACCAGAGAAAAATAGGCCGCCTGTTGGCCTGACGTGGTGACCGAGGTGATATACAGGGTGGTGAAGTCGGCATTCGTGATGGTGAAGATATTGGTGCTCACCGCTGTTGGACTAGTATTGGTAAAGCGGGCGCCTGTTGCATAGAGTGGGCCCCCGCCATTTACGATTGCTTCGCCGTTGGTGCCTAGAATGACAATCTCGCCGCTGCTCAAGTCGACAAAAGCTTCATGGATCTGGGCCAAGTTTTGTGCATTGCTCGGGGCTATCCCTATCAGCAGCGTATTCCCGTAAGCCGCTACGGAACGACCGAAAAAGAGGTTGCTTGACGCAGTTAGCGGCATCAGTTTTTGAGCCAATCCCCATGCGTTGGTTCCGGTTGCGTTTCGTTGGTACACATAAGATGCGCCTGCATAAAGTCCCGTAGAGTTGTTGCCCATAGCCCCGACAACGGCCATGTCGCCTGAAAGGCTGACATCGAGACCAAACTGGTCATCACCGGTTGCATCGGCAGGCATAATTTTTTGCACTAGACCCCATGCGTTGGTGCCTCCGATGTCGCGTTCAAAAATATAAGCAGCACCAGCATTGGTGGCGCTGCTATCTTCACCAACGGCTCCTGCCAGAGCGACATCGCCCGCGACCGCAACCGAAATGCCAAATTGGTCATTCTGTTGGGGATCCGATGCAAGAAGTTTTGCGACTTGCCCCCAGGCATTGGTTCCATCGATCATGCGTTCAAAGAGATAGGCCGCCCCTGCATCTGTTGCCGATGCGTCCTGTTTGCTGGCCCCCACGAGGGCTACATCGCCTGCTAGGCCAACATCCGTACCAAACAAGTCGCCCGATGCTCCGTCCGAGGCAGTCAGTTTGGTGACTTCTCCCCAGGCATTGGTTCCCTCTGCGTTACGCTCAAAGAGGTAGGCCGCGCCACAGTTTGTTGCGGCGTTGTCTGCTCCAATGAGCGCACAATCGCCCCACAAAGCAACCGATGAGCCGAAGTGGTCGTTCGCCGAGGTGTCCGCGCCACGGAATTTCTTTACTTGTCCCCACGCATTGGTTCCACCTTCATTTCGCCTGAATAGGTAGGCCGCCCCTGCAGCATTGCCAAGTTCACCGTCATGATAGCTGCCGATGAGAGCCAGATCACCCTGTAGAGCCACGGAATGTCCAAACAGAGCAAAGGGAACAGCATCCGATGCAACTATTTTTGCCACTTGTCCCCAGGCGTTGGTTCCATTGGTGTTTCGTTCAAAGAGA
>CAZBEO010000028.1:0-11889 GCA_964490935.1 uncultured Verrucomicrobiota bacterium
TATTTCGGATGCAAACTCTCTCTTAAGGGGTGGCCGGATTTTGGGGGGAACCGCAAACAATGAACCGCCATTCCCCATTTTTCATTCTTCATTCTTCATTTCCCACTCTCCGTTCTTCATTTCCCACTCTCCGTTCTTCATTCTTCATTTTTAATTCTTCATTTCCCACTCTCCGTTCTTCATTCTTCATTTTTAATTCTTCATTTCACACTCTCCGTTCTTCATTCTTCATTTTTAATTTTTCATTTCTCATTCCTCTTTTTTCATTCTTCATTCTTAATTTTTCATTTCCCGCCCTTGCTTCCCCTCAGCCTTCTTTCAACTACTACGGGCAAATCACCACGGAACTCGGCCTCCCCTTTCCGGCGGAGGAAGGTGCCACGCTCCTTGTACGTTCCGGCACGCGCATCATCGCACGCGCACCGATCGACCGCACCGCCGTGGCCGGATGCAACTACCTGGCCGAAATCCCGCTCGATAGCGACGCCACCCCCTATCGTGACTACGCCCTTCAAACCGGCGCAACCGTCACCTTCGCCCTGCTCGACGCCCACCTCCGCGAAACCACCCTCTATCCGGTTGGCCCCATCCCACCCGTCGGGCGCACCGGCGCTTCAAAACGACTCGATCTCAGCGCCGGATGCGATTCCCTCGGAAACGGCCTGACCGATGCCTTCCGCCAACACATCCTCGCCGCATCGCAAGGCCAATTCTCCTCCATTGAACAAATCCTCCCCAACGACGATTTCGACGGCGATGGCCTCTCCAATGCCGACGAATTCCGCTCCGGAACCGACGCCACTTGGGCCGCCGACTTCCTGCAAGTCGCCCAATTCCGCCCAACCCAGGGAACCCTCGCGTTTGAATTTTTCGCCGTCGAAGGCATTGCCTATCGGGTATATGGATGCAACGGAACCGATGCCGATGGGCAGTTCACCTGGACACCCACCCCCTGGTCCAGTGCCCCGGAATCCGCCCCCGAATCCGCCCCCTTCACCGGTCGCGGACGCCTCGCCACCCTCTATCTAACCGCCGAGCAAGACATGAAATTTTTTAAACTCATCATTGAATAAACCGACTTGGAGCACTGCGCCATGCAAACCAGAACACGCCTCCTGATCCCGCTCACGCTCCTCTGCGCTCTGGCAGCCGCCGCGCAGGTGCGTGCGGATACCGCCGCACTATGGTTCAACACCAACTCCCTCGACCAAATCTACAACGGGGCCCCTTGTGCGGTCACCGTCACCACCGAACCCGCCGGGCTCACCACCCTTCTGCTCTACGAAGGAGAAACAAACGCCCCATCCAACGCCGGCTATTACGAAGTGACCGCCACCATCATCGAACCGGGCTGGGCCGGCAGCGCCACCAATTATCTCGCCGTCGATCGTGCCCCTCAAACCGTCCTCTTCAACCTGCCCGCCGATGCCGTCGCCACCTCCGCCCTGCCACTCACCGCCTCTTCCACCTCCGGCCAAACCCCCTCCTTCGGCCTCCTCGAAGGGCCGGGAATCATCCTGGACGCCACACTCTTCTTTACCAATCAGGGAACCTGCGTACTCACGGCCTGCGTGACCGGCAATGAAAATTACCGCGACGCCTGCACCGCCGTCACCGTACAAGTCACCCGCGCCACCGCCGAAATTACCCTGATGTTTCTCACGCAACAGTACGACGGCAATCCGGTCGAACCCATCGCACTCACCACCCCCGACGACCTCGATGTAGAAATCACCTACGACGGCACCCCGACACCGCCCGTCAACGTGGGCAGCTATGCCGTCTCCGCCTCCGTCACCGATCCCTGCTGGAGCGGCACCTCCACCGGTCTGCTCACCATCACCCAGGGCACGCAACTCATGTTCTTCGAGAACCCCGGCCTATGCGCCCGAACCAACACCCCCGAACTCATCGCCGGAACCACCGCCTCCTTCCCCGCCGAATTCACCGTGATCGAAGGCCCCGCCTCCATCTACACCAATGAAGGCCTCCTCTATGCCGCCTTCAGTAACACCGGGCGCGTATCTATCACCGCCTCCCATCCCGGCAACAGCAACTGGCTGCCCGCGCCAACCGTCACCAACACCTTCTACGTCTTCGAGAACCCACTCTACATCGAAATCGACGACGACATCTTCATCTACGACGGCACCCCGCATCCCGCCACCTTCCTCTTCCCCGACGGCATCACCTCCAACGACCTAATCATCACCTACTCCGGCTCCACCACTCCACCCACCGATGCAGGCGACTACGAACTCGTCGCACTCATCACCAACCCGCCCCCGCAGCAGGGCGGCTACATCGGCGAATTCACCATCCTGATGGCCGACGATGTCATCACCTTCGATCCGCCCGAAGAGGTCATCGCCACCGGGCGCATCGCCCTGGCCGCCACCACCCTCTCCGGTCGCCCCTGCCTATTCTATGCAGAACCCGATCACATCGTCCACATCGACGATGAAACCAACCTCGTATTTCTAGCCGCCGGGGATGCCATTGTATGCGCCTTTGTTTTGGAGGACCGCAATTGGATCGAAACCGAATCCTGGGCCTGGATCACCGCCGCCAAGGCCGACCTGTCCGTCAACCTGCTCCACCTCTTCCAAGCCTACGACGGCACCCCCCGCATCGTGACCGCGCAAGCCGAAGCCCAGACCGTGGAAATCACCTACGACGGCGCACCCCTTCCCCCCATCGCCCCCGGACGCTACGCCATCGCAGGCACCCTCGACAACCCACTCTACCAAGGTTCCGCCACCGGCACACTCATCGTCCTGGAGCGCCCGGAAATCATCCTGGCCCGCTCCAACGAACTCCTTCAAATCACCTGGCCCACCGAACCCGACCTCTATTACTCCGTCCAACTTGCCGCCCCGAACTTCACCGCCTGGAACGACCTACCCCCCTTCACCAATCTCACCGGAAATGGGTTCCTCACCGTCACCCTACCCACCGACACCCCCGCCGCCAACTTCCGCATCGTCGCCTATCCCTGACCCCCCCCCATTATTTTCGGACGGTAGGGCGAATGCCTCCGGCCGAGCCGATCAGGATATAGGGCGGTTAAAGTGAAGAATTACAGCCTGACTCCGAAGGCTTATCACTCTTTTTTGTCATTCTTAAGGTACGACCCTGATCCCCTAGCGGCCCTGATCCCCTCTCTGGTCCCCCTTTAACTTTACAGCCTAGCGATGATAAATCACGCGGACTTTTTTCTATACCTGCAACGATAATGGGGGTAAACTCCGCTCAGTTTGTTGCCCATGTGGTTCTGTTATTTCGGCCATGAGAGCGGCATAACCAAAAAATCTGAATATCGCGTCGTGGCAGAATCGTTTCAAGTGAAACCGCCAATTTCTATTGAACGAAACGAAACTGTGATCGGCGCGCCCCTCGGGGCGCGCCTTCCGGTTTCCGTATTTCGTTCAGGGCCTTGGCGGGCCTCACTTGAGATATGCGACACTTGTGGAGGTTGCGCCCTTTTCCTGTTTTAGGCCCACTCCCGCCCCTGAAGTTGCCGATTCTTCTCACGAAGCTCAGGAGGAGAAATGAGCAAGACAAAGAAAAAGGCAGTTCGCAAAATGACCCTAAAACAAATGGTGGATGAATATCCTGCTGGAAAAAAATGTGGACCAAAGACGGTCTGTTGCAATTTGCGGGAAGTTTTGGAGTATTACGAACACTTGCAGTCTTTTGATATAGCCTTGGAGCATGCGGCAAAGGCTCGTTTTAAAAACAAAAATGATGAGATGCGTGTCCACCCACACCAATGGAGAATAAAAGCCTCAGCCAAGGCGCAATGTTGCATAAAGTTTTGTGCCGCAAAACGTAAAATAAAAGCCGCCAAAACATTTGCCGAATTGCAATCCACCATTGACGGAATCGCGCGTCCGATTTATGGCTGCGGCGATTTATATATTTACGACGCATCATTGCGTATCGGCGCATCCCTGAAACTGGCACCCGAAGTCATCTATTTGCATGCCGGGGTCATTGAAGGCGCGAAAGCCCTGGGATTTAATGTCAGAGGGAGGCCTCATTTGGCAATGGACGAAATTCCTAGGGATTGCGACGAGTTGAGACGTCTTTCGCCTGCACAAATCGAAGATTTTCTGTGCATTTACAAACACGAGTTGCAGGTACGTATTAAAACTAAATAGGGAGAACGCATGAAAAAGTCCGTATTGATGGGATTGGTATGGTTTGGGTTTGTTTGTGTGGGCTTTTCAGCGGTGACGATTGACCCGCCGACACGCACATTTGCCAAGGAAGGGGGTGCGAGTTCTGTTCTAACGTCCGGGTCGGGTACATGGGAGGCTTCGACAGCGGCCAGTTGGCTTACCATCACCCCACGAACCAACGGCAATGCCGGCGAATCATGCGTTTATGTCGTGAACGCCAACCTCTCGGCCGATTTGCGGCGGGATACCATCCACATTGCCGGGCTGGTCCATACCGTGACACAAACAGGGTATGACGCCATACTTTCACCTTCATCGGCCACCTATGCCAAAGAAGGCGGAAGCGGAAGCGTTTCTATCACCGTCGCGGCCGGAGCTTCCTGGAGCGCGACCTCCAGCGTGCCGTGGATTGCCGTTCAAACGGCGTCGGGTATCGGAAATGGAACCGTCGCCTATACCGTTTCTCCCTACGCGGGTGTGGTGACGCGCGTCGGCACGATGATCATCGGGTCCAAGACGTTCACGGTGACTCAAACGGGAGCTGATGTGAATATCAGCCCGTCCAGCGCAAACAAAGCCTACAGCAGCGATATTATACAGGTTGTCGTTTCCGCACTACACGGCACGTCATGGACCGTGACGCCGAATAACGGATGGATCACCGTGGTGGACGCCGGAAACGGCTACGGCGATTCTGTCATTACTCTCGCTATCGGTTCAAATCCAAGCTATGCGGCTCGTGTGGGTACCGTTTCGGTTGGAAGCGCAACATTCACGATCAGACAGGATGGATTGCGCACGCCGAGCATGGAGATTATCCCCACCATCAGTACGGCAGCTCCCAGCGGTGTGCTGGGCAATATTGCGGTCTCCGCAACACCCGACTCCCCGTGGAATGCACAAAGTCAAACATCTTGGATTCTCATTTCGAGCGGATCAAACGGCTCTGGAAACGGCAACATAAACTATATTGCCTCCGCGAATCCTACGATAAGTAACCGTGTCGGAACGATTCTTGTCAACGGTCCCCCGCCTAACTTTGCTTCGTGCGATTTCTCTCGTGGCGCATTGCATATTTTCAGTAATCGTGCGGATTACGCCCGCACGGACATTGTCCTCCAGGGTGGGGATAATTATCCGGATTTCATGGGAACAGAGCGAGCCACACTCACGGGATATGGCATCAAAGACACGCACGACTGGGCCATTGGAATCCGCTTCCGTCACAACTCCGACGGTGCGACCCATCGCCTGCTCTATTATGTGGAAGACACCCGCGCCTTTGCGATCTGGGTGGATGGCAACAATAAGCTGAACCTGCGGTCGGACGATGAAACCTATACAATGGAAACGCTCAATATAGCGGCAGGCTCAGATTATTTTGTGCTGGCCCAAGGTGGTGCAACAAACATCGAAATTTATGCCTGCGTTCAGGGTGAAATGCCCGCCCGCTTGCTCCAGCAATCCCGCACAAGCTCCGTGTTTCCCCCCAATGCCAATCTTTTGAATCTGAACATCGGGGGCTCCGAAGTGCCGACTTCTGGCAATTACATCGGCAACCTGAACTTGCTCTCGATTCACAACCGGAAACTCACAACAGCCGAAATTGAAAACTACCGGCAAGGCGATCCGTGGATGGATGCCGATACAACCTTTTCCAGCACCATGTTCGTCTCACGCAGCGGAACAAACATCACGCCGAATCGTGCCTTGATGATGCGAGGCAGCCTGCGAGATCAGATGGACCTCGGAAAAGCCAAACTCATGAATGGCACCAATCAGAACCTGCGCTTCAAAACCACCACGGATCGCAATGGGACCCCGGGATCAGCTCTTGACCTCAACAACGGGTCAGACTACCGGCTCGCCCTGGGCAGCAATACCTTCCGAACACTTGCATTCTGGTTCAAAACCACTAATGCGACAGATCGAACGCTGGCTGTTATGAGAAGTACAAAAGCAGGAAGTGTCACGCATCAATGCCGGTACGAGTATGATTACAATCCTACGCTTTTGCATACAGCAATGAGGACAACAGGCGGAAATCCGGACTATTACTCGATTAAGCTGGATGCTTTTGGACGACTCGGGATCATCGGGCAAGCACTCGTTTCATGCCCGCTTGATGAGTATTTCAACGACCAGTCTTACGCAATGCGCTCGTTCAGTTGGGTCACCTCGAATCTTCTTTACCAAGTGTTAGGCGAGAGCACGTTCAGCACAACGCCCTCTGCCTGGCTATGGCATCATATTGCGATGTCGTTGACAGGCACTGGGGCGCTCAAGCTGTTCTTGGATGGAGAGGAGATAGGGAACACCGCCATATTTTCATCGAATCTAGACGGCCAAAACCTTAGCTGGTTTGGAGAAGAGTTTCGTGCTACGCACAACATGGCGTATTCCGTTCGCGAAGAAATCGTTGATCCTTCACCGATGCACATAGATGAATTTGCGACGTATTCGGAAGAGTTGTCGCCCTCCGAAATTCGTACTCTTTACAACAGCCAGAAGCATATATTACGAGAGTTTACGCTTGTGCAACCTCCCCTGCCAGTCACGGTTTCACCGGCATCATCGAATGTTCCGGCTAATGGTGGAACAGCGGAGTTCAATCTAACCGTTGGGGGAAATGTGGGGTGGACGGCGACGCTGGGGACGAATTGGCTTTCGCTGTTGTCGCCCGCCTCCGGAGCCGGGCCAGCGACCATTCGTGTGGAAGCTGCGGCAAATGGGACGGTTTACACACGAACCGGAATTGTGACGATTGCCGGGCAAACGGTCCAGGTTGTTCAGGCTGGCCGCTGGGCAGTGGTTTCCTCCAACAACATTGTGCTTCCGCCGGATGGCGGGTCGGTCTTTGTTGACGTGAGTGTGGAGGGAGCTGCATTCTGGCAGTCAATAAGCGATAATTCTTGGCTGACCATAGCGCTGGGAGCAAGCGGCACCGGAAACGGATCGGTTATGGTGGTGGCCGATCCGTACGGCGAATATTCTCGATCCCGGATTGGATCCGTGCAGATTGCTGGTCATCCGGTGTTCATTTCCCAGCGAGGCTATGACCTGACGGCGAATCCATCCTCCGTGGAAATCGGCAGCAATGCGGGAGTGGGCGAGTTGGCGATCACCGCACCACTGAGCGCGGTATGGGAGGCCATTGCGACCGCGCCATGGATTATGCTGGTGGGCGGAAATACAGGGATTGGAAGCGGGACGCTTCGGTACTCTGTGAGCGTTAATGACACCGGCGAAATCCGAACTGGTCGCATCATCATTTCGGGCGTGGAATATGTGATTCAGCAGGGCGTCAACCCAACCGATCACGATTCGGACGGAATGCCCACGGATTGGGAGTTGACTTATGGATTCAATCCCTATTGGGATGGCGATGCCGATCTGGATGCAGACAATGACGGGCTATCCAATCTTCGAGAATACCAGTTGGGAACAAATCCATTGTTGGCCGATTCGTCTGGTGATGGGGTTCCCGATGGAACAGCGTATGCTCTTGAAACGATGGGCTTTGATCCGCTGGCCAATTCGTCGAATTTGGTAGTCTTGTTGCGCAACAACCGGACGGGTCTTGGTTTTGCGACGTCCAATGACGTGAGCGATGCCCGCTTGCTTGGGCGCGGCGATGTTACTGGCGCACCCAACAGCTATGGCCTGTTTACCACCAACCAAATGCATGGCATGGCGATGGGCGGGCTGGTGCTTGACCGAAACGCTCAAAATGGCCGTTTCCGCGTTGGCATAGGCCTTCTAATGAGCAGCGATCTCATCAACTGGCAGGCCATCCCGGCATCCAACATCACGCTGCACCTGACCAATGGAATGATTGAGACAGACGTTATCGGCGACGCCGATGCCGCCTTCTATCGCTTCACGGGTGGAGCAGGGGACTAATACCCCGGTACGGAAAGAACAGTCGGGGATATGCGGATGGGGATGAATCACTCCGTCCGGAGCCAGCGGGGTCACGTCTAGACATTAGATCCTGCTGAAAAAGTCACGGGGCGGTTTGTAGAAGCTCGCTCCCCGGGGTGTTCAGGGTCAGCCCTGCGGGGGCCTGGGTCAGCCCTTAAATAGTAAATAAAGCCTTTTTGTTCAGTCTTTATGAGGGTGAAACACCTGTGCGTGGGTCTTCCATTTTTGGGAATGGCCGGTTGAAAAGATCGCGGACTGGAAGTCCACGCTACTTGATTTAGGTGTTCAGGATCAGCCCTTCAGAATTAAGAGAATCCCGTTTCTCTTCCATTTTTTTTCAACAGCCCCCAGCCGCAACTCACCCCTCCGCGCCGTCTTCAAAATAACTCACACTGCGACCCGCCAAGACCACCTCTTTAGGCGACCATCCCACCTTTCTACTCGTCCCTGCGATCAAGATAACGTTTGACAGAGGTATAACCGCAGTTATACTATCGGATCATGAAAACAGCAATATCAATACCGGATGACGTGTTCAGCCTAGCAGAGCGGTTTGCTCACCACAGGAAGATGTCGCGTAGTGCCTTGTTTACGGTGGCCGTCGATGAGTACATCCACCACCACAGGGAAGACGACGTGACAAAAAGACTAAACAATGTCTATGCGAATGAGGATTCAGCACTTGACCCAGTATTCGCTCAACTCCAGTCGCTCTCATTGACCAAAGAGGAGTGGTAATGCAGCGGGGCGATATTTGGTGGGCAGTTCTTCCCGATCCGGCAGGCTCGGAACCCGGCTATCGTCGGCCTGTCTTAGTGATCCAGTCAGATCCATTTACACAGAGTGCGATCAAGACGGTTATCTGTGCTTCTATTACATCGAACCTTCAGCTCGCTTCGGCTCCAGGCAATCTTCGCATTGCCTCTCGCTCCTCTGGCTTACCCAAACCTTCGGTTGTAAACGTATCGCAGATTGCTGCTATTGACAGACTATTTCTGAAGGAACGCATTAAGACACTCGATGCCCAGACGATGCGCCAAATTGATGAAGGACTTCGATTAGTGTTGAATCTGTAATCGAGGGGGACCAAGGCCAGCCCTTAAGAATTAAGAGAATCCTGTTTCTCCTCTTTTTTGCGTCAGCCCCCAGCCGCAACGCACCCCTCCGCTCCGTCTTCAAAAAAACCCACACTGCGACCCGCCAAGACCACCTCTTCAGGCGGCCATCCGACCCTTCTACTCGTCCCTGCGATCAAGACAACGCTCTTTTGACCAAACATCCCCCTTGCCCCTGTTAAAAAAGAGCCGTATAAAACCCATGGAAACAGGGTATTGACGCGGCTCCGTTCAACAACGTTTTATCCAGAATGCCGCCGATAACATCCTGCGAAGAATTAACGTAATCGACGGCGTCACTCAGGATAAAACGCTAAGTGTTCGCTAAAAAAACTGGACAAATCCGACCGGAACACGTACGTTATAGCGCACGACATGGATGAGGAGAATTTATGACTACAATAACCGCTACCGAAGCAAGAAAGCACCTTTACACCTTGCTTGATGATGTTTCCTTTTCACACTCACCGATCCAAATTGTAGGCAAACGAAATTCGGCGGTTCTCATCGCAGATGACGACTGGCGATCAATTCAAGAAACGCTGTATCTTACCTCAATACCAGGTATGCGAAAATCCATACGCAAAGGCTTAAAAACGCCCGCTGAAGAGTGCTCCAAGGAGATCGTTTGGTGAGCTGGGGAATGGTGTATACCAAGCAGGCCCTAAAAGATGCGAAAAAGCTTTCCCACTCAGAGCTGAAACAACAGGCAATTAGATTGCTGGATGTTTTGAAAAATGATCCCTATCAAAATCCCCCACCTTTTGAAAAGCTTGTCGGAGATTTAAGCGGTGCATGCTCACGCAGAATCAACATTCAACATCGTCTTGTTTATCAAATTCTTGACGACATCAAAACGGTCAAAGTTATTCGCATGTGGAGTCACTATGAATAGCGACCCAATGCGCTTCAAGCGTACGCGCCTTAAGGGCGCGACGGTGAGCTCCGCGATTCCAGCAGGAGAAGAGTAATAAAGAATGACAGGTTGAGAAGATCGCGGACTGGAAGTCCACGCTACTTGATTGAACCACCTTATAGCGGCGGTTGTATTTTTTCCTACCCTTGGACGGCGCGCGGCTCGTGCGCCTCAACCGTCAAAACATCTCTACGCCAGAGTGACTCCTCGCACCCAAGGCGTCGGAGCCCGACGCCCTCCAGCATGGGTCTTTCAGCACTCCACACCGACGGACGTGTTAGAGGAATTAGGTCAAAACATAACCGCGTACCCGCTGTTGTTCACTAGCAATCTGGCCAGCCAAAGCCCATCGGAGTGCTAGTAGGCGTCGCCCGTTATGGTTCTCTTATTCCCGCAATGCCGACAGTTCGGCAGCAGGCTATGACAAACGGCACCGCACGCCGAACACGTTTCATAGAGTGCCGTCCCGCAGGCGGGACAGGTATATGGCGCTTCCGCCTGGCAGTTCTCCCTGTTTCCCATCAGCGCCGTCTTGTGTACGGTGCGCCGGGTCCAATACAAATATTCTCTCGGACCCGTGCGAATGGGATATTCGCAAACGGGACAGAGAAACCGCTCATAGGCCTCTCGGTATTGCTTCAACAGAGTTTCAATCTTCGGCCTCACCAGTCGCCGGATCAGCCAGGTAAAACCCCAACCCACCAGCGCCAACAGGGCGATGGTCAGGATATATTTAAAGTAGCGGCTTGGAAAATGTTCGTGAACAATCAACCCCGTTTTGATGTAGACGGCGATGGCCGCCGAAAAATAGATCATCCGGTAGATGCTGCTTCTTTTCCGGACCAGCAGAATCGAGCATCCAATCATCAGGGGGAGCAGGAAAGCCAACTTGACCATCGTGGTCCGGACGCGGTGTCGATGTATGACTTCTGCAAACTGCTTCTGCACGTCCTGTTTCTGCTCTTCCATCTGTTTTTTCAGCGCCGCGATCTGCTTGGTCAGTTCGAAACGCTCGGTGGTGCTGGCAAGATAACGCTCCGCCGTCGCCCTGAATTCATCCTGTATGGTGATGATCCGATCAAGCGTGGCGAGTACCTGCTCAAATTGAGACTCCGAAATCAATTGCTGACTTCGGTCTTTCAGCGCAAACAAGTTGTCTACCGTTATCTTCAGCGCCGACGACGAATCCTTGATGAATTCACGCTGCTGTCCGATCAGATGCTGCCTGTGATCCAGGTCCTCCCGTCTCGACTCCAACTTCTCCAGATTTTGCTAAAGCGATGAATCTATCCGCTGCTAGGAAAAAGCCTCGCGGTCCGGCAGCCGGAACACCCGGATGTCGTCCAGCAAAAACGCGGCCGACCAATACACCAACACGCCGAACACCCCGGCCAGCAGCAGAATCGAAAAACGCATCCAGAAGGTCCCTTTTGCTCTTTTCATCGCCGTTCCTTTCCCGCCAAGACGTGTTGTTTCTCGCACCCAAGGCGTCGGAGCCCGACGCCCTCCAGCATTCTCTCTCACTGGACGGCACGCGGCTCGCGTGCCTTTCGCGTCAAAGCCCATCACCCACCGGCCACGCGAAATCATCCCGGTGCGGTTCGGGTTCAGCCCTGCTTCAGCCGCGCTCGCATGCGCAGGCGAAGCGCGTTGAGCTTGATGAAGCCCGTGGCGTCTGACTGATCGTACACCTGGTCGGCCTCGAAGGTCGCCAGGTGCGGATCGTAGAGCGAGTTTTCAGATTTACGTC
>CAZBEO010000028.1:11989-38630 GCA_964490935.1 uncultured Verrucomicrobiota bacterium
ACCGGTTTTCCACAATGTCAAAACGCCCCACTCCGTGGCGTCCCGCGATGAGGTTCAGCGTTTCCATCACACCGAGCGGACTAAGCGCCTGCCCATTCACGGCCACGGCATCGCCCTTCACAAAATCCACGGTTACTTCTTCGCCTTCGTCGGGCGCGTTGCGCGGGTCCACGGTGAGCTTGAACATGTCGGCGGGCGGCTCGTTCCACGGATCTTCAAGGATGCCGCCCTCGTAGCTGATGTGCAGCAGATTGCGGTCCATGCTGTAGGGTTTTTTCGCGCTGACATCGATCGGTATGTTGTGCTTCTGTGCGTAGTCCATCATCGAGGTGCGCGAATTGAAGGTCCACTTGCCATCCGTGTTGCGCCAGGGCGCAATGACCTTGATATCGGGCTGCATGGCATAGGCGGTCAGTTCGAAACGAATCTGGTCGTTACCCTTTCCAGTGGCACCGTGCGCGATGGCATCGGCTCCGTTTTCACGGGCGATTTCAATCATGCGCTTGGCGATGAGCGGGCGCGCAATGGAGGTGCCCAGCATGTACCCCGATTCGTAAATCGCGCCGGCGCGGGCCATGGGATACACAAAGTCACGCGGGGGACCAGGGTCAGCCCTTAAATAGTAAATAACGCCTTTTCGCTCCGTTTTTATGAGGGTGAAACACAGGTGCATGGGTTTTCCATTTCTTGAAATGACAGGCTGAAAAATCGCGGACTGGAAGTCCACGCTACTTGAACCACCTCGTAGCGGCGGCTGCATTCTTTTCTACCGTTGGACGGTGTGCGGCTCGCGCGCCTCAACCGTCAAAACATCCCTACGCCAGAGTGACTTCTCGCACCCAAGGCGTCGGGGCCCGACGCCCTCCAGCATGGGTATTTCAGCACTCCACGTCCGACGGATTGTTAGTGGAATTAGGTCAAAACATAACCGCGTACCCGCTGTTGTTCACTAGCAGCCTGGCGGGCCAAAGCCCGTCGGATTACTAGTAGGCGTCGCCCGTTATGGTTCTCTTATTCCCGCAATGCCAACAGTTCGGCAGCAAGCTATGACAAACGGTGCCGCACGCCGAACACGTTTCGTAGAGAGCCGTCCCGCAGGCGGGACAGGTATATGGCGCTTCCGCCTGGCAGTTCTCCCTGTTTCCCATCAGCGCCGTCTTGATGTAGACGGCGATGGCCGCCGAAAAATAGATCATCCTGTATGGTGATGATCCGATCAAGCGTGGCGAGTACCTGCTCAAATTGTGTCTCCGAAATCAATTGCTGACTTCGGTCTTTCAGAGCAAACAAATTGTCTACCGTTATCTTCAACGCCCGCGACGAATCCTTGATGAATTCACGCTGCTGTCCGATCAGATGCTGCCTGTGATCCAGGTCCTCCCGTCTCGACTCCAACTTCTCCAGATTTTGCTAAAGCGATGAATCTATCCGCTGCTAGGAAAAAGCCTCGCGGTCCGGCAGCCGGAACACCCGGATGTCGTCCAGCAAAAACGCGGCCGACCAATACACCAACACGCCGAACACCCCGGCCAGCAGCAGAATCGAAAAACGCATCCAGAAGGTCCCTTTTGCTCTTTTCGTCGCCGTTCCTTTCCCTCCGAGACGTGTTATTTCATGCACTGCGACCGACATTCGGCGGCGGGCAGACTTACTCTTGCCGAAGCCGCGCTCGCATGCGCAGGCGAAGGGCATTGAGCTTGATGAAGCCCGTGGCGTCTGACTGATCGTACACCTGATCGGCCTCGAAGGTCGCCAGGTGCGGATCGTAGAGCGAGTTTTCAGATTTACGTCCGACCACGAAGCAGCTTCCCTTGTAGAGCTTCACACGGGCCGTACCCGTCACGCAGGCGGCCGCCTGATCCATCGCCGTCTGGAGCATCTCGCGCTCCGGCGCAAACCAGAATCCGTTGTAGACCATGCTCGCATACTGCGGAATCAGACTATCGCGCAGATGCAGCGTTTCGCGGTCCATCGCGAGCTGTTCCACCGCCTCGCGCGCACGGTACAGCACCGTGCCGCCCGGTGTTTCATACACGCCGCGACTCTTCATGCCGACGTACCGGTTTTCCACAATGTCAAAACGCCCCACTCCGTGGCGTCCCGCGATGAGGTTTAGCGTTTCCATCACACCGAGCGGACTAAGCGCTTGGCCATTCACGGCCACCGCATCGCCCTTCACAAAATCCACGGTCACTTCTTCGCCTTCGTCGGGCGCGTTGCGCGGGTCCACGGTGAGCTTGAACATATCGGCGGGCGGCTCGTTCCATGGGTCCTCCAGGATGCCGCCCTCGTAGCTGATATGCAGCAGATTGCGGTCCATGCTGTAGGGCTTTTTCGCGCTGACATCGATCGGGATGTGGTGCTTCTGTGCGTAGTCCATCATCGAGGTGCGCGAATTGAACGTCCACTTGCCATCCGTGTTTCGCCAAGGCGCAATGATCTTGATGTCGGGCTGCATGGCGTAGGCGGTCAGTTCGAAGCGAATCTGGTCGTTACCCTTTCCAGTGGCACCGTGCGCGATGGCATCGGCTCCGTTTTCACGGGCGATTTCAATCATGCGCTTGGCGATGAGCGGGCGCGCAATGGAGGTGCCCAGCATGTACCCCGATTCGTAAATCGCACCGGCACGGGCCATGGGATACACAAAGTCGCGGGCAAACTCCTCGCGCAGATCGTCGATATACACCTTGGAAGCGCCGGTGGCCTTTGCCTTCGCGTCGAGCCCGTCCAGTTCCTCCTGCTGGCCGACATCCGCCGCGAAAGCAATCACTTCCGCCTGATACGTCTCGATCAACCACTTCAGAATCACGGAGGTATCCAGACCTCCCGAATATGCCAATACCACTTTCATGTTCTATTCCTCGCTTCCGCTTTCGCATTCTGTTTATTCCATTATTCCGCTGCTCCCCGGCGCGGACTCAAAATCAATCGGCCACTTTACCATGCGGCGAGTTCGGTGCAGGCCTTGCGAATGATCTTACAAGCCTCGCTCACATCGCTCTCCGTCACAATCAATGGCGGCAGAAAACGGACCACGTTTTCGCCCGCGTTCAACGCCAGCAGTCCGTGTTTTTCCAGCAGACCGAGCAACGGTTTGGCAGACCTGTTCAGCGCCAACCCCAGCATCAGGCCACGCCCCCGAACTCCTTCGATAAAATCAAAATGCGAGGCGATTTTCTTCAGTTCCACCTCAAACCACGCGCCAGCGATACGCACATTCTCGATGATGTGATCCTGCTCCATCGCATGAAAGACCGCCAGGGCGGCGGCACAGACCAATGGGGTACCTCCGAAGGTCGTCGCATGGCTGCCCGGTTGAAACACCTCCGACAAAAATGGCTTCGCGGCAATGGCGCCCATCGGTAGGCCGTTGGCCAGCGCCTTCGCCAGCGAGAGGGCATCGGGCTGCACGTCATACGCCTGATAGGCGAACCAGTGGCCGGTACGACCCATGCCGCACTGCACCTCGTCGCACAGCATCAGCAGCTCTTTTTCATCGCACAGCGCCCGAATTCCGTTCATGAACTCCGGCGTGGCGGGCACGATGCCGCCTTCACCCTGCACGGGTTCGAGGAGAATCGCCACGGTCTTATCCGTCACCGCCGCACGGCACGATTCCACGTTGTTGAACTCCGCATAGACAAAACCCGGTTGCAACGGATCGTACCCCTTGCGAACCTTCTCCTGTCCGGTGGCCGCCAACGTGGCCATTGTCCGCCCGTGAAAGGACTGCTTCAGGGTGATGATTTCGTATTTCCCTTTAGCGTGTCCCCACTGCCTGGCCAGCTTGATCAGTGCTTCATTGGCCTCCGCGCCCGAGTTGCAGAAAAAGCACTTCCCACCGAGCGTTCGCTCCGAGATCACCTTCGCCAATTGCGGCTGAAGCTCATTGTAGAAAATGTTCGAGGTGTGAATGATGCGTTGCGACTGCTCGCGGATGGCCCGCAGCAAGGCGGGATGTGCATGGCCTAGGTTCGACACCGAAATGCCCGCCATAAAATCCAGATACATTTTCCCTTCGATATCCCAGACCCGAACGCCCTCGCCCTTCACCAGCACCAGACCAGGGCTGTAGGTGTTCATCACATACTCTTTATGCAAACCGATTACTTCTTCTTTTTTCATGACTACGCCACAATCTCCGTTCCAACGCCCAAATCCGTAAACAACTCCAGCAGCAGCGAGTGCTTCACCTCGGCATCAATGATGTGAATCTTGAGCACACCCGCCCGCAGCGCATCCACGCAGCCGTTGATCTTCGGCAACATTCCCCCGCGTATCACCCCGCGCTTGATCAATCCCTCAACCTCGCTAATCTTCACCGATGAAAAAAGCGACGTAATATCCTCCGGGTCGGCCAGCAGTCCCGGCACATCCGAAAGAAAGACCAGCTTGCGTGCCTGCAACGCCGCCGCAATCGCCACCGCCGCCGAATCCGCATTGATGTTGTACGGCTTTTTATCCGCACCCCGGCCCAGCGGTGTAACCACCGGCGTGATACCCACAGCCAAAAAGGCCTGAATGGGCTCCACATCCACTTGCATGACCTCCCCCACATAGCCCCAGTCCGATTCCTCGCCGGACTCCTCGTCCGTCTTTATCAGCCGCTTCGCCGTCATGATGTCGTCACCATGAATACTGCGGGCCTTGCAGCCGTTCTTAATCAATTCCTGCACCAGCGGCGGATTGAGCTCGTAATTCAGCACCTGCTCCACCACCTGCATCGCCTCCTCCGACGTCACCCGCAGACCTTCCCGAAATTCCGACGGAATGTTCGTCTTTTTCAGCGCGGCGGAAATAGCCTTGCCACCCCCATGCACCAGTACCGGACGCAACCCCACGCACGACATAAACGCCACGTCCTTCAGGATGCTTTCCACGCAGGATTCATCATCCATGATGCTCCCGCCGAACTTCACCACCACCGTTTCACCCTGAAACTTGCGAAAATAGGGCATTGCCTCAATCAACACCGAAGCCTTTTCAATGATCCGCTGCATAGTCGCCTCCTGCAAAAACACCTCTTAAAAAACAATTCGAGCAGCATACCGACTGCGCAAATGCGACGCAATCATAATGCGCACCCGGCGCGTTTTCCCACCCCGTTCGCCCACCATCTTTTGCTTGCATAAACACATCAACCCCTGCAAGCTTCGCCTCACTATGACATCAACACCTGAAAAACAGGACAAATCCATGATTCCCGACCTGCAATCCAGCGTCATCTGCGATGATGTGCGCCAGGAACGCAACGGAAAATTCATGCTGATCGGTCTCTTCGACGCCATTGGCGCACCCGAACTACCCCTCCGTTACCCCCGCCTCTTTGCGGTCACCCGCTGGTGCAGCGGCGAAGGCGTCTTCATCCAGCACACCCGCATCCTTCAACCCGACCAAACCACCGTACTCATCGAGGGCAAGGACATACCCGTCCATCTCAACAACCCCGAATCGTCCGCCACCAACGTCGAGGTGTTCGTCAACGTCACCTTCGAGCAGGAAGGCACCTACTGGATCGAAATTCTGCTCGATGGCGATATTAAAATCCGCTATCCCTTGCGCGTCGGGAAAGTTCAGCCCCAACCCGGACAACCACCCTTCCCGACGGCCTGAATCGGGCGCATGTGCAGCAGGAAAAACGAACCATGAACGATGAAATTCAACGCGATATACTGGACGTAGACATAGTTTGCGTGGGGGCTGGCATCGCCTCCCTCAGCACCGCCCTGCGGTTTCTGAAAAGAGCCGCCACCGACCCCGACGCCGAGCCTCCGACGGTTCTTGTGCTCGAAAAAGGGCTCTATCCCGGAGCGCATGTCTTATCTGGAGCCGTGTTGGATACCGAACCGTTCAAGCGCCTCCTCTCCGAAGACGAATTCGCCTCGCTCCCCTTCTACGAGTCGGTCCAGTCCGAAAAATTTGCCTACCTGACACCCCGCCATGCGCTGAACCTTCCGCTCACCCCACCCCCCATGAAGGCCCTCGGCCTTCCGATGGCCTCTCTCTCCGATATCACCCGATGCCTCGCCGAACTCTGCGAAGCCGCCGGTGCGGAAGTCTATTCCGAAATGCCCGTCGCTTCGCTGCTCGAAGAAGGGGGGCGTATCATCGGCGTACGTCTCGGCGATAAAGGCGTGGACAAAGAAGGTCGTCCAAAAAGCAATTTTGAACCGGGCGCAGACGTACACGCCAACATGGTCATCCTCGGCGAAGGAGCGCATGGCGTACTCACCAGCCAACTGATCGAGCGCCAATGCCTCGATGCGGACGCCAACGAACAAGCCTATGCCATCGGCATCAAGGAAGTATTCGAAGTCCCCGCCGCGCCCGAGCGCGTCGGCCACATCATGCACACCTTCGGCTACCCGCTCCCGCAGGACACCTACGGCGGCGGGTTCCTCTACTGCCTCGACGCCACGCACGTTGCCGTCGGCCTCGTCACCGCTCTCGATTACCGACGCCCCGAAATCAATCTTCACGAACTCTTCCGCGCCTACAAGGCACATCCCCGCATCAACGCCTTTCTCACCGCAGGCAACCCCGTCGCCTACGGCGCCAAAATCCTCCCCGAAGGTGGCCTCTTCGCCCTCCCGCGCCTCATCACCGAAGGGGCCATGATCGTGGGCGACGCCGCTGGGCTCCTCGATGCCGTACGCCTCAAAGGCGCTCATCTCGCCGTCGAATCCGGCCTCGCAGCGGGCGATGCGCTCTATGCCTGCTGGAAAAGCAGCGACTGGTCGTGCGAGCAGGCCGCCGCCTATCCCGAAGCCCTGCGTAAGAGCCGTGGTTGGAAAAAAATGCGTCAATATCGAAACGCCCGCCAGTGGTTTGACTGGGGCCTCCTGCCCGGCATGGCCGCCATCGGTGCCGCCTTCCTCACCGGCGGACTCCTCCCGCCCGGACGCAAGGCCAAATCCGAAGACCACCCCGTTCACGCCGTCGGAAAGAAAAAGCCACTCTCTCTGCCAACCCTCGAACGGCACGTGGAAAAATCACACCGGCTCGACATCCCTTCGGACCTTTATCTCTCCGGCACTGAACATGAAGAAGACCAACCCTGCCACCTGATTATAACCGACCCCGTTATCTGCCGCGACTGCATCGAACTGTATCAAGCACCCTGCACCCGCTTTTGTCCCGCCCAGGTCTACGAACTGCCCGAAGGCACCAACCGTATCACCATCCAAGCCTCCAACTGCCTGCACTGCAAAACCTGCCAAATCAAATGTTCCCTACAGAACATTGAATGGAAACTCCCCGAGGGCGGCGGAGGTCCTCGCTACAAAAAAATGTAGCCCTGGATGAGATTCTCACACAAAGCCGCCAAGTCACGAAGAGGTCTTGCTGGAGGGCGTCGGGCTCCGACGCCTTGGGATGGGATGGATCGAGTGGTGACGGATCGTGGCCCCTGACGCCTAAGGCGCGCGAGCCGCGCGCCCTCCAGCAAGCAATACAACCGCCGCTTCAAGATGGCTTCCGTAGCGTGGACTTCCAGTCCGCGTCCCTTCTTTATACATTACCCATGCACCAAAAGCTCCAAAACCACCGATCAATAAACCTTTGCGCCCTTCGCGACCTTTTGTTAAATCTTTGCTTCAGTCATTTTTCTGTTTAAGAAAACCAACAGGAGGTAGCGCATGAACCGTGAACCAACATGGCGTTTTTCCATCAGCCATCTATGCGGCAATACGGGCGCCGCCATCCTGCTGATCCTGAGCATCGTCATGGGAGGCGGTGCGGGATTCATCAATATACCCTCGCTGATGATCGTCTTCGGCATCGCCTTTTTTCTGATGTTTGCCTGCTTCGGCGGGGAATACATGCGCTTTCTTGGAGCCTCCTTTGCGCTCCTGGCCTTTCGCCCCGTGAAACCGAACCAGCGCTACGCGGAAATGGCCCGCTATGCCGCCCGCTTCATGATGGCCGCCGGGGTGGCCGGAACCCTGATTGGCTTCATTCAGATGCTCAGAAACATGACAGACCCCTCCTCCATCGGCTCCGGCATGGCCGTCGCCCTCATCACCGTCCTCTACGCCGTACTGGCTGGCGAATTCTGCTGCCTGGTAGCGTTCAAATCCTTTTCGTGCGACGGGCCAGAGGCGCAGCCTTCAGACGCCGTTCCCCTGCCAACCGCCTATCCGCTGGGCATCGCCGTCGGCGTGGCACTCTGGACCGTTCTTCTCTTCATGCTGATGCTGCTCGCCTTTTCCACCTTCACAGAATCCAGCACTACGCACAACTCGGACGTATCCGCCTACTCCACCGAAGAACCCGGCGCACAACACCACTTCCTGAATCTGGGTGCCTTCCGCATCAATGTGGGCCAGGGAACCGAAGCAGGCGTTTTGCAGGTTCGCCCGGTCCTGAGCCTGACAGATCCGCCCTGCCGACTCTCAACCAACTTCGGGCCCATCCTGCGCGACGTCTTTCAATCGGCACTGCGCTCCGCTTATGAGCAAAGAAAACCAGAGGATCAACACAATCCCGACGCCCTCAAAGCGCCCATCATACTGCTGATGAACGAAAAAATAGCCCCCCTCACCGAGAACCGCATACACGACCTCTTCTTCGAGGAATTCGTCGTCCAATAGACGACGAACGGCCCATGGAGGGCGTCGGGCTCCGACGCCTCGGGGTGGGATGGATCGAGTGGCGACGGGTGGTGGCCCCTGACGCCTAAGGCGCGCGCCCTCCAGCAAGCAATACAACCGCCGCTGCAAGATGGCCTTCCGTAGCGTGGACTTCCAGTCCGCGTCCCCTCTTTTCCTTTATTTATTATTTAAGGGCTGACCCTGGGGTTGGTTTTGCGCAGGCTGCGGATGAAAATGCCGTCCACCAGGCCCGCTGGGGCGAAGCGCCGCAGGAAGGCACCCAGGTGGGCCGGAATCGTGATGCAACTGCGCGCCGCCGGGCGAGTCGATTCCAAACACCGTAGAATTTTTTCTGCCACGGCTTCGGGCGGCTTCCTAAAATAATCGTTCGTGGTGTGTTGCCGGGCCGGTCCGCGCGCCAAGCGTTTACGATACACCTCTCCAAAAACGCTCCGCTCCATATTCAATCCCGTCCGCCCTTCCTGCGCGGCGGTGTCGCCGAAGGACGTGGCAATCGGTCCGGGTTCAATCAGGCATACGGCAATGCCCGTGCCCGCCAATTCCACCCGCATGACATCCGAGACCGCCTCCACCGCAAACTTCGACGCCGAATAAATGCCCATGAAAGGAAGCGCCACCCGCCCAACCACCGAACTTACATTTACAATACGCCCATAGCCCTGCCCCCGAAACACCGGGATGAAGCCATTGGTCAGCTCCTGCAACCCGAACAGATTCGTCTCGAACTGTGCGCGCATCATCTCGCGAGTGAGGTCTTCCATCGCGCCTGGTTGACCGTAGCCCGCGTTGTTCACCAAGGCACCAAGTTGACCATCGAACCGTTCCATAACGGCTTCGATGACGGCCTGCACCGAGCCGGAATCGTTCAGGTCCAGCGCCAGCGGTGAAAAGCCCTCCGCGCTCAGTCGATTGATGTCTGCCTCTTTTCGGGCGGTTGGGATGACCTGCCAGCCGCGCTGCTTGAGCAGGTGCGCCGAGGCCAACCCGATGCCCGTCGAACATCCGGTGATCAGTACGGTTTTTGTTTGAACGGGTGCTGCTTTCATGACGCACAGTATGCCGATAAACCCATCGGCGGATCAAGCACCGTATTCAGGGTGAAAAAAACCTTCAATCCGCACGCTTCGCGAATAAATTAGTAACTTAAACTTCACTTTTTGCATAAAAAAGAAGATTTTTATGCAGCTTGGCCAGAGATATTCTGACGGCAGAAGCGTTTAATCACAGGAATTATCGTGCTCTTCATGGAAATAACAAGTGTGGTCGTTCTGATATCGCTGGCCGTCATGGTGCCGGTGCTAATGTGGTATCGCCGGCAGGCGCTGTTCGCGCTGGAGCCCCTCTTTCAGCAGTGGGGTAATCAGACGAAATTCAAGCTAGCCAACGCCTGCACCTGTCTCATCGCCAAAGACCATGACCATCCCTTTGCGATCGGATACACGCCTCCGCAAAGAGCCACTCCACCCCGCCTGTATCTGACGCTCGCCATACCGCAGCGAGTGACCGTCGCCTTCCGAAAACGCACGTCTGCGGATCGCCTCTGCTCAGCACTGAAATGGGCAGGAACGCTCGACTTGAATGATTCGTCGTTTACCGATTTTGTTCAGGTCGGCGCGGCGGACAGTCACGCCGCAATGGAAGTACTCTGCGACGCCCGAATACGTGAAGCCATCCGCCGGCTGCTCACCACAAACCAGGTGAGTCATCTTTGGATGAATCGCCGGGGCATCGCGCTGATTGCCAACCTTGAAAGAGGGCAGCGCATAGAAACCAAGCAGGCCCTTTCTTTGATGGATGCGTTGAAAAGCCTTTCGCAACGGGATCTCAGCACCGGCGACGAATCTCTGCGACGCGTGCCCGCCGTACAAATCCACCCAACCGAACCGCTTTTTTTGCGGCTCGGTTGGCCGCTTGGCCTCATGCTGTTTGCGGGGGCCGCAAGCTGGCTCATCGGCGTGGAGGTCTTCCCTCCGCTCTATCCCGTGTTGAACGATGTAATCGGTCGGTTCGGGATGCACATGGCTGCGGGAATGGTTCTGACACTCACGGGGCTATGGGCGCTGACGCACCGCCGGACAGATCGCCATATCTATCTGAGTGTGCTGGGTGCCCTCTGCGTGCTTTCCTGGTTCACGTTCGGCTGTGGATCCATCTATTTTCTGAATGGTTTTCTGGATCGAGCCACTCCCGCAATAATCGAAAAGGCCGAAGTCGCCAAGTTATTTACCAAGGGGCGCGGCGGACGAAAGGTTACCTTTTACGTCCATGGACGCGAGACAGGCGCAATAGATCGGCCAGCTGGCAGGATTGAACAGGGCGCGGTCTTCCGTTTGCACATCAAACCCGGACGTTTCGGATATGAATGGATCGCGGAAATGTCGCATGTATCACGTTAATGCCCCCCCCTGATACCCTTGCGCTCACCTGTGCGGATGAGTCCACCTTTGGCGAAAACCGCCTAGAGATCGCGGGGGGCACTCGAGACTATTAGATATTCCTGCACTCCGTCCGGGGTGCTTGTATTTTTACTTCTCGCATTCCCTGCGGCGCGACACCGCGGACGCTCACCCCCCTGCGCACAGGGCAGCTCTTAAATATTTAAAAGATATTCCGCATAATAGACGTTGCAAATTCAACAGAACGGCGTATAGACGCACCCGCAAGTTAAATGGATTCAGGGAATAACGTGTACCGTCCGGCTGCGCTGGGCGGTTTTTTTATATAGAGCATAGAACAAGTCCTGATGCGCCGAACCAAAGCGATGCCTGAACAACCGTACTGGTGGGTGGATCATGGGGAAAAGGGTACCATGGGATTCAAATCACTGGGATTGAAAACAGAACTGCTGCAGGCTATTACGGATATGGGTTTTAAACTCCCCATGCCCATTCAAAAGGAAGCCATACCGGTTCTCTTAAAAGGCGAACGCGACTTCATTGGCCTTGCCCAAACTGGCACCGGAAAAACAGGTGCCTTCGGTCTCGCCCTGCTCCAACATATCGACACGGCCACCAGCCGGACCCAGGGTCTGATCATCTGCCCCACCCGCGAACTCTGTATGCAGATCACGGCCGAACTGAATACCTTTTCGTCGCAACTTCCCCGCGTGCGCGTTACCGCCGTCTACGGCGGCGCTTCCATTGCCGTACAGATCAATCAGATCAAGCGCGGCGCACATATCGTCGTCGCTACGCCGGGCCGCCTGCTCGACCTGATTCGGCGCAAGGCCGTACTGCTTGGCGAGGTATCCCGCGTGGTACTTGATGAAGCCGATGAAATGCTCAACATGGGATTCCAAGAGGATATCGACGCCATTCTCTCGCAGATTCCCGAACACCGCCGCATCTGGCTCTTCTCGGCCACCATGCCGCGTGAAGTCGCCCGCATTGCGCAAACTTATCTCACCGATCCCGCCGAAATCACCGTAGGCAACCGGAATCAGGGTGCGGAAAATATCCATCATCTCTATGGCATGATGCACGAGAAAGACCGCTATCAGGCCCTGCGACGCCTGATCGACTTCACCCCGGACATCTTCGGGCTCGTCTTTTGTCGAACCCGTCAGGAGACCCAGACCATTGCTGAAAATCTCATGCAAGACGGTTATCTGGCCGATGCCCTGCACGGCGATATGTCGCAGGCGCAACGTGATTACGTAATGCGCAAGTTCCGTCAGAAAACCATTCGCGTACTCGTGGCCACCGATGTGGCCGCGCGAGGGATCGACGTGAACGACATCACTCACGTCGTCCATTACCGTCTACCTGATGAACCCGCCATCTACACCCATCGCAGCGGACGCACCGCGCGCGCTGGAAAATCCGGCGTATCTCTAGCCCTGATCAACATGCGCGAAGTGCGCCGCATACGCGAACTCGAGCAGCGCGGCAATTTCCGCTTTGCACAGATGAAATTTCCCTCCGGCCGTGCCATCTGCGAAAAACAACTCTTCGCCCTAATGACGCGCCTGGTGGAAACCGACGCGAATCAGGAGGGCCTCGCAGACTACCTGCCACCCGTCTACGACCTGCTGCGCGACATCTCCAAAGAGGAACTCATTCAGCGTCTCATCGCCGTAGAATTCACCCGCTTCCTCCATCACTATCGTGACGCCGCCGACATCAATGCCACGCATCATAACGAACCGCCGAGGCCAGGGCGTTCGGGAAGCGGACGGCCCGAACGAAACAGCGGCGGAGACCGCCGCTTTGGTGGCGACCGAACCGAGCGAAGAGGCGGCGGAGATCGAGGAGGACCGCGCAACACCAAGCGCTTCACTCTTTCCGCAGGCGGACAAGATTACGTCAACAAGGGCGCGGTGGTTCGCCTCATCTGCGAAAAAGCCGGCATTGAATCGACCATGATCGGCGGCATTGAGATCAAGCCGGACTGCACCTACTTCGAAGTGGATGGCGCCGCGGCTTCGCGTGTGCTGAAGTATGCGCGGTCGGCCTCGCTCGATGGACGCCCCGTTCGGGTGGACCCCGCCGATGCCGCACCACGGGGAAACACCCGTCCGCACCCCGCCCGGCGTACTAAGCGCCCACCTCGCGATTGACCAGCAATCCGTCGAACGTTGGATAATGTCTCACCGGGTAGCGTGGTGCTCTCCGAGCGCCACGTATTTTTTTCATGCAGTGTCCATCTCCCGTCCGCTCGGCGAGCGGACGGCTACGGTTATTCCTTCACGCCAAATGCAGGCCGGTGAGGACACAGACCTTGCCAACTATTTTTTCCAATCATTGGAAACGTAGCAGCGGGTGACTCAGGGCGTCTCTGCGAAGAGTGGCGGACCTACAGGTTGTGCCAGGTCATCGCCGGAAGCAATGGGTAGTTCGACGACAAAGCGTGCGCCGCCTTCCTCTCGGTTTTCAACCCATATTTTTCCGAGATGATCCTGGATGATTCCCCGGCTGATGGAGAGTCCAAGTCCGGTTCCCTGATCGGATGGTTTGGTGGTGAAAAAGGCCTCCCAGATGGTCTCTATCGCTTCGGGAGGAATGCCTGGCCCATTGTCCTCCACCACGACCCGCAGCGTCTGAGCATCGGCTTCGCCTCGGATGCGCAAGAGGCCGCGTTTAGCTTTTCGCTGCGGCTCCATGGCCTGCGCCGCGTTGTGAAAGAGGTTGATGAAGACCTGCTCAATCTGTCGCGAAATACCGGCAAAACAAGGGAAGCTCTCCGGCATGTCCAAATCCACCTCGGCAATATACTTCAATTCATTTCCGCACAGTTTCAGGGCATCGGCGATGCACTGTGAAAGCGAGCACTGTTTTTTTTCTTCCGCGTCGCGACGCGAAAAGTTTTTCATGGATTTCATGATGGCGGTCACCCGCTCGACGCCTTCACTCAAAGAGGTCATGTAGTTCTGCGCATTGCGCAGGAAATTAAACATATCCTCCGTGGCGTCCGCTTGGCCCTCCACGGCCTGCAACAGCGCCTGAAATCGGGTGTCCAACTCATGCTGCATCATTTCCGCCGAGAGAGAGACGTAGGCCAGCGGGTTGTTGATTTCGTGTACGATTCCGGCGGCGAGCGAGCCGAGAGTGGCCAGCCGTTCAGCGTGGATGAGCTGCTGCGCCCGGACCTCGGCCAGAGCCTCTAAATGATCGCGGTGTTTCTTCAGTTCCATCTGCATCTGAACGCGGGCACAAACGACCGCCGGACTGAACGGCTTGGTGATGTAATCCACCGCTCCCAACTCAAATCCCCGTGTCTCCTCTTCTTCGTCGCTGAGTATGGTGATGAAAATCACAGGAATGGAGGCCGTCGCCGGATTTTTCTTGAGTTTTTCGCAGGCTTCATAGCCATTCATGACGGGCATCTGCACATCCATCAGAATCAGATCGGGCCGTTTTTCCCCTGCCGCGCGCTCGAGCGCGTCGTGTCCGTTTTTGGCGATGATAAGCTCACAGGAGTCGTGCAGCGCTTCGATCAGAATCGCTAGGTTGGCGGGTTCATCATCCACCAGCAGCACCACGGGATTTTCTTCAACTGGGTTCATAAGCAACTCCTCGCGTCATACACCGGAGGCATTCCATTGTGTACGTATCTTTTTCACGGACATCCGCGCCTCTTCAAAATCGTAATCCATCACCTGCCGATACAACGCCTCGGCCACCTGCTCTCCCGAGAAGGCCTGCACATCCTTGCGTAATTTGTCCATTAGGCGCGAGGCACCGGCACTGCCGGTGGCGAGCATCTGATCCAACTCCGCGATTTTTTTCTGATAGTCAGCCATGCTCAGGGCAGAGACGCCGGCATGGGCGCGTGGTTTGACCTCTCCCTGGCTGTGGCGGGCGGATTTCTCCACGGCGCAGGCGGTCTCCGTCAGTGTGGTGCGGAACGTTTCGAGGCTCTGACGCGCCTCGGTCATCCGCCCGGCTTTGGCGTCGTGTTCGAGCTGTTCGGCCACCCGTTGCAATCGACGGAGAGAAAGGTTTCCGGCGGCGCCCTTGACCGAGTGGGCCAGACGGCCCGTCTCGGCGGCATCCTGACTAGCCAAGGCCCGCTCCAAATCCCGCAGCAGGTCCGGCGAGGTCCGCATGTAGTCGGCCAGCAAGCGGCGATAGAGGGCCTCGTTGCCATTGACGCGGCGCAGGCCCTTGGTCTCATCGAGCAGTTCGTCGGCCGCCATATCCCGCGTCTCCGCACCCGTCTTCTGCGGCGGACTTGTTTCGAGAGCGAACGGTTCCTCCGCGAGGCGCGGGCGGATGTGGCGGGCCAAGGCCTGGAAGAGGAGGTCCGGTTCGATTGGTTTGGTGACATAATCATTCATCCCCGCTTCGAGGCATTTTTCCAAATCGCCTTTCATGGCGTGCGCCGTCATGGCGATAATCGGAATGCTGGCGCGGTCGTCGGGACGTTTGCGAACAAGATCGGTGGCTGTGAGACCATCCATTTCGGGCATCTGCACATCCATCAGGATACCGTCATAACGGTTCTGATCCAGGAGAGCGAGCACTTCGACGCCGGTCCGGGCGATGTCCGCCGTCATACCCATCGCCAGCAGATTTTCCAAAGCCACTTCCTGGTTGATCGGATTATCCTCCGCCAGAATCAAGCGCACGCCCTGGAAACGACCAGGTGCAAAACCGCCGACCTCGCCCGATGCCGGCGCGGCCTCGGTTGCGGAGGGCACCTCTTGCCGCGCATCCACGCCGAAAGGAAGCAACACCGTGAAAACGGAGCCCTTGCCGTGTTCGCTGGTTACCAGGATATCTCCACCCATACGTTCGGCCAATTGTTTTGAAATGGCGAGACCCAGACCCGTTCCTCCGAATTTGCGCGAGGTGGTGCCATCCACTTGAGTAAAGGAGGTGAATAGTTTTTGCAGGCTTTCAGGCGGGAGACCGATTCCGGTGTCGGCCACTTCGAACAGGATTCGGACGGAGGGCGGGTGTTCGTCGGGAGCGGTCGGGATTTCCGAACGGACCCGCAGGGCAACCCCGCCCTGGCTGGTGAACTTTAGCGCGTTGCCGGTCAGATTCACGAGTATCTGCCGCAGGCGAAGGGGATCGCCCAGGAGACCATCCGGCAGAGAGGGCTCCACCTCAAGCCGCAGTTCGAGTTGCTGCTGCACGGCCTTTTCCGCAAAAAGATCGTGCAGCTCGGTCAACACCTCACGAAGACGAAAGGGAATCCGCTCAACTTCCAGTTTGCCGGCCTCGATTTTGGAGAAGTCCAAAATATCGTTGATGATGCGCAGCAGGGCACGCGCCGAGACGCTGATTTTTTCGAGGTAGTTTCGTTGTTTTGGATTGAGTTCGGTTTTCATGGCCAGATCCGTCATGCCGATCACGCCATTCATGGGGGTGCGTATTTCGTGCGACATGTTGGCCAGGAAAAGGCTCTTGGCCTCGGCGGCGGCCACGGCGGCATTGCGTGCGGCGAACAGTTCCTGTTCCGCCTGCTTGCGCGTGATGATCTCGCGCTCGAGTTCCCCGTTGATGGCCTGCAAGCGGACATTGAACTCTCCGACCAATTCCTTTTGCCGATATTTGACGATCGTCACCGCCAGATAGGTCAGCAACCAGCCCAGCATGGCCGGAACGGGAACCACCACCAAATAAAAAAGGCGCAGAAAGAGCAAGCTGAGCAACACCGGATAGACGGTGCAAAACAGCATCACCAGCAACGAAACAAGGGCTCGTGTGTGGATGACCACGAAAATCAGGAGCAGCCCCCCCACCAGCATCCCCAGCAGGTTCGCAAACACCAGCCAGCGCGGTTCGCGAAGCATATCGCCCGCCAGCATGTTATCGAGGGCCGTGGCTTGAATCTCCACACCGGAAATGTCCTTATGAAACGGCGTGTTGCGCATATCGTGCAGACCGGCGGCGGAAGCGCCGATGAGAACCACCTTGTCGCGCACGAGGGCGGGATCAAAGGCATTGCGAAGCACCTCGGCGGCGGAAATGGAAGGAAACGCACCGTCCCGAAAATTCAGGACAAGCATACCGGTGGCATCGGTGGGGATGCGCGTGCCGCGCAGCTCGACGGACTTTACGCCGCGGATGCCTTCGTCGTCGTAGATCAACGTCATCAGGCGTTGGTTCTGGTAAAGCCGAAGGGCCTGGAGGGAAAGCGCCGCATACATGCGGTATGGTCCGGCGGCCACCACCAACGGCGTCCGGCGGATGATATCGTCCTGATCCTTCACGGTATTGAAGAAGCCGGTCTGGGCCATCGACACCAGATTGGACAGCGATATTTCCAGATCACAGGCATGATGAAGATATTGATTATCCGGCACACCGCGTACGAGAAACTGACCTCGGTAACAGGGATCGCGTTCGTTGAACCGCTCGATGGTCTTGGCCGTGGCAGACGCCTGGCTGTCGCACAGGTGCATATAACACCCCAACACCGACCGTCCCTTGCCCAGAGAGGCCGCCAGCATTCCGTCGAACCCCGGACACGGATTGGGAAGCCCCTGCACCACGGGACGCACCCCATAGGCCTGCTGCCAGGTTTTCAGAATCTCCCCGGGCGAGGTGCGGTCTTTTTCCGGGAACACCACATCGAACGCCACGACCCGTGCGCCCGCCGCCCAGAGATGATCCAGCATCCGGGCCACCTGCCAGCGTGACCAGGGCCACTGCCCCGTCGAACGGATGCTTTCGTTGTCGATATCCACGATCACGATTTTCCCGCTCTGCGGAGGCGCGGCCACTAGGCGCGTCATGGTGTCGTAGGATTGGAGCGAAACCGCACGCAGAAAGCGCGGGTTCATAATCGCAATCAACATGCACAGCAACAACACCGCCACGCCGGCCACGATGGCAGGCAATTCGCGTTCCTGACGGAACCCCGGCTTGGTCTCTGGTATTTTTTCTTTCGTTCGGGTCACGCCTTCGCCTGCTTCCCGTTGTCTTAGCAATCCGTCGGACTTTAGGTGTGTTTCAGGAGCTTCGTCAGTGCTTGTTTTTTATCAATCTTTCTACCTCTATCAAGAAGCTGCGCGTTCAGTATATCCGCCTAGCTCGATTAGGCCAAAACACAACAGCGTTTCGCTGTTGTTAACTAGCAGGATGACGGGCCAACGCCCGACAGCCTGCTAGGGGTCCAAGTTGGTTCCGTAGGATCCCGTCACAAAGGGCCCTTCCGGGCGAGCCGTATTCATTCTGTAATCTCCGGCTGCGCCACTGATCGGCGCGCTTGCCCCGGGACCCATCAGATGGCCTTCCACATGCCGGATCGGAAAATCGGCGGTGGTAAACGTTTCGCCCCGGCTGTTCAAGACCACGTTCTCCGGCGTACCGGAGAGGCGCCGGGCGACATCCAACGTACCGTGAGTCACGTTGAAATGAAGCATGTCGGCGGAAGCCGTGTCCGTATCGTACAGGCTGAAGTTGGCGTTCCAGTCCACCGGCGAGGGGCCCCCTATTTGAATATTCATGTTGCAGTAGCCGCGCAGATAGTGCGTGCTGTCGGGCCGGGTAATCAGGGCGCCGCTGCTGCCGCTGCCGCTCAGATTATAGGCCACGGTACCGGAGGCAATGGCACCCACCGCCACGGGTGTGAGGGCCTGCCCATCGGAATAGGTTCCGGCGATCTTGTTGTGATCAGCCGGATTCAGCCAGACGCCCCAGGACCAGTTGTTGCCGCGATCCTCCTCACGCTTCACGTAAGGGATCGGCGTGGGTGTGGGAAACGGTGTGGGCCTCGGAGTGGGTTCTATGGTTGGAATCGCGGTGGGAATCGGCGTGGGTGCCGGGCCGGGGTCGGGGTCGGGGGCAGGCGGTTTCGGCGGATCAGGGATGGGCGTCGGAACCGGGGTTTCCACCTTATCGGCCTGCGGAACAACGTCCTCATTGAACGAATCCATCCGTCCGCCCGGAACGACGGCATCCGGCAAGAAAGTGGACGAAGACACTGCCGACGTATCACCCGAATCGCCCGAATCATCGCCATCGGGTTCGTTTCCCGAGCCGGACGCGCCGCCCGAGCCGCCCGAGTCGCGCCCACCGCTTTCGCCCGTTCCGCTGCTGCTCTGTGCGGTCCTGATTTCATTCAACAGGCCTCGAATTTCCTCCATGGAGAACGGGCGCTCTTCCATCCGGCCATTCTCCGTGATTCGAATCAGGGTGCCGGGTTCGAGCACACTCAGGCTGTTCAGAAGCTGATCACCCGTTAGAACGCCTTCGGGCAGAAACGTGGTTTCGACGATGATGGACCTGCCGGGAGTCAGCTCGATCACATAGACTTCATCGCCCAGTCGGTCCACCCGGAACGCCAGATCGCACCCTCGAATGCCGATAACCGCCTTGCCCGTTTCCACCTTGAATCCATCCTGATTCAACTCCACGATTTTGCCGGTCACAGCGCGGAACACGCCTTTGATCAACTTGAAAAAGGCCTTGTTGTCCGATTTGTTCGATGGATTGTAGATGTATTCGTCCACCACCATTTCGCTGCGCTCGCCCTGTACAATGATCGAATCGTCATCGAACATAATCTGGGCCTTTGCGCCGGACCCCGTCACGATGCGGTCGTAGGGATACACCGGCGATTGCAGTGTCAGCATGCGCGAGACGCCATCCTGGGAAACCGCCTGCACCCCTCCTTCCAGCGCCACCACCAGCCCCACCGGATTCTCGGCGCGCGCCCCCGCACACAACCATACGACACTTAAAAACAAACCACCCAACCTAATTATTTTTTTCATGATCATCCCCGCTAGAATGTGCAGGACGTACTCACGGTGAATACGTTCCGGTCATAGGTATACAGATCAAAATTGGAATTGTTTCGGGTGAATCGGTAACTTAAATCGGCACCCCACCTCTCATTCAACCGATAGTGAAAGCCGCAGGCGATGATTCCCTGCGTATCTTCGCGATCATCCGCCGCCAGCGGCGGGCGCTCGTCATACTTTGAGGAACGCAGTTGAAGCATGCCGTACACCGAAACTTCATCGGAGAGCCGACAATCCGCCGAGAGGCTGCCTTCGATTCCCCAGTTCGCATACATCTCCTCGCGGGCCTCTTCCCGAATCAGGCGGGCACCCAGCGACACGCTGTTGCGGGCACGTCCCCAGAACCAGCGCAGCGTTTCGCCCAATGCCCCCATCGTGCCCGTATAATCGGAGTCATGCACATAATCACGATATTCGATCGTGCCCAGCGTCAGCAGGTGCATTCGGGCCTTGAAGGCATACACCAGAGAAGGACTCATGCCGCATATTCGGGCTAGGGCCTCGTGACCGCGCAGGACATATTCCATCCGCAGCGGCCAGTGCAGCGCATGACGCGCACCCGTGTGCTTGAGCCCGACAGCGGCGTTATAATAGCCCATCTCGTATTCCGCGTGATCATCCAGCACCGACTGATAAGCCCCCGCCCAGCCATATCCCTTCCAGAAGCCCTTCCGCCCAAGCTCAAGCTCCGCCACCGCATTCAACGAACCATAGAGTCCCCACGCCTCCTGAGGTTTCGATTCCGGGTCCACGGCCAGTCTATCAATCCACAGCCCGCCGGTCCGAATCGGCTCGATGCTGATCAAGGCATCTGTCGGCCCCACATTCACATTGTCATCATGAAAGGCACCCGTATCGAGCCGCAGCGACCAGCGCCAAGGCTGCTCTTCCTCGGCCATCGCCTCCAAACAGCGGTTGATGTTTTCGCGCACACCCTCGGGCGGGCTCCCCGCTAACACCAACTCAAACTGCTCGCGCGCCAACTCGTTCTGCTGCATCAGCACATACGCATCCGCCAATTCAAGCCGCGCACGCAGATTTCCCGGCTGCACCGAAAGCACACGCTCCAGCGCCAGTGCCGAATGAGAATAGTTGCCTGCCCGCTTAGCCGCGAGGGCATACGCCAGATTGACCTCCGGATCAGCAGGATTCTTCCGGAACAATTGGGAAAAGGCCCCGCAGGCTTCCTGGTAGCGCCCCGCTTCGTACTCCTGCCAGGCCGACGCAAAGGCCGTATCCTCCAGCTTTTCCGAAAACATGGAACGATCATCGGCGGAGCGCCCCTCCGCCACCGCCTTGCGCGGCAACATCAAGAGACCCGCCAACAAAACAAACACTATACACAGGCGTCCATTCAACACTGCATCCTCCTGTCCGATCGACTAGCCCTACCCTAACCCTACCCTTGACGCCTAACGCGCCGGGCCTCGGGGCCTCGGGGAAGCCGATTGGGTTCGAGTGTAGAACATGCCGACGGCTTCGGCAACATTAAGTTTTCCTTGGAAACTTTTTTCACGATTTTTCCAATCATTGGAAACTTTTTTCACGGTTTTTCCAATCGTTGGAAACTTTTTCGTCACTTTTTCCAACCATTGGAAAAAGGATAAACGGGTCGGTACGACCCTTGGAAAAAGCAGAAAGCCCGTGCGGGTGCACGGGCTTTCTTCTAATTTGTTTCGGCTTTCCGAATCTCTGATTAATCGTTCTTCACTCGCTCGCAGTAGAGCGAAGGAATGGCGGCATACATGGCGGCGGCCTGCACCAGTTCGGATTTCCAGGTCAACTCGTTCGGCGCGTGGGCCTGGTCTTCGTGTCCCGGGCCAAAGCCCACCACCGGAATGCCGTGCATCCCCATGATCGCCACGCCATTTGTGGAAAACGTCCATTTATCCACCACCGGTTCTTTGTTGAAAAGCCCCTTGTAGGCCGAGACAAGCGACTGCGTCGGCGCGGCGTCCTCGGGAATCACCCAAGTCGGGAAATATTTTTTCGTGGGATAAACCAGCCCCGTGAAGGCGGCGCGTTCGTAGGTGAGCACCTCGACCTTTGCATCCGGATAGCCCGCGCGTGCGGCGGCATCCAAGAGTTCGGCGCAGGCGATTTCCTCGGTCTCGCCCACGGTCAGGCGGCGGTCCACTTGGATAGTGGCCGAGTCGGGCACGGCGCACTGCGAGGGCGAGGAGAAGAAGAACTGCGTGGCCGTGACAGTGCCTTTGCCGAGAAATTTGTCATCCGCGAGGCGGTTGTTGAGCTTCTCGATTTCTAGGGCGATGCGGGCCATTTTGTAGATCGCGTTATCGCCGCGCTCGGGGGCAGACCCGTGACAGGAGAGCCCCTTGATGGTGATGGTCATTTCCATGCGCCCTCGGTGCCCACGATAAATTCGGCACGAGGTGGGTTCGGTGGAAACTACGAATTCCGGACGAATCCCGCTCTCTTTAATAATGTATTGCCAGCACAGTCCGTCGCAATCCTCTTCCATCACGGTGCCGGTCACCAGCAGCGTGAATTCATCTTCCAGCTTCAGGTCTTTGATGATTTTCCCGGCGTAGACCATAGAGGCCATGCCGCCTTCTTGGTCGGACCCGCCGCGCCCGCCGATCACTTCATCGTCCTCCATCCCTTTATAGGGATCAAACTTCCAGAGACCGCGGTCGCCGATACCCACGGTATCAATGTGCGCATCCATGGCGATCAGATGTTTTCCTTTGCCGATCCAGCCGAGAATGTTTCCCATGCCGTCCACTTCCACTTTGTCGAATCCCACGGCTTCCATTTCCTGTCTAATGCGTTCCACCACCGCACGTTCTTCGCAGCTCTCGCTGGGAATGGCGATCATATCGCGTAGGAAGCGGGTCATTTGCGGCTTATATTCTTCGGCCTTCTTCAGAATGGCATTGAAATCAACACTCATGTTCTTCTCCTGCTTGCTGTTCATGGTGCGGCTCCACGCGGGTAGCCGGGGACGGCCTTGCTGCCGACCAATAAGAGTGAATATACACCAGCGATCTGGATCATGGGTGGTAAATCAGCTTTTATTTTCCGACTACTTCAGCGGAAAATCAAATTCCGTCTCGAACAGGTCGGCCAGCTTGCGGCAGAAGGCGGCCTCATCCTCCCCTTCCACGCGAATGACGACCCGCGCACCGTGCTCGAGACCCAGGGAGATCAGATCAAGCACCGAACGCAACGTGCAGGTGCCGTGTCCCGGCGAATCCACCTGGATTTTTCCAGCATAGGCGGAGGCCGCCTTGATAATCAAAGCGGAGGGACGGCAATGAATGCCGGCGCTGTTCTTGATGGTTGCGTTGATTTCGATCATGGAGCCCTGCCTGCTGGGTGGGACGGTCTCCCCCCCACCCCGAAAGGCCCTATATCTAGGCATCGGCCTATTGAAATGCAACCTCTTTGTAACACTTTCGCCAGCAATCCGTCAGACGTTGGATTCAGACTTGCCCAATATATGCCATCCGTGATGTCAGGGGCGTCCCACTCTACGGTGAAATGACGGATTGCTAGTACGTCTACAAAAGCAACGAAGGCTTCTTGAAAAACAACTTTGGCAACGAAGGAACCATCCCCATGAATTGAAAAATATTCACCACAAATATCTCAAAGAAACGAAAAGATCAAAGATAGTAGCGGGGTGCTCTCCGAGCGCCCCGGAAGGATTGGGGCGAGCTCTTTTTCTCTTTCTCCCTCCCCGCCCTCACTCTCCGCATGGCCCGTGGGGACACGGGCCCTCCCGGGAGGGACGTTGTCCCCAACGTCCTTTTATTTTACCCCAGATCAGTCCTTATTCTCTTTCTCATTCTCCGCACTCACCCTCCGCCCCTACACACCGCAAGGCGTCGGAGCCCGACGCCCTCCACATTAAAAATCACACCTCCACTGGAGGGCGCACGGCCCGTGCGCCTCAACCGTCAAAGCCCACGCCCAACAACGCCAAGATTTTTTTCACCCGGCGGTTGACGCCAAGTGAGTCAGGGAATAAAATAACCCTATGTCGGAACCGAGGTGCTGCAGGGTTCTTCGTGGGTTCGCCCGGTCAAAAAATGAAAGAAGGTGTTTATGCGTGCGTTTCGTGTTTTGTTCATCATCGGCTTCATCGGACTTTTCCAGCAGGCTGGCATCGTTTTAGCGGCCACGCCGCTTTCCGATCCAGCGGCCCTGACGGGTATTCTCTATACTAACCCGGCACCCGTCGCCAGCGATATGTTCGGATACGGCCTAGCCCTCAAAGGAAATTACCTACTCGTGGGTGTTCCAGGAAGGTCAACGTACAAAGGCAGCTACTACCTCTATGGGAAAACGCCGGACAACCAATGGAAACTGCTGAACACACAGACCTACAGTCAAAACGGCGCCGGATTTGGGGCGGCGGTGGCGGTTGACGAGAACAACCTCGTGGTCGGAGGCAGCAGGTACGATCATGGAGTCTACACGGATGCCGGCGGCGTATCCATTGCAACAAAAAATGCGCTGGGCGAATGGACGGAACAACCCATGCTCTACCCGAGCGACCCGAGCGACAATGCAGAGTTCGGCGGGGTGCTCTGTCTACATGAGTCTTATCTGGCCGTCGGTGCCTATGGTTACAACGGTTCCCGGGGGGCTGCCTATATCTTCTGCAACACCAATGGAACCTGGACCGAGATCGCCCGCATCGCACCCGGCGGTCTGGCTGCCGGCGATTCCTTCGGAACGGCCCTCGCCATGAACAATCAATTTCTGGCCATCGGCGCACCGAATCAGGATGCCAACGGAAAAGCCGATTCCGGGGCTGTCTATCTCTACAGGAACACGGACGGCGTCTGGAGCTCTTGGAAAACGTTGTACGGAAGCAGCACCGCCGATGCGGAATTCGGCTCTGCCGTAGCCCTCTCCGGCAACGTGCTGATGATCGGCGCACCCCACGAGTCCATTGGCGGTGCTTCCGGCGCGGTCTATGTGTATAATCTCAGTCAAAGCAATACGCCGATCAAGTGCCTGCTTACAGCCATTACCCCTCAACTGAACGCGGCCTTTGGATCTACAGTGGCCCTGGATGGAAATGCCGCCGTGGTCGGCTCCCGATTCTTCAATGGCGATGCCGCCAGTTCCGGCCAGGCCACGCTATATCAATATGACGAATCAAAAGGCTTCTGGTATGCGATCCGCGATCTGCCCACCAAGACACTGAATGCAAGCGACCGCTTCGGGACCACCGCAGCCCTCTACCGAAATCAGGTGGTCTGCTCCGCGCCTTTCGCCCTTCAGGGCGCTGCAGTGAGCTGCGGCAATTTCTACGTCTACGACCTCAACCAGACCTGGTTTCGCGAAGGCGAGGCCACCAATGATGAGTACGGCCACCGCGTCGGGCTCAACGGCACGCGCCTCGCCGCCTCCGCGCCCTATCGGGACGCGAATGGCCTCAGCAATTCCGGCTCCGTGAACCTCTATCGCAAGCGGGGACGCGACTGGACGCTCGAACAAACCTTGACTGAGGACGCCGCCTCGCGCGCTGCGAACAACTGGTTCGGCTATGGACTGGCCCTCAGCCGAAACGCGCTGATCGCCTCCGCTCCCATGAGCGACGAGGGGTACTCCAACAACGGAAAAATATATATCTACGAACGCTCCGGCAACACATGGAGCGTGGTCTATTCACGTACGGGGCTGGGCAATAATTGGAATTATGGAAGCACCGTCGCCATGGGCAATTCCCACGCTGCCGTCACCCGCTACAACCCCGACAACTTGGCCACCTACATCGATACCTTCACACGCACGGGAAACAGGGTCTGGACGAAGAATCTTGTTTCCGTCTCACCAATGTTCGGGGTGGGCGCCATAAACTTCGGATGTGACATCGCCATCGACGGCGACCTCATGGTGGCGGGCTCAAGCGACTACCTGTCCAGCAGGGGCGCGCTTCACCTCTACAAATGGGAAACCGACCGTTGGGTCGGGACGTTCGGAGCAATCGGGGCCGCTGCCGGAGACCTCTTTGGCACCGGCGTGGCCGTCTGCGGCAATCTCGTCGCGGCGGGAAGCCCCGGCGTTAATGCTGAACGCGGCGCCGTAAAGCTCTATGGCATCAGTGGAGATTCATTCGTATTTTATGCAACGCTGACCGCACCCGACGGCGTGGCCGGCGACCGCTTCGGCTGGGCCGTCGCCTTCGCCAACCAGGGAAATACCCTCCTGGTCAGCGCCTATCGGAGGCCGCTTGGGACCCAGATACGCGTCGGAGCACTATATGTCTACCGTAAAGGTGCCAACAACTCCACCTGGACCTATGACGGCACCATCTATCCGCCCGACAACGGGTCCATTTCGGATTTTGACTACTTCGGCAAGGACATCGCCGCCTTCGGCAATTCCGTCGTCGCCGGCCTCTACGGTTACGACAGCGAAGCCGGGGACAATGCCGGCGCCGTGGCCCAAATTCAGATCACCCCCTTCACCGCCCCCGCCGATTTCGATGGCGACGGCATCACCGACTTCGGATGCTACCATCCACCATCCGGTGGCTGGTACGTCTACAAAAGTCGCGAGGGATACTGGGAAAATCACTTCGGCTATGAGGGCACGCTGCCATTCGTCATGGACTGTGATGGCGACTGGAAGGTCGACTTCGGGTGCTACCACACCGCATCCGGAAACTGGTACGGCTACGGCTCCGTCAAGGGATTCTGGACCTCTGACTTCGGAAACCCCAACACAAAATCCATCACCGGCGATTTCGATGGCGACGGTGTGGTCGATCTCGGTTTCTTTGATCCTTCCATTCCCAAGTTCTACTTCATGTGCTCCACGCGGGGCTATTGGGACGATGCCTTCGGCT
>CAZBEO010000029.1:0-37772 GCA_964490935.1 uncultured Verrucomicrobiota bacterium
GGGGGGGGGGCGTCATGCCGATAAAATATACCAAGTTGTATGTGGTAAAGTTGCTGGAGGGGCGGTTTGTTTACCTGTTGGCGACGCAGTTGGTTCTATTTCTCGCTTTTCCTTTTCTGAATCAAGGAGATGTGAGCGGGCAGGTGGCGCTCGAGGTGATCTATTTTTTGGTGCTTTTGTCCTGCATGCGGGTGATTATTTCCGATGCCAGACCTCTGCGGATCGTGGTGTTTACGCTGTTGATCCTGATTGCTGGCGTGCGGATCAGTGAGCATCTGGTGGAGGTGCATGCTCTTGTGATAGCCGGGCTTGTGCTGGATTTGCTGTTTCACGCGATTGTGTGTGTGGTCATTATCGCGCATGTGATGAAGTCGGAGCGGGTCACGGCGGACAAGGTCATCGGGGCGTGCTGTGCTTATTTGTTTCTCGGGGTGATGTTTTCGCTTGTTTTTGCGTTGCTGGATACGCTTTCGCCGGGTTCTTTTTCCTATAGTTCTCATTCGGGGCATCCGTTTGCCTTGCAGCAGGGCGTGGCGCGGGGGATGAGTTTTCTCTATTTCAGTTTCATTACGCTGACGACGGTGGGTTATGGCGATGTGGTGCCCAAGTCTCAGCCGGCTGATGCCTTGGCGGCCATGGAAGCGGTGGTGGGTCAGCTTTATCTGACGGTGTTGATGGCCCGACTGGTCGGGCTCAATATTGTCTACAGCAACAAAAAAGTGACACCCGGCGGCTCCGTCCGACCCGAAATGCCGAAAAACGAAGAAAAGATGTAAAAAGCGGTTCTTCCTGCTTTTTCGTGAAGTCCGTTTCATCAACAACCAACTTTTTGGAGTGCGTGCGGCAAGGAGGCACGACGCGACACCGCTTTGCTTGGATATCGACAAGGAGGTACGACGCGGCGATAGGACACAATGGCAGCCGCCTCCTTCGTCGTTGTCTGCCGTGCGGTCAGGTAGTGCTGTCCCCCTCAAGAGCGGTGCCGCCTCGAAGACTCGTTGTCCCAGCACTCCAAAAAATCGGCGAACACATCAAGAATACGCCCTGCTTCCTCACGAAATTCCCGGAAGATCCTAAAAAACCGGTTGTTTTTTGACGGGATTGACGGGGTTGACCGGGTTCTGCATCCTACTCATCAAAACGGCTTGCGGGACGCTCGCTCTCCCGAAACGCGCTCACTCTCTGCTTGGCCCGTGGGGACACGGGCCCTCCCGAGAGGCCCTCCCGAGAGTGGGAATGATGCGGCTCGTGGATTTTGTTGCGGCATAGGCCTTGCTACTTGATGCGACATGAGGTGGCAAAATGTTTAACCACGAGTCGGAAACAATCGAGTTGATGAGCAAGGTGATGGATGTCACGACGCTTCGGCATCAGGTGCTGGCGGATAATCTGGCGAACGCGAATACACCGAATTTTATCCGAAGTGATCTGGACTTTCAGTCGCAATTGACGCAGGCGATCGACTCGGGGGATAAGTCGCAACTTCAAGGTGTTACGCCGGTTGTGCAGAAAGACCACCTCTCTCCAATGAGCCCGGACGGGAATAATGTGTCGGTTCAGAAGGAATTGGGGGGAATGATGGAGAATCAGTTGCTATACAACTTTTCGGCGCGGATTCTTGATCGTAAGTTCAATGGTCTGCGCAAGGCGATTTCAGGGAATTAGCGGAAATGAGGTGATGAGATGTCGGGAATATCTATAGCACCGGGAATTGGAATCAGCTCGACGGGTTTGGACGCGGAAAGCCTTCGGATGAAGGTGGTGGCCAATAATATGGCGAACGCGCAGGCGTATGGGCCGGATGGGGAGCCGTATCGGCGGCGCGAGGTGGTTTTTGCGGAGCGATTGAATGATGCGCTGGGTTCATCGGACCCGGCGTCGGCACTGGGCGGGGTGAAGGTGCAGGAGATTGTGGAGAGCGATGCGCCGTTCAAGGTGGTGTACCGTCCGGGTCATCCGTATGCGGATGAGGAGGGGTTTGTGAAGATGCCGAATGTGAATACGGTGGAGGAGATGGTGGACATGATGAGCGCGTCGCGTTCATTTCAGGCGAATCTGGCGGCGGTGCGGATGTCGAAGAGCATGGCGAACGAGGCATTGGACCTGCTGAAGAATTAGGTGAGGAAGGAGAGGCATCATGGAACCGGTGAGTTACAACGCGGTAAAATTTGAGGCACAGCAGTACGATTTGGCACCGGAATTAAAGCCGGTGGTGAAGCAGGGCGATGCGGAGCCGCTGTCGTTCAAGGACCTGATGGGGAACATGGTTTCGGAGGTGGACCGGCTTCAGAAGGATGCGGACTTGGCGATCAATGATCTGGTGGCGGGGCGCCGCAACGATGTACACAATATTGCGATTAAGATGGATGAGGCGGGGGTGGCTTTTGATTTGATGATGCAGATACGTAACAAGATGGTGGAAGGGTTCAAGGAAATATCCAAGATGCAGGCCTGATGAAGGGTCTGTCCGGTGAGTCACGGAACGAACGACGGAAGAGGACGCTATGCCTAACGCACTGAAATTGCTGGTTCAACATCTGAAAGAAATCTGGAAACACTTCGGGCGTGTTCAGAAGGTCAATATTCTGGCCGGGCTGGGGGTGGCTCTGGTCATTATCGTCGGGCTGTTGGTGTGGAGCGCGAAGCCAGACTACCGGTTGCTTTTCACGGGGTTGGCGCTGGAGGATTCGGCGGCGATCAAGGACAAGCTGGATGAAGAAAAGATCGTCGTGGAGTTGAAGGATTCGGGCCGGGCAATTTATGTGAAGCAGAAGGATTTGTACAATGCGCGGCTGCTGTTGGCGGCGGCGGGTCTGCCACGCAGCGATTCGGCCTCGGCGGGGTTCGAGATTTTCGAGGAACCGAAGTTCGGGTTGACGGATTTTGCGCAGCGCATCAATTATCAGCGGGCGCTGCAGGGGGAATTGCAACGGACGATCGCATCCATGCGCGGAGTGGAATCGGCGCGGGTGATGCTGGTGATTCCGAAGGAGGGGTTGCTGGCGACGGAGGAGGAGAAGAAGTCGAGCGCGTCGATCATGTTGGAAACGAGCGGGGGCTATGCGCTGGCACCTGGGCAGGTGAACGCGATTGTGCAGCTTGTGAGCAGCTCGGTGAAAAATCTGTCACCTTCGGCGGTGACGGTTACCGATCAGAACGGGCAGCTGCTGACCGCTCCGAACAGCGGGGACCCGGATGCGCCTTTCGAGCAGGCGAATGATCAGTTGGCGGCGAAGGAAAAAATCGAGGCACAATTGACGCGCAAGGCGCAGGAAATTCTGGATATGGCGCTGGGGGCGGAGAATTCGATCGTCAAGGTGAATGCGGATATGAATTTCGACAAGGTGGAGCGGCGGAGTGAGCGGTACGACAAGCAGGGGCGGGTGGCACGCGCCGAGACGATCGAATCGGAAAGCACGCAAACGCCGTCCGGTTCGCAGGGCGGGGTGACGGGTATTCGCGCGAACATACCGATCGATAATCCCGAGGCGGGGAATACGGACCAGGGGATGGCGCGATCGAAGAAGGAAAACATCAAGAGCGATTATCTGGTGCCCACCGAGGTGCAGCATATCGTGGAGCGCGGGGGGCGACTGCAAAAGCTGTCGGTTTCCGTGTGTGTGGCGATGGGCGCGGAGCCACGCTCGCCGGTGGAGATGGAGAAGCTGAAAAATTTGGTGAGCAATGCGGTGGGTCTGAGCGTGGATGGGGAGCGGTCGGATACGATCGAGGTGGTGGAGATTCCGTTTGCGACGGTTCCGACGGGGTATGAAAACTGGTGGACACAGTTCCCGTTTGGGATTAACAAGGTGGGGCAGTGGGGTATTGCGGCGGTTGTGCTGCTGGTGGCATTTCTGGTGATGCGCAATGTGATGTCGAACCTGAGTATTCGTCAGGAGGATACGGGCGTGGAAGTGCAGCAGCTCACAGGCGAAACGAATCAGGGGAACGATAAGAATGTTTCGGTCCTGCACGAGGAGGCCATGCCGCTAAGCCCCCTCGAGGAGCAGTTGCATCATATTGGAGCGGTGACGAAGCAGAACCCGCGTGCGGTGGCGGCGTGGATAAGCAGCGTGGTGGAAGGATAACCTGAGAGGCATTTATGGAAAATCCCCGGCAGTTAACCAGTCGAGAATTGACACCGGTTCAGAAGGTCGCCGTATTGCTGGCGAGTCTGGATGAAGATATATCGGCTTCGATTTTGAAGCAGCTTGAGCCGCACGTGATGATTCGGGTGACGGAGGCGATGCGGTCGCTCGGCGTGATTTCGGGTCAGGCGCGCGAGCATGTGATCGAGGAATGTTATGCGAGTCTGCGCGAGATGGGCGAGGCGATGCAGGGGGACAGCTCGACGGCCACGAAGCTGCTGATCAAGGCGTTGGGTGAGCAAAAGGCGCATGAGCTGATGAACCCGCCGCCGGATGAAAAACGTGCGGCCTTCGGGAATCTTTCGCAGATGAGCCCGGACCAGCTTGCGGCCATTCTGAACCGCGAGACGCCGAATGTGATTGCCCTGATTCTTCGGTATGCTCCGAGCAACCTGGCGGCGGACGTGATCAGCCAGTTGCCGGAGGAAATCCGCCGCCACGTGATTGTGTTCATGTGTACGGCCAGCGATCCTTCCGAAGAAATTGTGACGCGGGTCGAGGCGCATCTGAACGAGAAAATCACGTCGATCGCCCGCTCGAAAAAACTCGTGGATATTGACAACATCGACCTGGTGGCCTCGATTATTCAGCACATGCCTCATTCGATGGAAGAGGATATGCTTTCGGCCATTGAGGAAAAATCCGAATTTATCGCGATGGACGTACGCGACCGTCTGTTCACCTTCGAGGATATCATTGGCCTGAGCGATCAGGCGATGCGCCGCCTCATGCAGGAGATAGATATGAGCGCGCTGGCGATTGCTCTGCGCAACACCAAGAAAGAATTACAGGACAAGTTCTTCAACAACATGTCCAAACGTGCCGCCGAGGGGTTGCGCGACGATATGCAGTTCTCGCAGAAGATTCGCATTTCGGAGGTGGATGCCAAGCAGCGCGAAATCGTCAATACGGTTCGGCAGTTGGCCGCCGACGGTGAAATAACCATTACGGTGGATGATGACTACGTCTAGTACACTGGTGCTCTCTCCCGGCCTTCAGGGTTTCACGGTTTCCACGAAGCGAAGGATGACACCCACGATTATCCGAACGGGCGTCGCGCCGCCTTCGGTGGTGCCGGTTGCCCAGAAGAAGGCTCCCCCTCCTCCCGATCCGGAGACCCTGCGGAAAAAAATACTGGCCGAGGTGGAGCCGCGCATTCGGGAGGAAACCGAAAAGCGGGTTCGTGCCGAAGAGGCAGCCCGCTACAAAACGCAGATTGAAGCGGATGTGGCGGTGCTCAAGGAAGCGCACGAAAAGGCCATGCAGGGGGAAATGGTGCAGCGGGATGCGTTGTTGCAGAAACTCCAGCAGCGCATGGAAAAGTTTATTTTGGACATGAAAGCAGAAATTGCCGACCAGGTGGTGCGTCGTTCGGTACAGATTGCGGAAATGATTCTGCGCCACGAATTGCCGGATCGGGATATGCTGCTGCGTCTGTTGCAGGAGACGCTCGGTACGGTTTCGGACCTGCAGGGCACGAAAATACGCATTCATCCGGACGATTTAATCGTTTTGAACGCCCGTGAAACACCCGGCATACCCTTTGCGGGGCAGTTTGAATGGTGCTCCGATACGTCCCTCCAACCCGGCGATCTGGTGATCGAAAGCCGCAATGGCATTTTTGATGCTAGTCTGAACCAGCGCCTTGCTCTACTTGAGGAGCAATTGTGCCGGCGGGTTGGGAAAATTCATGGAATCGACAGCACAACTTGAACTGGAAAAAGCCTTCTCGGGTCTCGGAGACCAGGGTTTCGTGCGCCCGGAGGGGCGCGTCTTCGAGGTGACCGGTCTCACGGTAAAAACCATTGGCCCGCCCGTTTCGATGGGCGATTTGCTGCTGGTGGAATGTGAAACGGCGGAAGGGCGGCGTCAGGTTCCGTGCGAGGTGGTCGGGTTTCGTGATCGGTATGTGCTGGTGATGCCGTATGAGGCGCTGGCGGGCATTCGGCCCGGCGCGCGGGTTCTGCCGGGCGGGCGCATGAGCGTGCAGGCGGGTTATCCGTTGCTAGGGCGCGTACTCGATGGACTCGGGAATCCGATCGACGACAAGCCGGCGGCGTGGGACACGGTACCGGTGGAGATTGACCGCGATGCGCCGCCCGCCCTTTCCCGCAATCCGCTGACGCAGGTTTTTTCCACGGGCATTCGGGCGATTGACGGGCTGCTCACGGTGGCGCGTGGTCAGCGCATCGGCATTATGGCGGGTAGCGGCGTGGGCAAAAGCGTACTGCTCGGCTCGCTGGCGCGCAATGCGCAGTCCACGGTGAACGTGATTGCGCTGATCGGCGAGCGGGGGCGTGAGGTGCGCGATTTCATTGAGAAGAATCTGGGGCCGGAGGGATTGGCGCGTTCGGTTGTTGTTGTTGTTACGTCGGATCAATCGCCGATGGAACGCATGAAGGGGGCCTTCACGGCGATGGCCATTGCCGAATTTTTCCGCGATCAGGGTGAGGACGTATTATTTTTGATGGATTCGGTGACGCGGTGCGCGATGGCTAAACGGGAAGTGGGACTGGCGATTGGCGAGCCGCCGACCACGAAGGGGTACCCACCCAGCGTATTTGGATTTTTGGCGCGCCTGCTAGAGCGTTCGGGCGCTTCGGACAAGGGAAGCATCACCGGCTTTTTCACGGTGTTGGTGGAGGGCGACGACATGAACGATCCCATCGGCGATACCGTGCGCTCGATTCTGGACGGGCACATTGTGCTTTCCCGCAAAATCGCCACGATGAACCGGTATCCGGCGATTGACGTTCAGGCCAGCCTGAGTCGGTTGATGAGTGATGTGGCCGCCCCCGCGCACAAGGAACTGGCCGGGCGCTTTCGGTCGCTCCTAGCTACCTATGAAAAGGCGGAGGACCTGATCAATATCGGGGCCTATGCAAAGGGCTCGAACCCGAAAATCGATGAGGCCATGGTCCGCATTGATGCGATGCATGAATTTCTCTCGCAGGCTTCTGAAAAAAGCATTCCGTTTGCTGAAACGGTGAAGCAGTTGGAGCGTGTGTTGTCATGAAAAAATACGGATTTTCTCTGCAGCGCGTCTTGAATGCGCGGGAAGCGGCGCGGTATGCTGTGGAGCATCGGTTGGCGCTGGTGCTTTGCGAGTTGGAAAAGGCGCGTGCGGCTCGGAGTGAAACGGTACGGCAGATCGGTGAACAGATTCGGGAGATGGAACGTTGTGGGTCCGGCGGCGGGACGAGTCATGAGTATATGCTGCATGTGCGGTATGTGGAGGAGTTGCAGCAGCATCTGCTGGTGCATGCAAAAAACATCAGCCGGATTCAGCAGCAGGCCGACGCCATCCGCGTGGAACTGCACGCCGCTATGCGGGCGTGCAAGAGCTTGGAAAATCTGAATGATCGGGAAAAGGCGACCTGGCTGGAGGCTTTGAAGCGTGAAGAGCAGGGCCAACTGGATGAAACGGCCGTGCAGGGGTATTACCGACGACAGACGGAAGGAATTTTGTGATGATAGCAAAAGCGTTATTGCTGGTGGTCAGTCTGATTTGCGTATTGTTGGTGGTGGTTCTGGCCTTCATCCTGATTACCGGTCAGGTGCCGTTTCATGAGCCGGTGCCGGTAGAGCAAGTGGGTACCCCCGCGCCACCCCCGCAAGCACTGACGCCGGAAAGCCGAAGCCAGTTCATCAATGATTTGATCTCCGCGTTGCAAACCCGCCAACTGGAACTCGACGCCAAACGCTTTCAATTCAATGCCCGCGAACAGAAGCTGCTGCTGCAGGAAAAGGCGATGAAGGAAATGACGGCCAAATTCACGTCGCTTCAGAACGAACTGATGGCCCAGCAGGTGCGCCTCGAAAACGATATTACTTCAGCAGGACAGCAAAGCCGGGTCAATTTGCAGCGTATTGCGGAAATGTGCTCCAAGATGGATCCGGCCAGCGCGGTGGATGTGCTCAGTGAAATGGATGCGGACCGGGTGGCCGTGATTTTGAGCATGCTGGATGGGCGTCCGGCGGCCAAGATCATGGATGCGGCCACGGAGAAGGGTCCGCGCGGGGCCGTGACGGCGGCACGCTGGGCCGAAGCGATCGAACGGATGAAAGAGCCGCCCGAGGAAGAGGGGGGGCCGCTATGAGTACGGGCGTATCCGGGTTGGAACGTGTCGGCGAATCAACAGCCACCCTGCGCGAGGCGGTGGCCGCCGCAGAGAAGACAACGGCTTTCGAAATTCTACTGGGTGGCGTGCTGAGCGACGCGCAGGAGCACGGCACCGATGAGAACCGCTACGAAGGTCCCGTGCAGCAGTCTTCTGTGCGGCGCACGGATGATTCCAAAAAGGAAAGCGGGGAAGACGTGTCGGTATCTTCGACGGAGAAATCCGAGCGGATCGGGCAGTCGCTGGTTTCCGTGTATGCCTATGAATCGGTTCAGCCGGTTTTTACGGTGGATGATTATTCGGGTGCGGTGAAAGAACAGCAACCGGAGGAAAGAACGTCGGATGCCGCGGCGGACAAAGCCCCGACCCGTTCGGCGGAAGAACCGGCTGAAAAGAATATCACGGATGCGGCGGCGGACACCCGAACTGAAAAAAACGATCAGACGGAGGAGGCTAAAAAGACAGCAGAAGACGGGAAGACCGATTCCGAGGCTGAAGAGGTTGAAACGGAAGAGGAGCCGGTGGATGCGGATGCGGAGGTCGTTGAAGAAGCGGATGCGGAGCTGATCGAAGAGCCGGTGAGCGCGGTGGAAAAGGAAGCGCCAGCGGAAGAGGGTGATGGCGACGCCGTCCTTCAGCCGGTTGCGGTGGAAGAAGAGGATGCCGTAGAAGTGGAAGATGGGGACTTGGCCCAGGATGGTGAAGACGGAGAGCAGGCGGTCGGCCTCACGGAGCGTGGCGCGAACAGCGAGGAACCCCCGGAAGAGGGGCAGGAGGGTTCGGAAGAGCAGTCCCGTCAGGCAGGAAGTGCCCACGCGGCAGAAATGACCGCGCAGGGCTCGTCCGCCCGTGTCGCAGAAGGTGATTCGCTGAGCAGTGATTTTTTGTCGGAGATGATGCAGCAGTCGGAGGTGCCGAGTGCGTCTGCGGGTTCTGAAACACTGGCCCGTATCGAGCAGATTCAGCAACTGGTGGACCGTTTTGACCAGCATATTCTCTCGATGATCCGCAGCTCGAATCAGGATATGACGATTACGATTTCGCCCGAATCACTGGGCAAACTGGTGGTGCATTGCCATGAAGAAGCCGATGGCGTGCGGGTGCATGTGCATGCGGAAAATGCTTCGGTATGTAACTTGCTTCAGCAGCAAGAGAGCGGGATACGGCAGGCTCTGAATCAGAATGGATACAAGCTGGCCGAGTTCGATGTGAGTACCGAGAACGGAGAATCCGCTGAACAGCGAAGAGAGCGAATGATGAATGAACGAGAAGAAGAACAGCGGGACTTGCAGGGCGGCGGACGGGGAACGCGCGGAGAAGGCAAAGAAGCCGCGCCCGCGAGGACCGCGCAGCGGATGGACCGAAACGGAGTTTGGCTGATCGCATAAACGAGGTGAATGATATGACAACGGCACTGGATGGAATTGGAATCACGCAGGGATCGCAGGTGGACCCCGAATTGTACGGAACAAAGGTGGGGGGCAAGTCGTCCACCGAAACCATGGGCAAAGATCAGTTTCTGGAGTTGCTCATCACCCAGATGCAGAATCAGGACCCGCTCGACCCGGTGGATAACAAGGAAATGCTGGCCCAACTCGCTCAGTTCAGCTCCCTCGAACAGATGCAGAACCTTAATACGAAATTCGCGTCTTTCCAGGACAATACGACCTCGGCCATTGCCTCGCTGATGATCGGCAAGACGGCGTTTGCGGGTGAGAACACCTCGGGTCGTGTGACGCATGTGGTGATGGAGGATGGCGAGATCATGGTGAATCTGGACGGGAGGAATTACCCCCTGTCGGCGATCACGAATATTTTGGAGTAGCATGTTGCGCAAGGAATTCGATAACCAAGATGGAGGTGTGGAATGATCGGAAGCATGTATGATGGCGTATCGGGCCTGATGGCGCACCAGCAACGCATGGATGTGATCGGAAACGACATAGCCAACGTGAATACGGTGGGTTATAAGGAAAGTGATGTCACGTTCAAGGAACAATTGGTCAACGTGATCCAGTCGCCGGCCAGCCGTACCATCGGCAAGCAGGTGGGCATGGGCGTGATGGTCGGGAGCATCTCGCGCAACTTCAAAGACGGCGTGCTGGTCGAAACTCAGCGCTCGGGCAATCTGGCCATCGGCGGCGACGGTTTTTTCCAGGTGATTGATGCTGGCGGCAATACACATTACACCCGCGCCGGTGATTTTCAGTTGGTCACCGATGGCAACAATCCGCCGGCGGATTTGTATCTGGCCAATTCCAACGGGAATTACCTGACGGATGGGGCTGGCGCACCCATTGCCTTCCCCGCCAATGATACGGTGGATTTTTCGGTCGCCATTGACGGATCAATCACCCGGACCGATGCTTTAGGGCAGAAAATTGCGATGGGACAGATTCAGACTGCGTTTTTTGACAATCCCGGCGGCCTGCTGAGTACGGGCAACAACCTGTATGACGAGGTTCCGGAGGCATCCGGTGCCGCACAGTTCGGGAATCCCGGTGCTGCCGGACACGGCGAATTGTATCAGGGCTATCTGGAAAACTCGAACGTGGACCTGGCCCGCGAATTCACCGATATGATCATTACGCAGCGCGGTTTTCAGGCCAATTCCCGGTCCATTACCACCGGCGATGAAATGCTGATGGAGATTATGTCGCTGAAACGTTAAACACCGTTTAAAAAAAGTGATCGGGCGTGAGAAATCTTAAATCATTCCTTCAACAGAATAGAGTTTCCAGGTACAATACGGCCCATTCATTTAATGGAGATCGTTTGTGCCGTTGTTGAACAACGGGAGGATGATTCATGATACAGATGACCGACTTGCATGGACATTCCGTGTATGTGAATGCGGAACTGATTGAGGTGATCGAGGAAAATCCGGACACCCAGGTTCTGATGACCACCGGAAAACGGTTGTATGTGAAGGAAGACGCCAAAACGCTGGCGGAGCGCGTGCTGCACTATAGGCAGCAGTGCATGAGCAGGCCCGAGTTAGGGGCCGGACAGTGCGAATCGTCCGGCTGAACAGCATAAATGAAGGATGGTGGCCGTGGATATTGGAACGCTGATTGGCATCATATTGGGTTGGGCGCTGATTATAGCCTCCATTGTAATGGGTGGCGGTGCCGGGTTTATCAATGTTCCTGCCGTTCTGATCACGATCGGCGGGGCTATTTCCGCCACGCTAATTCACTATCCGCTGCCCAAGGTGCTGGGAACCATTGCCGTGGTGCGCAAGGCCTTTTCCAGTAAAGAACAGGACTATATTGATTTGTTCAAGAAGATGTCAGACCTGGCGGTGCGCGCCCGGCGCGACGGCCTTCTGGCGTTGGAAGACGATATCGATCACATGGAGGACCCCTTCATGCGCAAGGGGTTTCAGATGGCGGTGGACGGCAATACTATCGAGGTCATCCGCAGCGTGCTCGAGGGGGATGTGGACTCGATGGTGCAGCGGCATCAGGTGGGCCAGGGTGTGTTCAAATCGCTGGGCTCCTACGCGCCCGCGTTTGGTATGATCGGAACGCTGATCGGCTTGGTGCAGATGTTGCGCAACATGACGGACCCTTCAGCTATCGGTAGCGGCATGGCCGTGGCCTTGATCACCACCCTCTATGGGGCCATGGTGGCCAATCTGCTTGCCCTTCCGCTGGCGGGTAAATTGGAGCAGCGCTCGAACGAGGAAATCGCCCTGAAAAGCATGGTGGTGGAGGGAGTTATTTCCATTCAGGAAGGCAACAGTCCCCGAATTGTGGAAGAAAAGCTGCGCAGTTTCATTCCTCCGAAGCTCCGGGAAAAAACGGGTGAAGGGGCGTAACGCTGAACCGCAGAAAGAGCATGAACCATGGCACGCAAAACTCCAGAACAGCCGGAAGAGGCGGGATGTCCGCTCTGGATGGTTTCCTTTGGCGATGCGATGTCGCTGCTGGTGACTTTCTTTTTGATGCTGTTGGCCTTTTCCACCTTTGAAGAGGCCCAGTTGGCCAACCTCCTCGGCGCGATGAAGGGCGGTCTCAACGCGCTGCCTTCGATCACCAACCGGGAACAGTCCGGCCGCAAGGGGCGCGACGGCATCAGTAAGGCGGGTGGCTACGAGAAAAATATCGACGTCGATGATATGTCTAAAATATCTCCCTACAATCACATGATGCAAAAGAAAAATTCGCCAGGGGCCATCAGTGAAAACAGTGAGGATGAATTTTTCATGCGGATGCTCGAAGAGGGGCTTTCGCTGGTGATTAAGACCGATACTTTTTTTGTTCCTGGCACTACGGAATTCATTCCGGACCGGGCCCGCATGTTGGGCGTTATCGCGGATATGGGGATTCCGCTGGATAATGAGCTGCGCATCACCAGCGTGTTGCCGTCGAATACCGAGGTGCTGGACGCGAAGGTAAAAACGGTGTGGGGTTTGGCCGCCCTGCGTGCAGCGGCGGTGCAGCAGCGGGTGGCGGCGATGGCTCCGGATAAGTTTCCGATGAGCCGGTTCTGCCTCGGTGCGCGCATCGAGCAGCTAGGAGAGAAAAAAAGCGCGGACAACCTGGGGCTTCCGTCGGAGCGCATGGAAATCACTTTTATAGGCTATCGGGATGTGCCAAAAATCATGGGCGCGGAAGGGGCCCTGCTGAAAGGCATTTTGGAATAGGCGTATGAAAAAACGGAAACCACCCAAAGAAGAACAGGCACCCGCCTACATGGTGATGTACTCCTCCCTGTGGTGTATTATGCTGGCCTTTTTCGTCAGCGTGCTCTCTATGGGACATCAGAAGACGGAGGATTTCAAAAAAGGTGTCGGCGAGATTCGCAATGCTTTCGGCGTAGAAGGCGGGTTTGGCCTGCTGCAATTTATGCGCGGGCACCGGATGGATGAATCGGGCGCACGGATCGAGTCGCGTCGGCGCGACTCGCAGGAGGAACAGGATGAGCGTGCGGCGCTGATCGGTTTCTTTAAAAACATGCTGTGGCGCGAGGGGTTGTCGAGCGTGGCGATTTTGGATGTGCGGGTGGATTCGCTGGGGGCGAATGTGATTCTGCAAACGCCGATTGAATTTGCGGCGGGGGATGCGGGGCTTTCAATGGAGGCTCGGAAGTTTTTGAACAAGATCGGAACGTTGTTTTACAATCGTCCGGACTTGACGGTGGAAATCATGGGCATGTCGGTTCCGCCCGCAGACGACGGAGAGGATATTGTGTCGGCCCTGGAGCGCGCCACGACGGTGACACGCTACATGATAGAGGAATGCCGGATTCCTTCGTCGCGACTGTCCTCGCTGGGGTACGGCAGTACGCGGTTCATGAGTTATCTTCCGGATACGAAGGCTTCGCAGGTGTTGTTGTTTTCCGTGCGCAAAAGAAAAGACGCGGGCTGATGCGGTTCGCGTGGTGAGTAGCAAAAGAAAGGTGGCATGATATGGCTGAAGAATTTGATGAAGAAGAGGGCGTGGATACCGAGGAAGTAGCGGTGGCGGCGCCGGGCAAGTCGAAAACGGGTTTGTTGTTCATTCTGGTTATTGGTGTATTGATTGTGGTGGTGGGTGCGATTGCCGCGTTTTTCGTTCTGAAGAACACGGTCGGCGGTGGCAACAAAGCTGCTAACGTAGTGGCAGAGGTGGCACCTCAGCCGGTCATGGAGGCCAAAGGGGTGCCGATTCTGTTCAAAGTCGGAGATATTTATGTCAACATTCAGGGAACACGAAGCACCAGGGTCTTGAAGTTCACGCCGTATCTGGAGGTGAGCGAGCCGAAGATGAAGGACGCTCTACAGGATTTCGGCCCCCTGCTGAAAGATCGTATCGCCTCGGTGGCCCGGAATATGACGTTTGATGAACTGGAAGGACCGAAAGGACCGGAACTCTTGAAACAGGAAATACGAGATACGTTGAACCGCTCACTGAGAAGCCGCCTTTCCGGCTCGATTGTGTCGGTACACTTCGATGATTTTCTGATTCAGTAGTGGCCCGCAAGGGATTGGATGGTTTATGGATAATACCCTGTCACAGGAAGAAGTGGACGCCCTGCTCGCCGCAGTGAAAAGCGGTGATATTGTTGACGAGTCCGCCTCGATCAAGGATGAGTCTGAGCAGGTCAAGGTCATTACCTATAACTTTCGCAAGCCACAGGTTATTTCCAGCGATCAGAACCGAGGTTTTCAGGTCATCCACGAGTCGCTCGCTAAAGGCATTCAGAGCAGCCTGCTGACGAATCTCAAGGTGCCGCTCGAAGTCATGCCGGTGGCGATTGATTACCTGACCTACACCGAGTTCATCATGTCCATCATGAGCCCCACCTTCATGGTGGTGCTCACCACCGAACCGTTCATGGGCGAACTGCTGCTCGAAATCAATCTGCCCATCATTGTTTCCATGATCGACATTTTGCTGGGCGGGGCCGGCGGAGGGAGCCCTGAATCGCGCGAACTTTCCGTCATCGAGGAAGCCATCGTCGGCCCAATCGTCAACTATGTGCTGCTGGAACTCTCCCGTGCCTGGTCCGATACCGCCGACATCAGCTTCAAGTGCCAAAAAATCGAGTTCGACCCCGAATTTGTGCGCGTCACGGCGTTGGAATCATCGGTGTTGAGCGCCACGTTCGATCTGCGCATGGGCAGCAAGACCGGCACCATGAACATCTGCTACCCCTTCGAGATGATTCAGCCGATCCTGGACCGGGTGACCGCTAAGATGACGGGCGGACGCGACCGGCGCGGGCGCAAATTAGGCACCCAGAACGAGGTGCTGCGCTCGATACGCAACGTCCCGATCAAGCTGGATGTTGGGTTGGGCGGCTGCATCATCAATGCCAACGACCTCAGCCGCCTGAAACCGGGCGATGTGCTGAAGCTGGATAAACGCATTGATGCGCTGGCGGATGTGTATGTGGAGGGGCGTCGCTCATTTCAGGGGGCCCTTGGAACGCGGCGCGGTAAGCTGGCCGTCCAACTGCTGGACCGCTATTCGGAAGACAGGGAAGAGGGCAGCGTGGTGATTGAGAAGGAATAAACGCGGAAAACCGCGAGAGACGAGGTGGTGTTATGGCGAACGAAAATTCAATCCAAAACGATAATCTCTCCGAAGAGGATTTGGAGGCCATGTTCGCGGCGGAAGTCGAGAAGGAAAAAGAAAAGCAGGCCGTGGGAAGCGACGAGCCGAGCGAAGAGGAACTCGAGGCCATGTTTGCTGCGGAAGTGGCGAAGGAGCAGAGCGCAGGGGCTTCCGTGCCCAAGGCGCCACCACCGCCACCGCCTGCCCGTTCGAGACCCGCGACGCAGATCAAGCCGGTACGGCTGCCGAGTTTCGACAATCTGCCGGGGCAGAGCGGCAACGAGCCCGCCAAGGACATCAATCTGGACATGATCCTGGACATTCCGGTGGATGTGCATGTGGAAGTGGGACATACCCGTGTGAAGGTACAGGAAATTCTGCGGCTCGATGTTGGGTCGGTGGTGGAACTGAACCGCGTGGCGGGGCATCCTGCCGACATCATCGTGAACGGCAAGCTGATTGGACAGGGCGACGTCGTGGTGGTGAACGAAAACTTCGGCATCCGGGTGACCAAGCTGGTCGGCTTGGAAGAGCGCCTGAATTCCGTTTGATCCATCCGGAACCGTTGTATAAGGGTTGATTCGGCATGAAACGAGTATGGGTTTTACAGACTGTTATTCTGCTGGGGCTGAGCGGCGGCGTTGCGCGGGCGGAGCTGCCTTGGCACGCCCTCTCGCTTAAAGTCTTTGCCGGACCCACGCAGAACGGCGGGACCATTAAAGAAGAGGGCTTGGAACACGAATACGAATATGGCGTGGGCGGCGTTATGGCTATTCGACAGGATCTGGAATTTGAACTTGCCCTTTCTAAATGGGACGTGAAAAAAACCAGCATTACGACCTACTTCGAGGAGAACGCCAACAAGCTCTCCTTCTCCGGCAGAAAAAAATATTTTTATCCGAGTCTGTTTGTGCCGTGGTGGCAGGCGGGTGTCGACTGGGCATTGATCGATACCTACAAACGATATGAGCGGAACGATGAAAATCACAATGAACATACCGATGAATACAGCCTGAGCGCACCGGGCATTCATGTGGGCGTCGGGGTGGACATTTATCCCCTGGATAACGCGGCGCTTGCCGTGACCCTGGATGCCCGCTACACGGACTACATCACGAATTCCGAAATCAATCAGTGGGGTGCTTTTGTGGGCATCCGCTGGGACTTCTTTCAACGCGGCCTCGGGCGGCGTAATTATAAGCGCATCGACGCTGGCGACCGCAAGCCACTCCAGGAAAGCCCGCTCTGGATGCGGTGAGGGGAAAAGTACGATTCTTCATGCCATTGCCGCTTGTTCGGAGTGCCACCGCCGCGAGGAGGGTGAAACGCAATACGCCCTCTTTGATGCAGACTCGCTTTTCCCCCGGGCGAATGACGCCACGGTGGGCTATACCAATATGCTTCTTCGCACCCGGCGGCTTTTTTCTTCGCACGGAGAGATGGCACAGGCCGTCTTTTCGAGCATTCAGATAACCCCGAACACCTGCCTACTACTGGATGAGCCGGAGTCGGGACAGGATTTTGACCATGTGCTGAAATTAAAAAAAGCTATGCTGGATGCTGCCGCGCGCGGTGCGCAAATCATCTGTGCTTCGCATCATGTACTGTTCTGGCAGCACGCGCATATCATTGAACTGGACAGGAATTATAAGACTCGTGTAATCCAAAAGATGTGCGCCATCGTATGCGCACCCCACCAAGAAAAAGAAAACTTCTGTATATCAACGAAATAACTGCCTAACGTATCGAAAGCTTATAGCCCGTGTTGCCCTCGGCGTTGCACTACTCAGCCGGAACGGTGCGTTTCTGTTTTAATCCCCGCACCAACTTCCCCTTGACACGCCCTTGATGTGAGCATATGTTCACATCAGACATGAAACACGGGAGGGATTATGCCTGGACGGCATTGCATACGTAGAGTGGAGCGCGCACCGGAGATTACCTATTTCAAACCGGCGGGTGCGCCGGTGCGGCTGTTACAGGAAATTGCGCTGACGCTCGATGAATTCGAGGCGGTGCGGCTGGCGGATTTGGAAGGACTGTATCAGGAACAGGCCGCCGAGAAGATGGGCGTATCGCGTCCCACCTTCAGTCGCATTGTGGAAAGCGCCCGGAAGAAAATTGCCGACGCGCTGGTGAATGGGAAGGCGCTTCGGATCGGAGGCGGTCCGGTGATGCCGGTTCCTCAGCGAGGATTCGGAGGAGGGCGTCGCGGAGGCGGGGGCGGCGGTCGCGGATTTGGCAGAGGGTGTCGATAAGATAAAAAAGGAGAAGCTATGAAAGTGATTATTACAGCCAAGGGAGAAACGTTGGAGAGTGCAACGGACCCGCATTTCGGACGGGCGAAACTCTTTCTGTTGGTGGATACGGAAACCGGGGAATGTCTGGCGCACGACAACAAGCAGAACTTGAATGCGGCGCAGGGCGCCGGCATTCAGTCGGCCGAGACGGTTATCCGACTCGGCGCTGAAGCAGTCATCACCGGCAATGTAGGGCCGAAGGCCTTTCGCGTACTGAGTGGGGCGGAAATTCCCGTTTTTCTCGTGCCTGCGGAGAGCACCGTGAGCCAGGCGCTGGATTTAATGAAATCGGAGCAGCTTCCCTGTGCTGATGGTGCGACAAATGAAGGGCACTGGGTCTAAAGCGGGAGTACCGGCTTTAGGTGAAATCGCTACCGCGATTTTGGTTCTGAAAGAAGTGTAGGAAAAAAGAAAAAAGGACTAAGCCCACACACAATCGAGGTCAGCCCTTAAAAATTAAGCGAAGGATGAAAGGAGGCATATCATGCCTAGAGGAAACGGAACAGGACCCAGCGGAATGGGGCCAATGACAGGACGGGGCGCGGGATTCTGCGCCGGAAGCGACAGGCCGGGTTATGCCCAGGCGCGCGGCGGCTTTGGTCGCGGGGCCGGGATGAGTTGCGGCGGCGGCATGGGGCGTGGGCGTGGCGGCGGTGGTTTTGGCCGCCGCAATCAGTTCTATGCCACGGGCGTTCCCGGTTGGATGCGCGATGGTCAGGCCATGAGTGCTGCGCCGATGGTGCAGGATGAGTTGGCGTTGCTGAAGCAGCAGGCTGAATACTTCGGTGCTGAGATGGAAGGTATCCAGGCACGTATTCAGGAACTGGAATCACAGAAGAAAACCAAGTGAGCGGTGTAGGAAACGACGGGAGGCGATTCATCGCCTCCCGTTATCGTGTCTGATTCAGATGAGTAGTTACCGTCATATTTTTGGGCCGGTTCCATCGCGTCGGTTTGGCCGTTCGTTGGGCGTGGACTTGAGCGTACTGAAGACCTGCTCGATTGACTGCATTTTCTGTCAGTTGGGGCGCACCACCTGCAAGACGTTGGAGCGAAAAGAATACGTTCCTGTTGAGGAGGTGAAAGAGGAGTTGTTGGCGTGGAAAAATGCTGGGGGGGAAGCAGATTATATCACCCTTTCGGGTTCGGGGGAGCCAACGCTGCATGTGGGATTCGGTGATGTGTTGTCCTTCATTCGGGAACACTTTTCCGTTCCATCGGTTTTGTTGTCCAATGGAACGTTGTTCGCTTTGCCGGAAGTGCGCGCAGGCGCAGGCCGGGCTGACATTGTGAAGCTTTCGCTGAGTGCTTGGGATGAAGATTCGTTTAGGCGGATGAACCGTCCGCACGAAGGGCTGGATTTTGAGTCCTGCGTGCAGGGGATGCAAACCTTCCGCAGGGAATATCGGGGAAAGATTTGGTTAGAGGTTTTTCTGGTGGATGGGGTGAACTCGAGCTTGGATGAAGTGGAAAAGATAGCGCGTTTGGCTGAGACGATTCAGCCGGATGAGGTTCAATTGAATACGGCGGTTCGACCTCCGGCTGAGTCGGGAGTGCGCCCGGTTACGCGGGAGCATCTGGAGGAGTGTGCGCAGCTGTTTCGTCCTGCGGCTACGGTGATTGCGTCCTTTCCGGCCCACGTGGGTGGCACGTTTAAGGTAAATCGGGAGACGATTCTGGATTTGCTCCGTCGGCGTCCGTGTACGGCCCGTCAGATGGCCGAGGTGTTTGGCATGCATGTGAATGAGATAGCCAAATATACCGGGGAATTGATGCGGAGCGGTAAAATTCAGTCAGAATATAGCAACGAGGACGTTTATTTTTTGATTCGGGAGTAGTATAAAAGGCCTTTTTAACGGCCCGAAACGGTTGGGCCGGTGAATGTGGAAAGGGAAAAGTTATGCCGCATAAAAACAGAAAAGCTGCAGGAAGCCATCCGAAGCTTTCTGATCCGTTGACGCCGTACGGGAATCGCCCGATGGTCACGCCCATCGTGAATGCCGTGAATTATGAGTATCTTGATTTCGAGGTGTTGAAAAAAATCACGGATGGAGAAGTGGATGGGTACACGTATCATCGAGATGACAATCCCACGGTGCGTGCGGTGGAGCGGGCGATTGCGGAAATGGAAGGTGCGGAGGATTGCGTGGTGTGTACGTCCGGCATGGCGGCGTGTTCGATGGTGTATTTCACGTATCTTCGGGCGGGTGGGCATGTCGTGATGTTTCACGATATTTACGGTGCGAACTACAAGGTGTCGCTCATTCTTGAGCGGTTAGGCGTGGAGATTACGTGGATGGACGCGGCTCACTGGCAGGAGTTGGGTCGGGTGTTGAAACCGAACACGCAGATGATCTTTTTGGAAACACCGAGCAACCCGCTATGCAAGGTATTGGATGTGGCGGCGGTCAAGGAGATGGCGTCGAAGGTGGGGGCGATGGTGGTGGTGGATAATACGTTTGCCACGCCGTATCATCAGAATCCGCTAGCGCTGGGCGCGGACTTGGTGGTGCATAGTGCTACCAAGGCGCTGGGCGGGCACAACGATTTGATGGCCGGCGCGATTGTCGGTTCGGCGGAGCATTACGACAAGCTCTGGTTCACTCGGCAGGCCATCGGCACCACGCTGGATGCCTACTCGGCCTCGCTGCTCGAGCGGGGATTGAAAACATTTGAGCTGCGTGCGGAGCGCATGGCGTTGAACGCGCAGACGTTGGCTGAACACCTGGCGGGTTGCGCCGATGTCACCAACGTCCGTTATCCGGGATTGAAAGGGACGGAGGATTACGCGATTGCGGCGCGCCAGATGCACAAGGGGTTCGGAGGAGTGATGGCGTTTGATGTGGGCGTAACGCAGGAGGAGGCCAAGCGGTTTATTTCTTCGTTGCAGGTTATTTATCATGCCGTGAGTTTGGGGTCCACGGAGTCGCTCATCTGTATCCCCTTCCTGACGACGATGCTCTACCTGCCGCCGGAGCGCCGAACGGGGTTTGGTGTGAATCCGAATACGGTGCGTTTGTCGGTCGGGATTGAACCGGTCGAGGAGTTGACGTCTGATGTGGATCAGGCGTTGAAAAGGATGAAGGGATAATTATTCCAGCACCCCATCCGGGGTGCGGAGGGTTTTTTGGGTGACGGGTTCCCGGGGTCATTCGACCCCGGGCTAAACACCCGATCCCCTCCGGGGATGAAGAGTGCCCCCGGGAGGGGGCGAGGAATTAAGCCCGGGGTGTTAACCCCGGGATGAATAGGAATGAAGGGATCGCATGCCCCCCGGGGTGCGGAGAGGAAGGAAGCCAATGAGTTATGTGAGCCACGTTTATCACATCATATGTTCCACAAAAAACCGCGAGCCTGTTATCTCCTCAGACCTCCGCGAAGATTTGTATGCGTATATCGGGGGCATCCTTCGGGAGACCAAGGGCTATCTACTTGAAAAGGGGGGCACTTTTGATCATGTGCATATCCTGGCACATATCCATCAGAGCGTGTCGGTGTCCGAAGTTATACGACAAATAAAAAACGGAAGCACTCGTTGGATCAACGAGGAGAAAAAAAATCGTGGGGCATTTTGCGTGGCAGACGAAATATGCGTCTTTCACGGTGAGTCATTCGGTGATTCCGAAGATTAGGGAATATATTCAAAATCAGGTGGAGCATCATCGCACGAAGACGTTTATGGAAGAGTTTAAGATGTTTTTGGATGCGCATGAGTTGAAATATGATGAGCGGTTTGTGGGAGAATGATTTTTCCGGCACCCCATCCGGGGTGCATTGGGTTTTTGGGGATCGCGTGTTCCCGGGGTCTGCGACCCCGGGCTAAACACCCGATCCCCTCCGGGGATGAAGAGCGCCCCCGGGAGGGGGCGAGGAATTAAACCCAGGGTCGAATGACCCTGGGATGTGAGGACGAAATAAAAAATAACGCCCCCCGGAGGGGTGCAGGGATTGCGATGAAAACGGAATTGATTTGTTTACCTTGTTTTGTGCGTCAGGCATTGGAGGCTATTTCGCTGGTGGCACCGGAGGATGCGCAGCGCGAGGCGCTGTTGCGCCGGGTGCTGCGTGATTTATCGGAGATGGACTGGGAGGGCACGCCGCCGGCGATTGCTCAGCGTCTGCATCGTATGCTTCGGGGCGTGGTGGGACATCGTGATCCGTATCGGGCGGTGAAGGATCAAATGAATCGCGCGGCGCTAGAGATGTTGCCGGCGATGCGCGAGGCGATGAAGCTTCAGCCGGATGTTCGCGAGGCGGCGGCGCGCGTGGCGATTGGCGGGAACTTGTTGGATGCGGGGGCCAAGACGCAGATTGCAGCGGAAGAGTTGCCGGAGCATTTGAACAGTATCTGGTCGCAACCGTTGCAGGGTAATGCGCAGGAACTTTTCGAGGCGGCGGAGCGCGCGGAGCACATTTTATATCTGGCGGATAACGCGGGAGAAATTGTGTTGGACCGATTGCTGATCGAAGCTTTGCCCATGGGTAAGATCACGCTGGTGGTGCGCGGGTCGCCGGTGATCAATGACGCGACAATGGAGGATGCAACCTTAGCGGGACTGACGGAACTGGTGCGCGTGACGGACAATGGTTCGGATGCACCGGGAACCGTGCTGGAGGATTGCTCGGATGAGTTCAAACAACTCTGGGATAACGCGGACCTGGTGATATCGAAGGGGCAGGGAAACTTTGAAACGCTGTCGGGGATAAATAAGCCGATTTTCTTTTTGTTTATTGTGAAGTGTCCGCTGGTGGCGGAAATGGCGAAGGCCCCGATGGGCTGTCTGGTGATTCGTAGGGAAGAGGTTGTATGAGCAGGATGGATGGAGCATTTCGTGTTGCGGTGGCGAGTGGTAAGGGAGGCACCGGCAAGACGACGGTGGCGGTGAGTCTGGCGGTCCTCTTAGCGGAACAGGAGGTGCCGATTCAATATCTCGATTGCGATGTGGAAGAGCCGAACGGGCATATATTTTTGAAGCCGGAAATCAAGGAAACGGAAGAGGCGGGAATCCTGGTTCCAGTGGTGGAGAACGCCCTTTGCGATGGGTGCCGCAAGTGCGCCGAGGCGTGTGAATTTCATGCAATTATCGTTCCGAAGAAGGCGGTGATTTTCCCGGAGTTGTGTCATGGCTGTGGGGGTTGCTTGCGAGCGTGCCCGACGGGTGCGATCACCGAGGTGCTCCGCACGGTGGGTGTAGTGGAACGTGGCAGGGCTGGGAAGATTTCGTTTGTGCAGGGACGTTTGAATATTGGTGAGGCGATGGCCCCGCCGCTGATTCGGGCGGTAAAGAGAAACGTGCAGCCGACGGGCCTCGCACTGCTCGATGCGCCTCCGGGCACGGCCTGTGCGGTGGTGACGACGGTGAAGGACGCGGATTATGTGCTGCTGGTGACGGAGCCAACGCCCTTTGGATTAAACGATTTGAAGTTGGCGGTGGAGTTGATGCGCTCGTTGGTGCGTCCTTTTGGCGTGGTGGTGAATCGGGCCTGCGGGGATGATTCGGTGCAGCGGTATTGTCGGGAAGAGGCCATCGAGTTGCTTGCGGAAATTCCGGATGACCGGGCGGTGGCGGAGAGTTATTCGCGGGGTGAATTGCCCCTGCATACGGTGGCTGCTTTTCGCGAGGCCATGGAGCTGTTGATGGAACGGGTGAATTTCACATGGAAATCAGGAAGCGGGTCATGAAGCAGATTGTAATCATCAGCGGTAAGGGTGGAACAGGGAAAACGAGTGTAACGGCTTCGTTTGCGGTGCTGGCGGATCAGGTGGTGTTGGCGGATTGTGATGTGGATGCGGCGGATCTGCACTTGATTTTACAGCCGGAGATTAAGCGGCGCGAGGTGTTTCGCAGTGGGCACGAGGCGGGAATTCGCACGGTAGATTGTACGGGTTGCGGAGTCTGCGAAGAGGTCTGTCGGTTTGATGCGATTGGAAGAGCAGAAGACGGCGCGACTTATTTTGTTCGTGATATGAGCTGCGAGGGCTGCGGCGTCTGTGTTTCGGCCTGTCCTGTGGGAGCGATTGATTTTCCGGAGCGCGAGGGCGGCGAGTGGTTTATTTCAGCTACGCGGTGTGGGCCGATGGTGCATGCGCGATTGACGCCGGGCGGGGAAAATTCGGGTCGCTTGGTGGCGCTGGTTCGTGAGCAGGCGGTGGAACTGGCGAAGGAGCGAAAGGCGGACTGGGTGCTTGTGGACGGGCCGCCGGGGATTGGCTGCCCGGTGATTGCCTCGCTGACGGGAACGGACTTGGCCGTGATCGTGACGGAACCTACGCTCTCGGGAGCGCATGATTTATCACGCGTGCTGGATCTGACGAAACATTTTCGTATTCCAGTGGCGTTGGTGGTGAATAAATATGATTTAAACGTGGGCATGGCTGAGCGTCTGGAAAGAGAGGCCGAAGAGCGAGGGGCGTTCTTGGCGGGACGGCTTTCGTATGATGGCGCGTTTACCGAGGCGCAACGCTTGGGGCTTTCGGTGGTGGAATATGGTAAAGGTCCCGCAGCGGAAGAAATAAAAGAACTTTGGAAACGAATCAGGGAGAAGATGAATAATGAGTGATGAAGCAAAGAGTTGTGAGTCGTGCGGAGAGAAGGCGTGCGCTGCGAAGCAGGTAAAACCGGGGGAGACGGTGGAGGCGGCGCAGGAGCGGCAGGCGCTGGCGCAGCGGATGTGCGCGATCAAGAAAAAATATTTGGTGATGTCGGGTAAGGGGGGCGTGGGCAAAAGCACGGTGTCGGTGAATGTGGCGGCGACGCTGGCGCAGCAAGGCTATCGCGTGGGATTGCTGGATGTGGATATTCACGGGCCGAGTATTCCGACGATGCTGAATCTGTATGGCAAGCGTCCGGTGAATGGGGAGAATGGGATTCTTCCGCTGGAGGTGGGCAGTTTGAAGGTGATGTCGCTGGGATTGTTGCTGGAGGGGCATGATCAGGCGGTGATTTGGCGCGGCCCGATGAAGATGAATGTGATCAAGCAATTTTTGACGGATGTGGAATGGGGTGAGTTGGATTATCTGATTGTGGATGCGCCGCCGGGGACAGGCGATGAACCGCTGTCGGTGTGCCAGTTGATTGAAGGACTGGATGGGGCGCTGATTGTGACGACGCCGCAGGAGGTGGCGATTGCAGACGTGCGGCGCTCGGTAAACTTCTGCCGTCAGGTGGGGGTGCCGGTGCTGGGCATTGTGGAGAATATGAGCGGCTTTGTGTGTCCGCACTGTGGCAAGGAGACGGACTTGTTCCGGCGGGGTGGAGGAGAAAAGCTGGCAGCCGAGATGAACGTGGCTTTTCTAGGGCGCATTCCGATGGACCCGCGTGTGGTGATGGCGGGCGACGAGGGGCGTTCGTTTGTGGAGAGTTGTCCTGATTCTCCGGCGACGAAGGCGTTCGCCGGGGTGGTGGTTGCCGTGCGCGATGGCGGAAAATGACGGACCAGGTTGGGCTTATGTTCCCGACTTAAATTTATAAGAGAACTATAAAAAAGGAGAAGAAAGATGAAAATAGCAATTCCGTTGGCGGATGGGAAACTTTGCATGCACTTTGGGCATTGTGAGCAATTTGCAATGGTTTCGGCGGATGAGAATACGAAAGAGGTGCAGGGGGTTGAGATGTTGACGCCTCCTGCGCATGAGCCGGGCGTATTGCCGCGCTGGCTGCATGAGCAGGGTGCGAATGTGATCCTTGCGGGCGGCATGGGGCAGCGGGCGCAGGCGTTGTTTGAGGAAAACGAGATTGACGTGGTGGTGGGCGCGCCGGTAGGTGAGCCGGAGGCGCTGGTGCTTTCGTGGCTGAATGGTACGCTGCAAAGCGGTGCGAATGTGTGCGATCACTGAGTCGTTGACCTAACAGACTATCGCCATGATTACCCGCTTGAGCATACTGGTTGAGAATACCGCTTTGATGCCCGGCTTATTGGGTGAGCATGGGCTTTCCATGCTGATTGAGCACTCGGGGCGTACGCTTCTTTTTGATACGGGGCAGGGGCTTGCTCTGCCGCACAATGCCGAAAGGCTGGGTGTCGCGTGGGAGCGAATCGAAGCGATTGCGCTGAGTCATGGGCATTATGATCACACGGGTGGGCTGGCGTATGCGCTCGGGCAGGCGCCACAGGCCCGCCTCTTTATGCACCCTGCAGCGGAGGGCGCGCATTTCAGCAGGCGCGGCGGAACGCTGCGTGATATCGGTATGCCGCCGGATGTGCGAGCGGCGGTAAAAGCACATGCGGCGAATGGGATATGCACGGAGGGGCCGACGGAAGTGATTCCGGGCGTTTGGATCAGTGGGAGCATTCCGAGAGTAAAGCAGGGGCCTCCCGGTGATTCAGCGTTGTTTTCGGATGCGGCGGGTATGGTCCCGGACACGGTGCCCGACGATCAGTCGCTCTGGATGGAAACGGACGAGGGGCTCGTGGTGCTGCTCGGTTGTGCGCACAGCGGGTTGGAAAATACGTTGCGGCATGTGCGGGCTTCCACGGGCGAAACATCCATCGCCTGTGTAATCGGCGGGATGCATCTGGCGCACGCCGATGCCGCTTTGGTGGAACAGGCGGCAGATGTGTTGAAGTCGTTTGGCGTTCGGCGGGTGGCGCCTGGGCATTGTACGGGGCTGGCAGCTCAATACCTGCTACGCGAGCGATTCGGGGATGGATTCAGGCCATGCGGCGCAGGGATGCGGCTTGAATGGGCTTGAGGGTCCATCGTAATGTGTTCAAATCAGAACCGTTGACGGCGATCCATTTTCTGAGCTATCTTTACGGCCTTAGGCGGCACATCATGCGTCAACACGAAACGGCACAGGGAGCGGATAGTGAAACTAGCAGTGACGGGAGCGGGTGGATTCATTGGGGCACATGTGGTTGATGCGGCGTTGGAGCGCAACTACGAAGTGCGCATTCTGGTGCGCAGCGATGCACGTAACGAGGAGTGGCGGCAAAAGGGCGTGGAGGTATTTCAAGGGGATCTGCGTGACTCGGAATCGTTGAAACCCTTTTTGCGGGGGGCGGATTTTTTGTGCAATGTGGCCGGGGTCAACACGCCGCTGAAATCACGCCAAAAAGAAATTTTTGAGAGCAATGTGGATGGGGTTACCCGTATTCTCACGCTGGCCGGCGAGTTGGGTGTGAAGCGGATTGTGCATACGGGAAGTACGGCGGCTCTCGGCTGTGCGGGCAAGGGCCGGATGAACAACGAGGATACGGCATTCAACTTGTGGGATATCTCGGGCGACTACGAGCGCTCGAAGCATTTGGGCGAAGAGGCGGCGCTTCAATTGTATAAAGAAAAGGGCATACCCGTCATCATTGCGCAACCCTCGGCCTCGCTGGGACCCGGCGATGTGAAGCCGACGTATACCGGCCAGTTGATTATTGATTTTGTCACACGAAAGTTGCCAGCGTATTTTGACTCGCGTCAGAATTACGTGGATGCGCGGGATGTGGCGCTGGGGCATTTGTTGGCGCTGGAGAAGGGGCGGCTCGGAGAGCGCTATTTGCTGTGCAATGAGAACCTGCTCTTTTCGGAATACTTCGCTCTGATCACGGAGCTGACTGGCGTTTCGGCGCCAAAATTCAAGCCTCCGCTGGGTGTGGCGCTGCTTATGTCGTATGCGTTGAATGTGTTGGCCGTCGTTACGCGCCGGGATCCGATTATTCGTTCGTCCAGTATCAAGCGGGCCATGCTGGATCTGTATTACGACAATGCCAAGGCCCGCAAGGAACTGGGCTTTGCGCCGCGCCGCATTATTCACTCGCTGTACGATGAAATAGCCTGGTTTGTGCAGGAAGGGTATATCAAGGAGCCGATTTCATTGAGAAAGCCGAATACGCCGTGAAGCCTGCCAAAACAAATAACGGGCGCGTTCGATTGGCGCTTATTGGGGTGGGGGGCGAGGCGTTTGTCCGCCACATACGGATTATACAGAGCAACCCGGACTTCGAATTGGTCGGCGTGGTGGATTGTCGAGAGGAAGCCATTGAGCGGGTTAAAAAGCACTTCTCGGGCAGAACGGCGGTAGCGGATCGGCTGGGGGGAATCGACTGGCTGAGCGGGGTCGATGCCGTGGTGATTTCGACGAGTCTGAAGTCTCATTATCCCCTGGTTCGGGAAGCGTTGGAGGCGGGTTTGCATGTGCTGTGCGAGAAGCCGTTTGTGGAAACGGTGGCGCAGGGAGAAGAGCTGGTTGAGCTGGCGGCGGCGAAAGGTCGGTCGTTAGCGATTATGCACAACTGGCTGTTTGCCGGGGCCGTGAACAAGATGAGGCGCGACCTGAAGGCGGGGTGCTACGGACGGTTGCATGCTTTATCGCTGCACCTGCTGAATAATCCGAGGCGGCCTGTGCCGGCGTGGCATCACGAACTTCTTCAGGGTCAGATTTATGATGAGAGCCCTCATTGCCTCTATTTGCTGCGGGAGTTTGCGCCGGGGAAACTGGTGTTCAAAAATCGAACGATCGTTCGCGGGCTTGCGGAAAAAGGGAACACGCCGGGGATGCTGAGCGCTGATTTTGTTGCGGTGAATGAGACCGGGGCGGAGATCCCGGTGCACACGTATTTTAATTTTGACAGTCCGGTCTGTGAATGGCGTCTGGTGCTTTTGGGTGAAAAGGCGATGGGCACTGTGGATATGTTCCGCAACATTTATACGCTGACGGGAAACGACGGAAGTCACGGGGCGCTTTCTCTGGTGCTTTCGGCGGGCGGGTTTTTTCTTCAGCACTGGATGCAGCACGTTGCGCTCGGATGGAATTACGTCACCGGGCGTTGGCATCTGGGGCACGACCGGGTCTTCGCACGCTTTGCGGATCATCTGTTGCGTGGCACACCTCTGACGGGCATCAGCGGGGCGGACGCGCTGGAGGTGCTACGCCTGCAGCACGCCATGCTGGGAGCCCATCAGCAGTAGGCTGTCGGACCGCCGATTTATTTCGGGGGCTTGAAGTCGAAGATGTGTCCGGCGGCGGCGAGTGCGCCGCGCAGCAGGAAGGGGAGATCGGCAAAGCGAAGCCGTTTGAGCTTCTGGAAGATATGCCGGGGGGAGAAGTAGATGCGGAACATGCGGTTGCAGAAGTGGGTGACTTCTTCGCGGGTCATGTCGCCGGTTTTCAGTACGGGCAGGCGCATGTCGTACTGCTCGTAGTCGAAAGGATCAATCAGAAACCAGTCGTTGGCGACGGCGTCTTTGAAGAGGGGCGTGCCTGGATAAGGGACGACGATGGTGGACTGAAAAACATCGGCATAGCCTTTTTCCATGAGTTCCTTGAGCATGTGGTAGGTGCGCATGGCGTCGGCGCGGGTTTCCCAGGGGAAGCCGACCATGGTGGTGAGGTGCACTTCGAGTCCGGCCTGTTTGAGTATGCGGCAGGCGTTGTAAATCTGTTCGACCGTGGTGTTTTTATCAATGCGGTCGAGGGTGTCTTGGTTGGCGGATTCGAGTCCGGTTTTCAGTAGGCGGAATCCGGCCTGTTTCATGAGGGCGGCGAGTTCTTCGGTCACGTAATCGGCCCGCATGTTGCAGGAGATGACGACGCGCTTGTGGTAGCCCCGCTGCACCATGCCCTCACAGAAATTTTTGAGCCAGGCGCCGCCGGGGAAGGTGCCTGTATCGTCGAAGATTTCGCGGATGCCGTAGGTGTTGATGAGATGCCCGACTTCATCGAGATACTTTTCAACAGAGCGGACGCGGAAGGTGGGGTATAGCGTGGTCCAGGAGCAGAACTTGCATTTGCCGTAAGGGCAGTCGCGTCCGGCCATGGTGTAGGCATGGGGGCGATACTTCATGTTGCGTTCCTGGTTGTAGAGGAGCGCTTTGGTCAGTTCGCGATCGGCCATGGGCAGGGAATCGAGATCGTGCTTGAGTTGGAAGGGTCCGGTATTTTCTACGGTGCCATTTTCGCGGTGGTAGATGCCGGGTTCGAGGGGTTCGCCCTTTTCGAGGTGTTGGCAGAGGTTGAGGAGGAGGAAGTCGTAGTCGCCGCCGGTGAGGATGTAGTCGGCGGGGGAGCGGGTCATGGTTTCGTCGGGGTAGGCGGTGACGTGATCGCCGGCGACGGCTATTTTTGTTCTGGGTAGCAGCGCCTTTATTTCGGCGATGATTTCCCAGAGTCGGGGCATGATGGGGGTTTTGGCCTCCAGAAAGATCAGGTCGGGGCTGTTTTCGCGGAGGTATTCCATGAGGTCTTCGTGGGGGACCCCCTCGATGACGGCGTCCTTCCAGAGTATGTCGTACCCGTTGTTTTTAAGGAGGGTGGCGGCGGATGCAGCCACGAGTGGGTAGAGACAGGATGGGAGGGATAGCCACTGGAACTGGCGGTTCTGGGTGACATGGGCGATACCCTTAACGGTCTTGATGCGCGGATAGGTGATGAGAATTTTCATGCGTTGTTTTTTCCTTTGGTCGTGATGAGTCCGGTCATGAAGCCGATGCCGTAGGCCACGTGAGTCGCAGGGATGCCGACGATCCCAAGCAGTATTTCCGGCGGATTTTTGAAGGCGATGGATTGAAGCAGGATAGCGGCGGCGTAGAGAAGGCAGACGGCGGCATAGAGCGGGCGCAGCGCGGGAAGCAGCCAAGCGGCCAGGCCGCCTAAAAAAAGTCCCAGCACGAGGAACGTGGGAGCAAAGTAATAGTACTTATCGATGGTGAGGCGCTCTTTGAGTATCCAGGCTTTGTCGCGACCGTACCGGTGAATGGAGCGGAGGTAGGGCCAGGGAAAATTGCGGCGGTGGTGAAAAACTTCGACGTTGGGCGCATAGGCCACGATGTGACCCGCTTCGCGAATCTGAAAGCAGAGGAGGGCGTCTTCGGCAGTGAGCAGGCCCGTGTCCATTCCGCCGAGTTCGCGGAGCAGTGCCGTACGGACGATCAGGTTGCTCGAGGCCATTTCCATGACCTCGTTGTAGTCCTTTTCCAGTTTTCGTTCCGGGAAGGCGCCCGTACCGAGTCGGCAGTAGAGAATGCGTGTGCCGATGCACTGGAGGAGCGGACTGCCCGGCGGAATATGGTTAGGGCCGCCCAGGCAGCCAACCCGGGGATGTTTTTCGAGCAAATCGCGGGCGTTGAGAAGCCAGTCCGGCAGGGGATAGGCGTCGGAGTCAATGAAGGCGCAATATTCCGCCTTGGCGAGGTGGGCTCCCTGATTGCGCTTCGCGGAGGGGAAAACGGGGCCGGTGGGATGTACGGTCAGGCCTTCCTGCGGCAGGTCGGATTCCGTGGTGATGGTGTCGGGCAGAAGAATCAGCTCAAACGAGAAGTTTGGCGTGCGCAATTCACGGCACGCTTCCACGCAGTGCCGCACGTAATGATCCAAAACCCGATACGGGATAATGACACTGAATTTGAGGGGATTCGCCATGTTTTAGATTGTTTTTTCCGTGAATAGACACATACTTCAAAACTATTTGACTCATGAAGTCAAGGCAATCCACCGGCAAGGAACCCTGTCAGAAAAGGCTCGAAAAATGGAATCACCCAGACCCCCTGAAAGCACCTTTCCGCGTGGACTCGCGCTTATTTTTCTGCTGGTGGCGATGCTGATTGGCGCATGGCTTCGGCTGGTTGATCTCGGGCTGGCCACGATGGGCGCCGACATGATGGAGTTCTTCAAAATCTGCCAAAGCGGTTTGACGCCGTCGCAGCTTTTTGCGGAGAGCGGGCAGTATGTGGGCACGCTGCCTCCGGCGTGGTTTGCGGCGCACAATGCGCTGATCCAGTGGCTGGGTCTGCCGGTCACCTTTACCACGGCGCGTCTGCCAGATGCGCTGATGGGGATTGCGACCATCTGGGCGGCCTTTTTGCTGGTGCGGTCGATGGTGGGCGTGCGTGCAGGGTTGGTGGCGGCCGTGGTGGCGGCGTTTCAGCCGCTTCTGGTGCAGATGTCGCGCGAATGTTATTTTTATGCGCCGATTGTTCCGGGGTGTTTGATCGCTCTGTGGGCGCTGCTGCGGCTGGAGGAGCGCCTGCGCAAGGGATTGGGTCCGGACTGGCGCTTATATATCGCGCTGTTTGTCGGTTATTACCTGATCACGAACATTCAGATTTCCTCGTGGCCGTTTGCGGCGGTCTTTACTCTGGCGATTTACGCCGTAGTGCTGCTTTCGGGGGTGTCCTGGAGTCGGAAGGGACGCTATGCGGGCATTCTGACGGCCTGTTTATTCCTCATCGGCCTGCCTTCGTTGCTCGATAAGTGGGGGCTTCGCGACGTGATTTATCTGGCCTTTGGAGCGGGCAAGGATCAGTGGGGTGATGTGCTGGAGCAGAACATTGACCGTCCTTGGCTGGTGGCATGGAATCTGGCGGCCAGTTATCTGTTCGGATCGGGTTGGCTGCGCGGCACGGTGAGTTTGCTGGTCCTGATCACGGGGGTGTATGCGCTGATTCGTGCGGGGCGGTCCCGCTCCGCGCTTCGCGTGTTCGGATTCACGGCACTTGCCGCACTGCTTATGCAGGCGCTGATTCATACCCTTTCGATTTTTCCGCCGACGCCTCGGCACTATTCGAGTATCTTTCCGGTATTCATTGTCCTGACGGCGCTCGCGCTTGATTTTGCCGGGATGCGCCTGGCCGGCCTGCTCAAGCGGGGATTGCCGGGGCTTGTTGCCTTGTTATTTTCGGTGGCGGTGGTGCTGGCGTGCAATGCCTGGCCGGCTTGGCTGGCGACCCGCCTGATCGGCTCGCCTCCCTATATGGCGGCGGCGCGATGGATGGATACGAGCCTTCCGTCCGGCACGGTTGTGCTGTGCGACCGCTGGTTCACCCCGTGGAATGAATTCCGCATCAACGCCTCCACCAACGTGCAGTTTACCTATACGATACCCAACGAGCCCGTGCAGGTGTATGAGCAGCACAACTGGCGGGAGACCGCGAAGGAGTTTTTCGAGATCAACCCGCTGGCGGCCTTTTTTGAGGGCAAGGAATACTGGGCGCGTCTGGGGCCCTGGACCTGGCCGGAAGAGGCGTTTGCACACAAAAAGGTGTTTGTGGATAAGGCCGGGATTGCCCTTGAGCGCATGGGCCTTCACTACCGTCCGACGCCGCAGGATTTCCCGGTGGAATGGCTTCCGGTGACGCTTTATTACAATACGGAAGAGGATGTTGTGCAGCAGCGCCGCGCCCGGGGCGAGGACGTGCTGACGCTCTTTGGCGCGGGTTGGAAATACACCAAAACCAATGATCATCGTGACTGGTATATGCTCGAAGAGGCCGGCGTGCTCACCGTGTATAATTTGCGGGAGCAGCCGATTTCCGTTCGCCTGCGCCTGCTCGGAACGGCCCTGAATGCCCCCAAAATACTGACGCTGGATGGTGGGCGGCAGCGACTGACTTTTCAGGCCAACCAACTGCAGCAGGTGGTCACAGCCCCCCTGACGCTCAATTCCGGAAAAAACGAATGGAGGCTTCAGGATGTGTCCAAAACCTCCCCCAAACCGCCCCTGCTCATTCACCGCATCCAGGCGGAGGTTTTGTAGAGCATGGGTGCCCTCAGCAGGATACTCGACCGATACGACGCCGACCGGCTGCTGCGGCATAGCCTGCTCGTGATTGTTTTTACCAATCTGGGCAGTGCCACCAATCTGCTTTTTCACATGATCATGGGGCGCCTGCTTTCCGAGGCGTCCTATGCCATACTGGCCTCCATGCTGGGCGTTTATTTGATTTTCACCACGCCCACGCTGGCCCTGCAGAATACGCTGGCGCACTTTTCCGCCCACCTCAAGCAGGAGGGGCGCGGGGGAGACATCCGCCGCCTGGCCCGAGGCTGGTTTTCCAAGCTCAGTCTGATTCTGCTCCCGGTGGTGGCGGTGGCCCTGCTTTTGTCGCCGGTCTGGCGAGCCGGTCTGCATCTCGATGGTCTTTCTCCGGTCATTCTCGTGATCTTCATGGTGGCGCTTTCCTACTACCTGCCCATATACGTCGGCTCGCTGCAGGGGGTTCAGGCGTTTACTTCGATGTGTCTGACGGGAAATATCTGGGCGGTACTGCGCATTATCAGCGCCGTGGCGCTGGTGATGGCGTTTGGAGCCTATGCTGTTTTCGGGCTTTTAGGGCATCTGCTGGGGCTGACCCTCAGCCTGTTGGCGGGCGCGTTGCTTTTTGCAAAAATAATACCCCGAAGTGGGGCGACGGATCTGCCCCTGGAGCGAACCGATCGCTATCTGATGCAGTCCATGATGGCCCTGTTTTCCTTTTCGATTCTCATGACGGGCGATGTGGTGCTGGTCAAAATGCTGTTCCCGGCGGAGACGGATTACGGCCCGTATTCCCGCGCCTCGACAATCGCCCGCGTGCTGATCTTTCTCTCTCAGCCCATTGCGAACGCCCTTTTCCCGAAGGTGATTTCGAGGGGTGAGCGCTCCTCTGAACATACGGGTACCCTCTGGAAGGCGATTGCGCTCTCGACGGTGATCATTGGCGCGGCGGTCGTCTTCTGCGTGGCGCTTCCCCGCATTCCGCTGCTGCTACTCTACCATGTGACGGAGCCCGACGCCCGTTTGATCCTGATGGTGCGCAGCGTGTCCGTGGCGATGGCCCCGCTTGGATTGGCGTACATTCTACTCAACTTTGAAATGGCGCAGCACCGGTTCACGGCCATTCCATATCTGATGGTTTCGGCGGCGGCGCTGATTATCGGCGCGCTGCTCTTCCACGGAAATCTGCGGCAATTCGTGATCGTGTATGCGCTCGCCGCCTACGCCGCCGCCGCGGGCATCCTATATGCGGCCACCCGACCTGACAGGCGCACGGGCTTTGGCCCGCCATCCGGTCAGTGAACAACAGCGGGCACGCGGTTATATTTCCCGCAGAACAGAATAGAAAAGAACTAGGACGCGCAGCGTGTCGGGCGTGCGTATTGGTAGCGTGGCGCTCTCCGAGCACCACGTATTTTTGCCGCTAAATGCCCGTCCGCTCGGCGAGTGGACGGCTACGGTCACCCCTCGAATGCTTACAGAAAAAGTGTCTTGACGAATAGAAACGCTTTCCCATACTGTTTCGATTAATAGAAACAGTGTTCGGCGGGTTGGGTGCCGAGCAAACGAGAAGGAGCGATTATGTGGGGCATCGATGATCCGGCGATTGTGACGTGTTATGCGCTATGCATAGGTTCGAGTTTGTTGTGCGTGGTGTACGGGCTCATCAACTGGAACCGAGGTGACGTTCCCGTGAAGAAAGAGGACGTGGACTGGGCGAAAGAGGAAAAAGAAGAAATTGAAGAGGCGCTGTAAGGCTTTAAACGCCTTGCTAAGGAAGGGAATTTATGGATTTGCTTACGATTATTGTCGTGATTGTATATTTGATGCTGGTTGGTTATCTCGGGTATCAGGGGTATCGCCAAACGAAGACGGCATCGGACTATCTGGTGGCCGGACGCAGCGTGCATCCGGTGGTGATGGCGCTTTCCTACGGGGCGACGTTTATCAGCACCTCGGCCATTGTGGGCTTCGGAGGCGTGGCGGCTAACTTCGGTTTGGGCCTGCTCTGGCTCACCTTCTTCAACATTTTCGCAGGCGTGTTCATCGCGTTTGTGTTTCTGGGGGAGCCGATACGGCGCATGGGGCATCATCTCGATGCGCACACATTCCCGGAGCTGATGGCCAAGCGGTTTGACAGCAAGTTCATTCAGATTTTCTGTGCGCTGGTTATTTTTGTTTTCATGCCGCTCTATGCGATGGCGGTCATCGTGGGCGGGGCCGAGTTTATCGTGTCGATTTTTCACATTCCCTATGATGTGGGGCTGTATATTTTTGCGCTAATTGTGGCGGCATATGTGATTGCGGGCGGTCTCAAGGGGGTGATGTTCACCGATGCGCTTCAGGGGGCGATCATGCTGGTCGGCATGCTGATTCTAATTGGCTTCACGTATCACACGCTCGGCGGCTTTACAGCCGCCCATCAGGCGCTGACGGATATGGACGATCTGGTTCCGAAGGGGTTGACGGCCATGGGGCATCAGGGCTGGACCTCGATGCCGAAGTTCGGATGGGCCTCGGCGGCAGATGCCCCGGCGGATGCCGCGCAGTATAATCTGTGGTGGATCATGGTCTCCACGATTGTACTCGGGGTGGGCATTGGGGTGCTCGCGCAGCCGCAATTGGTGGTGCGCTTTATGACCGTGAAATCGCGCAAATCGTTGAATCGCGCGGTGGTGGTCGGCGGGGTGTTCATTCTGGCGATGACGGGCGTGGCGTTCGTGGTGGGTTCGCTCTCGAATGCGTATTTTCACAAGAACGAGGTGATTTCCTGTCGGGTTGTGAGCGAGCAGGCGCTGCTGGACCCGGGGGCGGATGGCGCGGGGCGGTTGACGCCGGTCGCGGCGGATGCGACGGAAGAGGTCTTGGCGCGTGCGAAGGCATTTGTCAGCTATCGCCTGCCGGGGGATACCGATGAAAATGCGCTGCGGTATGTGTTGAAAACGCCGGGCATAGTCATTCGGCACGGAGCGGCCGGCGTGGAGGACCAAATCGAGCCTCATTTAATTTCCATTGCCCGGTCCATCACCGTAGGCACCACGATGAAAGGGAACACGGATACCATCGTGCCGACCTTCGTGAGCAGTGCCATGCCCAAGTGGTTCGGCATCATCTTTCTAATGTCGCTGCTTGCTGCGGCGATGAGTACTCTTTCCAGCCAGTTTCACACCATGGGTACGGCGATCGGACGGGATATTTTCGAGCAGATCACGCATCGGCATTCGCATCATTCGGTGCTGATCACCCGGTTGGGCATTCTGGTGGGGCTCATTGCAGCGATCACCATGGGCAAAATGGTGCGCGGCAATATTGTCGCGCTGGCCACGGCTCTGTTTTTTGGCCTGTGCGCCTCGTCGTTCCTGCCGATGCTGTTGGGAGGTCTTTTCTGGAAGCGCATGACGCGGGTGGGCGCCATCAGCTCGATTCTGGTCGGTTTTCTGGCCAGCACGTTCTGGTCGGTCTTTATCAACGCCAAAACGGCGGGCGGACTGGGCATCTGCACAGCGCTGACAGGGCATGCCACGCTGATTCCGACGTGGGCGAGCCCGACGTGGGCGGTGGTAGACCCACTGATCGTTGCGCTGCCTATTTCCCTGATGGTGGCGGTGATTGTTTCGCTGTGCACCAAGCCGCTGCCAGCCGCGTATGTGAAGTATTGCTACGGCGGGAGCAAACCGGACTGACCGGTCACCGGGAAATCAAAGCTCGTGCCGGGAGGGCCCGTGTCCTCGCGAGCCGTGCGGAGAGTGAGCGCGGGGAGTTGGCCGCGAAAGGACGCATAGGGCACACGGAAAGCGGGTCCGGCCTGTTTATGCTTGAAGGGAACCCCCCTGAGGGCAATAATGCCGCATCATGAAAAAATCACTGACCGTATTCGTCGGGTTCATCCTCTTGTTTTTGCTCTATTGGGTGGTGTATGCCGCCGCGCCCGAGTTTCATGCCCGTTGGTTGCAGGGTGAGGACCGGGGCGTGGAATGGGTCACCTTCATCGGCTTTTTAGGAGCCTCCTTCGTCCTCTTTTTCACCCTCCGCTCCTGGAAAAAGATGCCACGCTTCGCGAGGCTATATATTCTGATGACGGGCCTTTTCTTTTTTGTGTGCGCGGGAGAGGAACTTAGTTGGGGACAGCGCATCTTCGGCTTTAAGACGCCCGAATCCATTGATGTGATCAACCGGCAGGGCGAAGCGAACCTACATAACATCAACTTCAGGAAGTTTCGCGAGTCCGAGCTGGGCGTCTGGTGCGTGGAGCATCTGGGCGACACGGCCGTATCGGTGATTGAACGCCTGCGCCCTTCCGATGTGGTTTCGTGGTACATGAAGCTGTTTGGAATCATTCTTCCTCTGGTGCTGGTGGTCTGGATGCGGAAGAAGGACTCGGCGCTGCGGGGCTACCTTTCGCCACCAGAATTGATTCCCTGCTTTCTTTTCCCGGAGATCATTCATTTGATTCACCCATGGACCAGCCGGTTTGGCAGTTGGCTGATCCGACCCGATGCGGCGCACCTAGTATACTGGCAGAACGAGGAAGTGCTCGAGATGTATTGGGGCCTCTGTATCCTGTTGGCGGCACTGGCCATCAGCACGGCATGGCGGAAAAGAAGCGCATGCCATCCTGCGGAGTAAGCACAAGACCGGGGTGCGGGACGGGAAAGTTACAAATTCCCCAGATCGTTGTTGCAATGTGTTTTT
>CAZBEO010000030.1:0-37509 GCA_964490935.1 uncultured Verrucomicrobiota bacterium
GAAGCAAGCCACGCTCGGACGCCAGCCTCACCGCTTCAAGGGATACATGCCGCAACGCCGCCAGCGCCCGCAATTCGGCATCGTCGCCCGTGTGCAAGTCACCCGGAAGGGTTGGTTTTCCATTCGCCAGCACCGCCGCCGGACGGTCAACGTCAGCATGAAGGCCCGCCATGCAAGCCAGCTTTTCCACGGTGTCGCGGAAGGGAAGGCCCGTTGCCTTTTCGTAAAAGGAAAACACGTCGCCCGATTCGTCGGACGCAAAATCCTTCCATGCCGCGCCGCCCTCGAATACAGAAAACGAAGGTGACTTGTCTTTCCGGAATGGTGACTTACACGACTTGCCCGGACGCCACGAGGGGAACAGTGCCGCGCCGATTTGCGGGATGGTTAGTCGCCGCCGAATTTCGTCGGTGTCATGTTTCACGCCACGGCCCGCCTTCCCGTAAGGCGCAAGAAAAGCCGCCGCTTGTAGTAGTTCTGCACTGGCAACCACCGACAAACAGCCCTCGCCAGATCGCGCCAGCGTAGCCGTTTCGCGGCTCTCTCATGGACGGCAAGAAGCGTTCCGCAAACTGATCTTTCAATTTCCAAAAGATCGGGAACGTTCACATCTGTGCTCCTGTTTCGCCATAGTCGGCCAAGCGTTGAACGGCATCCAAATCAAACCTCAGCCGCCGCTGCCCAATTTTGATTCCTTCCAGCAAGCCGCGCTGGCGGTACCGTTTGACGGTTGTCGGGCACGTTTCGAGAATTTCCGCTGCTTGACGTGCGGTTCCAAGCCTTCGCTTGGATTGCTTTGTTTCGAGTGCCTGAACCGCCGCTTGCAACTGTTCGGGGTTTGCGGAAAATGCCCCCATCGTTAGTTTTTGGATTAGCTCGGTTTTGTCGATTTTGCTCATGTCAGACTCCTTCCGCGGCAAAACGCCGCCTCATCTGACAACCGACCATTCCACTGCATACTGCGCTGTCAACAACTATATTCGACAATTATATTTTGTAGTAATCTGTCCCCATTTACTAAAAAACAGGGTGGTTCTTAGCAATATGAAGAAACAGGACGGCTGCGCCACTGGGAGTACGTCAGCCTGAATTCAAACTGGCTGCCGTCATGCAGAGGTTTAATTTAATGAAGCAATTCAGCCCTGATCGACTTCCAGTTATTTGCTGTCATGCCTTCTAATGCGTCAACGGCCCATCCCGGCATCGGCTCGCGCTGGGGTGGTGTCTCTGTGCCGTCCGTGAGGGTAAACACCGCCGCCGCATTCAGCGCCGCTTGGTCGGTGGTTTTGTGGTAGTAGGCGGTCATGGCCGGGTTGCTGTGACCTACCAGCGCTTGAACGGTTGCCATCGGTGCGCCGCGCTCGGCCATCAAGGAAACATAGCTGTGCCTCAGTGCGTGAAAACCTTCTTCAAAAGCCGCCCGTGCCCGTCCTTCTTCGTGTCGGGTGCGCTCAATCCCTGCTTTCTTGAACGTCGCCTTGATCTGTCGGGAAACTCGCATCTTCCGTTCGTTCAGGTAGTGTCCTGCGATTTCGGGCATGATATAGCCGTCCCGGTGGGTGGGTGCTATCTGGGAAAGGTGGTCACGTAGATACGTCGGGATTCCAACACGGACTTTTTTCCCGGTCGCCTTCGTCTTGTGGGGCAGGCGGACGATAAGGCCCCGGTCAAGGTCAACCTCACCCCATTTCAGTGTTGCGCAATCATACAGCCGCATCCCGGTAAACACGCCCAAACAAAAAAGGGTTTTATATTCACCCTCCGCCGCCTCAATCAGGCGTTTCAGTTCGTCCACCGTCAAGGCGCGTTTGGTCTGGGTTTCTTTCGGGTGCGTTTCGATTTTCGCAAATGGATTCCGTTCTATTCGTGCGGGTTTCTCCATGCGCTTGAAGAAGGTCCGAAGAAAGCCCACCTTGTTATTGAAGGTTTTCGCTGTCTCGCCTTTGTCGCATAGATATTCAGAAAAGGCTTTCGCATGGTCGGGGGTGACATCGGACAAAGCCCTTGCCTCTGGGTACTGTTCGCGCATCCAGCGTTCAAGCTCTGAAATGTATGCTTGAAAAGTTCCTGCGCTGCCCTCGCTGATCTTTCGCCCGATATACTTCAACTGCCGTTCGTAGGCTTCCCATGCGTCTGATAGGGCAAGACGCGGCTCGTTATCCGCTACGGCCTGCGCAAGTCGCTGTTCGGCGTCCTGAATGACGCCGGCAATGGCCTTAACGCGCCGTAGTTCGTCCCCGGCTTTCAGGGGTGCCGTTATCCTGTCCCGCTCGGCCTCAGCCTTCACGCGGTTTGTAATGGCGTTTCCGGCCTGATCTTTCAGGGCAATAGTGGTTCGCTTGCCTTCATGTTTTACAGCCAGATAGAACGCTGCTTTGATTGGTGCGTCCGGCGGATAGTCGCGGCCCCCAAAGCGTTTGAATAATCGCCCTCCACCCTTTACCGCTTTTCGTACCTTTTTCGCCATAGCCGCCCCTTGTTGCTCTATGTTTTCACCTGTTGCGAAAAGTACGCTTTGAGGGGTACCTTGTCAACGAAAAGCACACAACAAGCACCATGACATTAAGAAAAGCCCTTCAAACAAAGGATTCGATATAGGTTCGACCCCTGTATCGCCCACCATTCCCAAAGCGGGTTCCTCGCAGCCCAATTGACGTTGCTTGATTTTCCAATTGTCTGATTCCCGGTTGATCGCCGGGTGCCCTCCCGCTTTGGCTAAAATCGCTGTCGCGATTTGGAAGAAGAGGCGCTGGCATGAAAAGGGGAATGCTGGGGTGATCAAGGCTTCAATTATTGCGCGGGTCTTTTTTTAAGTTCTTCTTCGCGCAGGGCGCGGCGCAGTACTTTGCCGACCATGGTCTTAGGGAGGTCGTCGCGGAATTCCACGGCGCGGGGCACTTTGTAGGCGGCGAGTTTTTCGCGGCAGTAGGCGATGACTTCGCTTTTTTCCATGGTCTCGCCGTCTTTCAGCACGAGGAAGACCTTGATCATTTCTCCACGCTGCCGATGCGGAATGCCGACGGCTACCGCCTCTTTGATTTTGGGATGGGCGTAGAGTACTTCGTCGATTTCACGCGGATAGATGTTGAAGCCGGCATTGATGATCATGTCTTTTTTTCGGTCGACGATGAAGACGTAGCCGTCTTCGTCCATGGTGGCCAGATCGCCGGTGTAGAGCCAGCCGTGGCGGAGTACGTCGGCGGTTTCATCTAGCCGTTTGTAGTAGCCTTTCATGACCTGTGGGCCGCGAACGCATAGTTCGCCAACGATGCCGTAGGGCAGGGCGTCGCCCCCGAGATCGGCATCTACGATTTTAGCATCGGTGCCGGGCAGCGGTATGCCGATGGAGCCGTGTTTGCGGACTTTGTGTGCGGGGTTGATGTGGGTGACGGGGGAGGCTTCGCTGAGTCCGTAGCCTTCGCAAATGATCGCGCCGGTGGCCTCCTGAAATTTATCGAAGTGATCGATGGGCATGGGGGCGGAACCGGAGATGCAGTATTTGATGGAAGAGACATCGTATTTTCCGATGTCCTTTTGATGCAGGAGGGAGGTGTAGACAGAGGGTGCGCCGGGAAAGACGGTGGGGCGGTGTTTGTTGATGGCCTTCAGCACGTCTTTGGGCACGTAGCGTGCGAAGGGGATGAGTTTGGCGGCGAGCAGGGTGTTGAAATTCAGGCAGACGGTCAGGCCATAGATATGAAAGAACGGCATGACGCCCAGGAAGCATTCTTGTTCCTTTTTGCCCAGCTTGCAAAGCATCTCGCCGCACTGCTGCGCGTTAACGATCAGGTTGGCGTGGGTCAGCATACAGCCTTTGGCCAGCCCGGTGGTGCCGCCGGTATATTGCAGGACGGCCACGTCCTCCTCGGGACAAATGGCGTCGCAGGTGTAGTCGCCACGCCCCTTGACGAAGTCGCGCCAGGACATGATCGAGCCGCCGTTGAAGGGCACCTCGACGCACTTATTTCTGTTTTTCAGGGCGTAGAGGGTGTTGAGCGGGAAGGCGAGGCCGTCGGGGATGGTGGTTACGATGGTGCGCTCGATGGGCGTTTGCGCGAGGAGGTCTTTGACCTTGGGCCAGAGGAGGTCGAGGGTGATGAGGAATTTCGCACCGCTGTCGTTGAATTGGTGCATGATCTCGGTTTCCATATAGAGCGGATTGGTCATGACCAAGGTGGCGCCCGTGCGCAGGGCGGCCCAGTAGGCCACGATCGTCTGCGGCAGATTCGGAAGCATGATGGCGATGCGGTCGCCCCGGTTCACGCCCAGGTCGTGCAGGCGGGCGGCGACAGTGCGCGAGCGGGTGGCCAGATCGCGATAGGTGATCACCCAATTCTGGAAATGCACGGCGACGCGGTCAGGGTGTTTTTCCGCCGCCTGATCCAGCAGGGTATGCAGGGGGGCGAGGAAGGGCTTGAAGTCGGTCACGACCTCATCGTCATACTTATCCATCCAGGGGCGCGGTACGTCGGTCATGTTTATCCTCATCTGTCCTTGGTGAATGGAAACGAATTTTCATTACGCACGCGGTGAAAGTTAACACAAGGGCGGTGCGCCGGTCAACGTTTGCGGTTTTTCCAATCATTGGAAAAAATTCGGGCATATTTTCCAATCGTTGGAAACTTTTTTGACGATATTTCCAATCGTTGGAAGAAATGAAAACGTGCCATCGGGACATCCACCATTGCGCCACGGTGTAGAAGCGATGTCTTGTCATACCAGTCTGCAGCGGATGGAATCATAGAGATCGGAATGTCACCACCTGTTGACAAACGTTCAGCAAAAATCCACGTTTTATTCTCGAATAGCGAAAGACGGGCTAATGGCAGGCGGTTGGCAGCCACCGTTCGAGCATCGTCACAAGGGTCGCCGGATCAATGGGCTTCGCGATATAATCATTCATCCCGTGAGCCAAACATTTTTCGCGATCCCCCTTCAGAGCATTCGCCGTCATTGCAAGGACTGGCAAGTGGGGATTTATGACCTTCGTTTGAGGGTCTCTGATGAGCCGTGTTGCCTCATAGCCATCCATGATCGGCATTTGAACATCCATCAGCACTAGGTCATAACGGTTCTGCTTTAACAACAACAGAGCAGCTTGACCATTCTCGGCAGCGTCGGCCTTGACGCCCAGTTTTTTTAGAATCGCTAGGGCGACCAACTGGTTGGTTGGATTATCCTCTACCACCAACAGAGATGCACAACGATCCTTGAGTATGCCGGCCATCGGGGTGGTTGGCCCGACAACCCTGGAGACAGGTCCCTCGGAAAGGCCAAAACGCGCCGTAAACCAAAACTCGGACCCACGTCCCGGCTCACTCACCACCCCTATCTCGCCCGACATCAGGTGGACCAGTTCCTTGGAGATGGCTAATCCCAAGCCTGTCCCTCCATACTGACGGGTGGTCGAGACATCCACCTGTGAAAACTTTTGAAACAGCACATCCCGTTTATCCTCCGGTATGCCAATCCCGGTATCTTTTACACTAAAACGTAAGCGAACGGCATCCGCTGTTCTTTCTTGCAGGGCAATCAGCACCGACACCGAGCCATGCGGTGTGAATTTGATCGCGTTACCCGCCAAATTGGTCAGCACTTGGCGCAACCGACCGGAATCACCACGCAATCCAGACGGAACTTCCGGTGCCATGGTCCAGGAAAACTGCAGCCCATTCGTCGTGGCGCGAATCGCCATCATCGCAGCAAATTTATCCAGCAGCGAGGAAAGGTTGAAATCCTCAATCTCCAGCTCAACCTTTCTGGCCTCGATTTTGGAATAGTCTAAAATGTCGTTGATAATACCGAGCAAGGATCGCCCACTATCCAAGGCTATTTCGGCAAATCGCCGCTGTTCATCCGCCAGCGGGGTGTCGAGCAAGAGCCCCAGCGTTCCAATCACTCCACCAATTGGCGTGCGAATTTCATGGCTCATGCTGGCGAGGAAATCACTCTTTGCTCGATTGGCAGCCTCGGCCTTTTGCACGGCATCCTGAAGCATTTTTTCGGCCTGTTTGCGCCTTGTAATATCTCGGAAAACACCCACATGATAAGCATGCTCGCCCACTTGGTAGCGCCCTCCGCTGCTGATTTCCACCGGAATCGTGTGTCCGTCCGCGTGTTGCACCAAGACCTCCAGAAGCTGCCGTTTCTGTGCAACCTCTTGAAATTTTTCAAAAGATCGCCGCACCTCTTTCTCCTGTTCGATGGGGTGTAATTCCGCTTGATGCATGGTTCGCAACTGCTCAATGGGATGTCCCAGCATTTCCACAGCGCGGCGGTTCGCATCCAGAACCATGCCGGTCTCGGCATCCGCCACAAAAATGGCATCGGAAATGTTTTCAAACAGCTCGCGGAACCGTTGTTCACTTTCCCGAAGAGCGGCCAACATACGATTCAACTCGGTCACATCTTCCGCATATTCAATAATGCGATCAAGTGTTCCCGTCTTGTCAAACATGGGAAAGGCATGAATACGAACGTCCGTCCATTGACCGTCTTTTCTCCGATCACAATGATCCACCACGACCGGCTGAGCGGTTCGGCGTACTTCATCAATGGGACAAACATGATCTTGTCCTGAACAGGGACTATTCCGTCCATGCGACAAGCCATAGCACGTCCCGCAGACAGGCGAATCACTATAGGCTCTATTTGCAAGAAGCACTTGGTAATCGGCCACATTAATGACACAAAATGGATGCGAAAAAGAATCAATCACCGACCGCATAAACTGGCTTTGTTGGCTGATTTGTGCCTGCTTTAGTTGATTCTCTTCTGATTTTCTGGCATGAGCAATCGCTAACGATAAGACAGGACGCATGGTTAAGGCCAAATTAATATAATGTTCTTTGTGCTGAGGCACGGCAAACTCCTTCATCCACAACACCCCCAGAAATTCATGTTCCCAATTCAAGCTGATACAAAATTCGTTCGTCGCTTTCACCCAGAGATAGGGCAAGTCGCGAGAGACCATCTGATCAAGCAGGTCTGTAGGAAAGTCAATACCCTGCGGTTGTGTGAGCACAGCCACGGGATTCTTCGCCCGTAAAGAAGTATACCCCAACTGTTGGGGCGCACACAACATGGTGAAAATCTCAAAAATGGACTGAACAACCGTTACTTCCGTTTCATTGTCAGTCAAACGGCTTAACAAATCAAACACCATGGCATAATCCGCCGGTTGAATACCGGGCGTACTGGCGGAAGTCACCCTACGCTTGGATGACTTTTTTTGCAGCGCACCCTGCACGATAAAACGCAACAGGTCCACCCCCACAGGAATCACTTCCGAAGGCCGCTCCACAAAGGCAGAAAATGCTGCCAATTTTTCTTTTTGCTCCGTACCCACTCCGGTATCCAGCAGCACAACACGCGAACAAGACTCCTTGAAAAAAGACCGAGCCATGGCACGATCAAACCCCCAAACATCAATCCGTTCGTGCCACGTATCCAGCCAGCCGGGGGTCAGCAGATACGCACCTGTCCCTTGAAGTTCCTGCATGAGTGGAACGGGTAGAAAGAAATCGAAACAGCGATCAATTTGCGTCATCCCATCCATGTCGAGCTCAACATCAGCTTGAAATTCCTTCCGAAAACACGGACTTCCAAGCAAAACAACAAAATCAAAACGTTGGGTGATCTCTCGGACGGTTTCATCAAAGAAAAGCGAATTCGTCTGTCTTCGTGCACAATCACACGGAAAGGGTACTACCTGTACATCAAGAATGCCCTCTTCGGCGAGGGCCGCTTTGACTTCCCGCTGCAATGTTTTACAAACCAATATGGCTGTTTGACTACCGCTCATTTTGGATCCAATGCAAGGGATAGCGACCCCACGTATGGACCGCCTCCGACAAGGACATCAACACGTCTTCGGGCACTTGAAAGGGAATTTCTCCATGATTGTCCGACAAAATGAACCCACCTCCGGCCCCTGCCTGCGCAAGCGCGTTTTTAACCTCTTGTTCCGCCTGTTTGGGCGTCCAGCGACGCATTGCTATGCCATTCAAATTGCCCAACAGCGACACCTTCCCTCGACACACAGATTTCAGCGACGCGAGATTTTCCTCTGCGCTCACCCCGACCACGGCGGTTCCCGTCAACCCCACATCCGCCAAAATAGGCCCGCAGCGCCCCGAAGCGAAATGCGTGGCTGTGGGCCCGTTAATCCGGGCAATCGTCCGTTTGGCCACCTCAAATCCCGTCCTTAAATAATGCTCGCGCGGAATGATGGTCGACGAGGAAACCGGGTCAAAATAGCAAATGGCGGTAGCTCCCGCTTTCAACTGCGCATTGGCCCATGCCACGCAAAACTCCTCATTTATTTGCATCAAGCGTTCAAACAATTCGGGCCGTTCCAGCATAAGTTCCAGATACCGTTCAAAGCCCATTTGCATAACCGGCAAGGAAAAAGGCGACATGACCACACCAATAATGGGCACCTCGTCGCCCACCTGCGCCTTGAGCTGCTGCGTGGCCGATAAGACTTTCTTCAGGCAGGGAGTTGTTTTCACGTCCGGCGGTTCGAGATACATTATCTCCTCGGCCCGCGAGATAATAGGCTGACCGGAATTCGGAGGACCATCCTCCACATAGATCACCTCGCCTCCCCAGGCCTCCACTTCGATCGACGCATAGAAAAAAGGGCACAAACAATCGTGACGGTATTTGGCACGCATGCGCAGCTGTCCCTCGACCACATGCTCCGCCCGCGAAAAATAGTCCTGAATAGAAAGCCCCAATTCGCGTGCACCGTGCATCGTAACAAGCAAAAAGAAGGGAACGCGATCCGCTTCCCTGTGCTGCAAGGCCTGCAACACCCGCTGCATGGAGGTTTGCTCGTGGAGTTCATTCATGGCTGCGCTCCGATCCATTTGGAAATCTGCGGGAGAGCGTCCGAGGCATTGCGTCCCATGGCATCAGCTCCCACCTCTTGCCACAAGCGCTCATCCAGTCTGAACGGGGCTCCACCGACCATTATTTTGACGTGACACCCCATCCGTTCCAATTCATTTCGAACTTGTCTGACCCGCAACGCCGAAGCCAGCATCAAGGCGGAAATGAACAAGACTTCAACGCCTGCCTCCCCCGCTCGTTGTGCAAGGGCTGCGGCCTCCATGCGTCCATAATCATCCAGCGCATAACCACCGGAACGAATGGTGGCATAGACCATCCGCTTCCCGAGCAAATGATAATCATCCAGTACGGCCAACGCCATTTTGGGCTGCTGCCTGTGTGCCTCCTTGGCAGCGGGAAACAAGCTGTCCACCAACTCTTCACAAATTCGACCGCCCATGTAAATTTGCGAGAGCGCAAGGCGTCCGTCTTCCCATGCCCGGCCTATGCTCTCCAGAGCGGGCACAATGATGCGCTCCACCACCTGCATCGGCTCCTGTTTGATTTCTTGGGACAACAGGTCCGCAGCGGCCAAACGATCAAGGTTTAACAAAGCCGCCTCAAATCGCTGAATCAAGAGTTCATCATTCGCTGTATCCTGTCGAGTAGGCATTAAGCACTCTCCCATCGTGTTCACCTTGTGAGAGATACCCATCCCCCTCACAAAACCGCACCTCCGATTTTAACACATGCGGCTCTTCAGTTGCAGCCACACGTACCGGCTTATCGGGTACAAAGAAATATAGATCAACATGGACCCAATCGACAAGCCAACAAGGTTCTCAAAATATTTCAGGGACGGGTTCAGCGAGAATAAGGTCATCGATGGCTGGCGACAATTATACTTACCCATCAGCGACAATTATATTTACCCATGAAATGATCGAGTATCTGCTTCTTCAGAAGTGGATGGCGATTTTTCCAATCGTTGGAAAACGAGGAAGGTGCCCTGAGGGCACTTGGAAATGGGGCGGCGTGGGGGTTATCGGTGGAGGAGGAGGTAGACGGCGGCACCAGAGACGGCGAGGGTGGTGAGCAGTAGGACGACGGCCATGATGATGAGGCGGTGTTGGGAGCGGATAAGCATGGTGCGCACAAGGTCTTCGGCTTCCTCGGTACGTTCGGCAAGATCGGTGATGATGGTGGCGGTTTGGCGGTTGGTGTGGTCCATGTTGGCGAGGGTGCCGTTGAAGTGGTCGAGGCTGGAGGCCATGTCTTTGCCGTATTGGAGGGAGGTTTCGGATTGTTGCTGCATGAGTTCGAGGATGTGGGTCTGGCGGTCGGCATGAGCGCCCATGTTTTTGATGCCTTCGATGGCGTCGGGCAGGTGATCGAAGAGGGTTTTCTGGTTGCCAGCCTGCATTTCGAGGTGCCCGCGTATGGCACGCATGAGGGTGATCATTTCGGCGTAGCCTTCCTGCAGGGCGGCAATCTGTCGTTCGCGTTTGGAGGGATTGCGCCAGAAGAAGAGTCGGTTGCGTTTGGCGGGCGCGAGGGGAAAGGCACTTTCTTCGCGTATGATTTCAACGCAGTCGGTCGGTTGGGCAAGAGGTTCGTGGATAATCTCGGGCGTGATGCTGTCCTCGGGTTTCATAGGGTGGAACTCCGGTTGAGGAGGGAAAGATCGGCGAAGACGAGGGCAGCCATGGCTTCCACAATGGGTACGGCGCGTGGCAGAACACAGGGATCGTGTCGCCCTTTGGCTTCGATGGTGATGGGGCGTCCCTGAAAATCGACGCTCTGCTGGGGCTGTCCGATGGTGGCGGTGGGTTTGAAGGCGACGCGGAAGTAGACGGGTTCGCCCGTGGTGATGCCGCCCTGGAGGCCGCCGCTTCGATTGGAGGCGGGTCCGATGCCGCCTTCTTCTCGGGGCGCGTAGGCATCGTTGTGTTTCGATCCGTTCATACGTGTTCCGGCAAAGCCGGTGCCGTATTCAAAGCCTTTGACGGCGGGAATGGAAAGCATGGCGCGGGCGAGCAGTGCGTTGGCTTTATCGAAGACGGGCTGACCGAGGCCGACGGGCATGTGGCGGCAGACGCAGGTGACGATGCCGCCGACGGAGTCGCGGGCTTCTTTGGTTTCAAGAATGAGGGCTTCCATGAGACGGGCGGTTTCGGGGTCCGGGCAGCGCACGAGTTGGGCATCCACCTCGGCGCGGGTGATGGTTTCCATTGGGATTGACGGGGCCTCGATGGGTCCGACAGAACTGACCCAGGCGGTGATGTCCGCGCCGTGCAGGCGTTTGAGGAGGAGTTCGGCCACAGCACCGGCGGCCACGCGTGCGGCGGTTTCGCGGGCGCTGGCGCGCCCGCCGCCGCTGGGGGCCCGTATGCCGTATTTTTCCTGCCAGGTGAAGTCGGCGTGGGAGGGCCGCGGGGCGTTGATCATTTCTTTGTAGTCGCCGGGGCACTGATCGGTGTTGTGAATGAGGAGTGCGATGGGCGTGCCGAGGGTGATTCCATTGGAGAGGCCGGAGAGAATGTGGACCCGATCGGCCTCGTTGCGGGCGGTGGTGAGGACGCTCTGGCCGGGTCGGCGCCGATCGAGCTGGCGCTGGATGTCGGCTTCGTTGAGGGCGAGCCCGGCGGGACAACCGTCAATGACGGCACCCACCGCCGTGGCGTGTGACTCTCCGAAGGTGGTGACGCGAAAAGAGGTTCCAATGGTGTTCGACATATCCGGCTCCTTGGGTATTGAGATTGCGCGGAATGCTACAGCTTTTGACGCAGTATGCAAGACCACAGCAATCCGTCGGACTTTAGGCAACTTCCAACCCGACAACTAGGTTCAACGACGGAGGTGGTTACATGCTCCATGGCATCATGACGGATTGCTAGGCGGTGCGGGCTTGTTTCTTTTTGGTGAAGAGCTGCTGTACGATCATGAGGCACTGGTTGGTGGTCCAGTAGAGGACGAGCCCGGAGGGCATGGTGTAGAAGAAGAATAGGAACATCAGGGGCATGTACTGCATGATTTTGGCCTGCTGCGGGTCGGCGGAGGTGGGCATCATTTTCTGCTGGATGAACTGGGTGACCACCATGATGAGGGGGAGGATGTTGAGGGGAATGGGCAGTACGCCAGCGAGCAGATTTTCTGGTTCGCTCAGGTCGGCGACCCATAGGAAGTGCGCGAAGCGCAGTTCGATGGCGTTGCGGAGGACGACGAAGAGGGCAATGAACACGGGGATTTGAATGACCATGGGCAGGCACCCGCCCATGGGATTGACCTTGTTTTCCTTGTAGAGGGCCATGGTGGCCTGCTGCAATTTCTGCGAATCGTTTTTGTATTTTTCCTTGAGCTGCTTAATGAGCGGCTGAAGCTCGGCCATTTTTTTCATGCTCTCAGTGCTCTTATGGGTCACCGGCCAGAAGATGATGCGGATGAGGATGGTGATCAGAATGATGGCAATGCCGTAGTTGTGCGGCCAGACGTGATCGTGGATGACGTTGAGCAGCCAGAGCAGGGCGGCTTTCACGGGAACCATGACGAAGTTGAACGAGCGGAACACGACGTTGGCGGAGGCGAATTCCATGACGCCTTCCTGCTGGAAGCCGAGCGTCTTCAGTATGTCGTATTTTTTCGGTCCGATGTAGCAGTGGTAGGTGCGGGTGACGGTTTCTCCGTCTTTGAGAACGAGGTCAGTGACCTGCATGGTGGCCGAGACCATCGCGACAGGTTGCATCTTGACGATGGCATAGGGATTGGCTTCTTCCTGCGTGGCGAGGCCGCGCCGTGCGAAGAGGGTACATCCATCGCCGCCATTTTCTGGGGAAAGAATCTGGACGAAGTATTTATTTTTAACGGCGACCCAGTCGAGGAGTCCGGGGAAGTCTTTGGAGATGGTTACGGGGAGGCGTCCGTCGGCACCCTTTTGCTCCGCGAAGAATTTATCGATTTTCGTGCCGTAGTGATAGGGTATGGTCACGCCGGGGGTGAAGATATCCACACCGAGATCGACTACGCCTTTCATGGTGCGCTCGGAGGTCTTGTTCATGTCTCCGAGTTGAATGCTGATGCCTGTGTTGGTGAGGGTGCTGTCGGACTGGTTGGCGAAGGTGTCCACGATGGACAGTTCGTAATCATCGATCAGGGAGACGGAACGTGTGACGAGGAGGCCGTCTGGAGATTCGGTTTGGAAGAGGAGGGAGGTGGGCGTTTGCGCGAGCAGGGTGTATTCTGCGGTGGGGGCGATGCCGCTGAGTCCCAGATAGAGGAGGGCGGGGGTATTAGTGAAATGCAGTTCTACGGGTGGACTGTTCGGCTGATTCAGTTCGGGATAATCGGAGAGGATGGCCTGCTGAATACCGGCACCATAGGAGGAAAAGGTGAGGGCCATGGTGGGGCTCTTGATTTCAACGAGCTGCTCGGGTTGGGAACGCTTGATTTCGGTGATGGCTGCTTCCTTCGTCGCGAGGGCCGTGGAAGACGCTTGGGATGCCAGGGCGGCGGGGGTGGCTGGTTGCGCGGCAGGGGCGGCCTCTGCTCCGGTGGCGGAGTCCGTGGCAATCGTGCTCGGAGTGTCTTCCGCGAGCGTTTCGATGGGTGTAGCGACCTTGGCCGGGAAAAGTGGCTTGACCCATTTACGGTCTGCGATGGGCCAGAGCAGCATCAGTGCGAAAAGCAGTACGAGTGCGGGAATGATTTTTTTATCCATGTTAAATCCTCTTGGTTGTCAGTTTGTGAGCGGGTGGAACTGGATCGTATCCTCCCGGATGAAATGGGTGGCACTTGCATATCCGTGCAGCGGAAAGCGCCACGCCCTTGAAAAATCCATGTTGTTCGAGTGCCTCCATCGCATAAGTTGAGCAGGACGGATAAAAACGACAGCACCGCCCCAGTAGCGGCGAGACCGTCCATTGATACAATCTGATTATGGCTCTAAGCAGAAGGGTCAACGTGTTCCTCCCTAGTTTCTCTCAGCCGCGCACGCACGGCCAACGAACGAAAATCATTTACCACGTCGCTCCAAGGTGTCCGCAGAATGGCATGCCTAGCCACCAGTACCACGTCCACGTTGCCTGTAAGTCCGGCGCGATGGGTTCGATACACCTCGCGCATCAGACGTTTCGCCCGTGCGCGTGCCACGGCATTGCCCACTTTTCGGCTGGCCACCACGCCAAGTCGGAGTTGTGCGTCCGTGGCGGTGCGCGTCCAAAGGACCATACAGGAACCGACGGCCTTGCGTCCCTGCGCATAGGCTTCGCGAATGTCACCAGAGCGCGTCAGGCGTTGAGCACGCGAGAGAGTTTGGCGGAGAATCGGCTTCTTTTCGGGAGGCTGGTTGGCATGTTCACGCTGTGTTGATTGTTCAGCATGATCCATTTCACGCTTCTTTCCACCCGGAAGGAGGGGTTCTTAAACCGTGAGTTCTTTGCGCCCTTTTGCCCGCCTGCGTCGGAGTATATTCCTTCCGCCTGGCGTGGCCATACGCGCACGAAAACCGTGTTTGCGTTGTCTTTTCTTTACTGAGGGCTGATAGGTTCGTTTTGTCATCTTCCGATTTCCTTGCGGTTCGTTCTTCTGTTCTTATATATAGGTAAAGGGGTTTGCACTTCTTCCTAGTCCCGGGTCGCCATTTTCCGGGGCATGAAAATTCCAAAGGGGTGGACATTAGCACTTTTTGCGGTGGTGTCAAAACTTATGTGCCGGGAAATGTGTGATTTTTGACGCTGAGGTATGTCGGTTTTCACGCCTGAGGCGCGTGAGGCCACGCGCCGTCCAGGGAGGGGGATGCTTCTGGAGGGCGTCGGGCTCCGACGCCTTGCGCGGTGGGTTGGATCGAGCGGTGGTGGAATTCCGACTGCTGACGCCTGAGGCGCACGAGTCGTGCGCCGTCCAGGGGGAGGGGGATGCTTCTGGAGGGCGCCGGGCTCCGACGCCTTGCAGTGGGTTGGATCGAGCGGTGGTGGAATTTCGACTGCTGACGCCTGAGGCGCGTGAGGCCACGCGCCGTCCAGAGAGGGGGGAATGATGTGTTTTCTGTCTGGATGAGCTGAATCCGGATTATTCGAGGTTGTGTGTATTGCAAGGGATAATTAGTCTTGAGGTGTAATGGTCACGAATACTATGTTGCCCATTCATATCCCGGTTTCGTAGCGACAGAATGAGGAGGAAAAGAATGTATGTGAATCAAACAATTGCCGAAGTGGATCATCTACCTTGTTCTCATCCGGCATCTGTGAATGTGGATGTGGCCAATGCCTATTATTCGTTGACCAGGATGCTGCGTCCGAATCTGGTGGTGGAGATCGGGTGTTTTATTGGATTTTCGAGTTTGCATATAGCACAGGCCTTGAAAGATCAGGGGTTTGGAAAGCAGATTTCAATTGATGCGTTTGATTGGGATGTGGATGCCGGATGCGGCATGGAAAACCGTCAGATTGTGGCGGAGCGTTATCGGATAAAGTCCGGTCTGGAGGATATTCTTACCTATATCAAGGGATATTCCACGGTGGTTTATCCTGACGTGTTGCCGCAGATTCGGGAGAAGATCGATTTGTTGTTTATTGATGGGGATCACCGTGTGGATGGGGTGATTGCCGATTTTAACACTTATTATCCGCAGGTTCGGCGCGGGGGATACATCGTGCTACATGATATTCATCCTGACATGTGTGGTTGCGACGGCCCACGCGGTTTGATTGAGATGTTGAAATGGAGGGGGGCGATACCTAGGCATCTGGAGTTGATTGAATTGCAGACGCAGGATGGTTTCGGCGTAGCGCTGTTGCGCAAAATTTCGTGCCGGCGGATGCGGATGAATCTTTTCTGGCGCAGCTTGGCAAAGCGTCACAATCGCTATCTGCATCAATGGAGGATGAGGCGGTCAGGGCGTGGATTGATCGTTCAGGTAGTGGATGCGGATACAGGGCAAGCCGTTCCGAATCCCTATGTCGTCTGTCAACAGCGGGGCGGTGAGGCGCGTCTTGGAGATGAAAATGGAATGGTGGCGTTTGAGCATTATTTGCCCAATCGCTATTTGCTGGATATGTCGGCGGATGGTTATGAAACCCGCTGCCAATTCTTGGTTGATGCGGACGGATCGAGTCTTCCGAAGACCATCGAGCTGACAAAAAACAGCACTTCGTGAGCGGGGACTCTGCTTAAAACAAGCTCTTTTCGGCGCTTCGCGCAAGATGTGGAATAAACAAAAGTCCAAGTATGCGCTATGATATCAATGGCTTTTGGGGGAAAAGATAATGATGAAATCAATAGTATTTGTTTGGGTTCTGTTTACGGCCGTCAGCAGCATGGCTGCCGATTTTTCTCCGGAGAGGCATATTATTTCGGATAGCGAAGAGCCGTACGGGCGTCGTGTATACTCCTATGATATGGATGTGGATACGAACGGACTACTACACCTCATTTATGCGCGTCCGGTTCTGGGCACGGATTCCAATCGGTGTGAAATCATCTATTCTTACGGACACCCCAGCCAGCTTGTTTCCAGGGCGCAAACTTTGTCGGTTGACGGCAAACTTGGTTCCACCTCGACGCATTTGAGAATCGGCCCCTCAAACGTGGTGCATGTATGTTATATCAAGGGCCAGGCCGACCCGGCCACTTCGCTGTATTATCGGCGCATCGAAGGCGGTCAGATAGGAGACGAACAGTATGTTGCGCCCGGCGGCTGGCATACCCAGATGGCGGTGGATAACCATAACGATCCGGTCTTTGTGCGTGATTCTGTGACGTATCCGGAGTTGTTTGTCTGTTCGAGAACGAGCAGTAATTGGTACGTGACGCCGATTCTGCTTTCAACCCCTGCTTATTATTATATGACGGCTGATCTGATCTATGATCGGGTTAAAGAACGCTATCACCTGACGTTTTCCGACAATATTGCCCTGAACTCCAGATGTGCCTGGGGGGTGACTTCATGCAATGGGTCACGCTTTGGAAAATACCATTATGCTTATTCTGATGACGGGGTGAACTGGGTAGAGTCCACGGTGAATTCAGAGGTGCGACTGTGGGAATATGAGTTTTGGACTGGACTTGTCCTGGACGGTGAAGGCAATCCCTATGCCTGGTCTTTCAATATGAATCCGGATTACAGAGGATTCCCTCCAAACGCCAATTTGAAGTTTGGGCGGTATGTGGATGGTGCCTGGCAGACTCAAATCATTGCCGGAACGAATTGTCCGGCTGATAAGGCCAATGCCGGTGCGGCTGCCGGTATTGCCGTGGATGAACATGGTCGTTTCTGGGGGGCGTGGGACAACTCGCCAGCGGAGGCATGTAATGGACTTCCTCTCAATGATGCCGGCAACACAGGATTTGGATATAGTCGCGATGGTTTGGCTTGGAAGGAAATAGCATCCATCAACCCCTTTTCCGCTGAGGGCTATTGTCGGGTCCGTGCAGCCAATGGAAAGGTGTATATTCTTGAGTTGGGAAATCACATGGATGCCAAGTTGTATTTAACGGTGGTGGATGTGAGCACCTATGATTTGAGGACGGTTGGAACCGTTCCGATTGTGGGTGATTTTGATGGGGATGGTCGGGCGGGATACGGGGTGTATTATGCGCCTTCGGGCTATTGGCAGGTGCAGCGTACCCGCGAAGGCAAGTGGGAAAACCATTTCGGCTATGACGGCACTTCACCGATCACCGGTGATTTTGACGGCGACGGCAAACTGGACTTTGGCTGCTATTTCCCGCCCAGTGGCTCCTGGTACATATACAAATCGCGCGAAGGCTTTTGGACGAATAATTTCGGCTATGAGGGCACGCTGCCCATTACCGGGGATTTCGATGGCGACGATCTGGATGATTTTGGCTGTTATTATCCGCCCAGCGGCGCATGGTATATTTATAAATCACACGAGGGCTTCTGGACGAACAATTTCGGCTATGAGGGCACGCTGCCCATTACCGGGGACTTCGACGGGGACGGCCTGGATGATTTTGGCTGTTATTATCCGCCCAGCGGCGCATGGTATATTTATAAATCACACGAGGGCTTCTGGACGAACAATTTCGGCTACGAGGGCACGCTGCCCATTACCGGGGATTTCGATGGCGACGGCACCACGGATTTCGGTTGCTATTATCCGCCGGATGGCTCGTGGTATATCTACAAATCAAGCGAGGGTTTTTGGAGGAATCAGTTCGGCTATGAGGGCACGCTTCCTGTCGTGGCTGATTTTGATGGGGATGAGAAGGATGATTTTGGATGCTACGATCCGAACACCGGATACTGGTATCTGTATGGAAGTACGGAAGGGTTCCGCGTCGAGCAAACGGTGATTTATTATTGATATTGAACAGCAACTGGACGCCCATGCATGTAAATAAGAAGGTGTTGTCACGCAGAGTACGCGGAGGCGTATTACGGGTTCACGAATGAGGTGCCGAGCTGCTGGACGATCGCGGCTAAAAATAGCAAGGCATGAGCAAAATCTGCGGATAAAACGCCATTTGAATAAAAAGAGCCGCAGCGGGTGCTGCGGCTCCAGAGGAGAGTCTTCGGAAAAGGAAACGAGTATTACTCGCAGATCAGTGCGGCGTCATCGAATTTGAGCGTGCCACCGCGTTTTCCTTCTTTGCAGGGTTCAATGATGAGTACGACCCGCAGGGTGTCTTCCCGTGGCGTGCCGCTGACGCGCAGAGGCGTCCAGGTGCCGCTGAGAGTCGTGGATATGTCATTGTACTCATAGGTTTTTTTGCCAACGGTCACCTGCTGCCCGTTCACCGTGCTTTCCAGCCGAACTTCAATCGAAGCGGGAGAGCACTCATCGGCATTGTAGGGATCGTCGCGCATCGCATACACTTTGAAGGTGTACTCTTTGTTCGGTTCGGCGTTCTGAATGTCCTGGTAGAGGCCGGAGGAGTCGCTGCTTTCAATTTTCCAGTGATGGTAGCCGATCAGGCAGTTGCCGTCGCGGACGGGGGTCCATTCGGTCTCGCGGTTGATCCAGTTGCCCCAGCGTTCCCAAGATTCGGCCTGGTCCATGCCCACGCCTTCCTGCTCGAAGGAGGGATTCTGAAGAGTCTGGGCACCGGCCTGGAGAACCAGGGTAAGCGCGGTTGCAATGAACAGCAGGTTGAATCGGGTCATTTTATGCATCTCCTTGTTTTTGTTGTCTTGGTTTGTTTTGAATAGATTTGACATTGGGAAACGGTCCCATACGATGGCGAATAGAACTAATACTATTTCCTTGCGGGAGCAAGGTTTTTTTTAAATTATCCCCGTAGTTTTGCTGTGATTGATGGACAGGAAGTTTATGAAAAAAGAAAAACCGATGACATTGCGTGAAGTGGCCCGAATTGCAGGGACTTCGAAGAGTACGGTCAGTCGCGTGCTGACCAATCATCCCAGCGTTTCTCCGGACATCCGGGCGCATGTGGAGGCGGTCATACGCAAGCATCAGTATCGCCCGAATATGTTTGCGCGCGGGTTGACGGGTGCCCGCACCGGCTTGATCGCGGTGCTTTCGCCCTGGATTGAAAGCGGGTTTTATGCCTCGGTGATTCGCGGGATCGACTTGGTGGCGACACGGTTTGATGGGCATCTGATGACGACCTTTGCGCACTCCGATGATGATTTTTTCAATATTCTGACGGACTATGCGAACGGTCATCAGGTGGATGGGGTGATCGCCATTGCTCCGCCGATGGCGATTTTTGAGCGCAAGGTGCTCCTGGAGGGCAAGCCAGTGGTGCTTTGTTCAAGTCGGGTGCAGGACAATGAACGGGGGTGGGGCGGGGTTTCGAGTGTGACGGTGGATAACGCTGCGGCGATGCGGGAGGTCATGGAATTTCTGTACCGCAAGGACTGCCGCAACATGATTTATGTGGCTGCGAACAACGACGTGTATGATGCGCGCGTCCGTGAAGAAACCTTTTATGAATACGTGGCCTCGAAGCCCGACATGAAGGGAAAAACCATCCGCAGTAAAATCTATGATAACTGGGGCTACTACGCCACGTTGGAATATTTTGAGGACACAGCAGGAAAGGAAACCCCCGATGCCTTTGTTTGTTTCAATGATGCGACGGCCTTCGGCGTGATCGAAGCCATGCATGAAAAAAAGCCAGACGAACTGGCGCGTATTTTTGTGACGGGCTGTGATGATGAAGCCGCCGCAAACATCATTGGTTTGACCACGTTGCGCATGCCGATGGAACGCCTCGGAAAGGAAGCGGCCAATTGCCTTTATGAGCGGATCAATGATAAAACGGATGCGGCATCGATGCATGTCCGTCACCGGGTGTTGAATATGGAGCTGATCGTCCGGGATCGGTACAAAACACTGGCAAAATATCTTCCGCTTAACGAACTGTACAATATTCACGTTCCGCACGCCTGAGTAGGCTCTTATGCAGGATTACGGAGCGCTAAAAAAAGTGAGAATAGTGATTGCCCAGCATGAGGGTGTTGACTATAGAGGCGCGATTCCATTTAACAAAAGAAATCCGGCGGCCTATACATCGCTGTATGTGCTTACAATTTGAGGCGGGCGGCGGGTTTTCAACCACGGAAACGGGAACAAGTTTATGACCAGGGCAGAGCGGAGAAATTTGTGTATCGGACTGGCCTTTATCGGTCCTTGGATCATCGGGTTTCTGGCCTTTACGGTCTATCCGGTGATGGCTTCGCTTTATTATTCGTTCTGCGATTACGACGTGCTGACGGACCCGGTCTGGGTCGGTGCGCTGAATTATCAGGATATGGTGATGGATGCGGTATTCTGGAAATCCCTCTACAACACGTTCTATTTTGCCCTGTTTGCGCTTCCGTTGGGTCTACTTGTTTCGTTGATGATGGCGATTTTGCTGAATCAGGCGGTGAAGGGGCGTTCTTCCTTCCGCACGGTCTTTTTTATCCCGTCCCTAGTGCCGATTGTGGCTAGTTGCATGGTCTGGCTCTGGATTTTGAACGGGAAGCTCGGTCTGCTGAATGCTGGCTTGGCCTGGTTCGGCATCGAAGGCCCGCAGTGGCTTTCGGATGAGCTTTGGACAAAGCCCGCGATCATTCTGATGTCGCTTTGGGGCTGCGGCAATACGATCGTGATTTATCTGGCCGCGCTGCAGGACGTGCCGCGTTCGCTGTATGAATCAGCTGACATCGACGGGGCGGGCTTCTGGATGAAATTCCGTCATATCACGGTGCCGCTGATTTCGCCGGTCATTTACTTTAATTTGATTATGGGGATTATCGGCTCGCTTCAGGTGTTTGCGCAGGCGTTTGTCATGCTAGGCGGCGGTGGGCCGAATCGTTCGGCGTTGTTTTATGCGGTGTATTTGTTTCAGAATGCCTTCCAGTATCGGCAGATGGGTTATGCCTCGGCGATGGCTTGGGTGTTGTTCATTCTCATTCTACTGCTGACCTGGCTGGCGACTGCGGCAACCCGAAAGCATATCTACTACGGAGGCGATTGATTTCATGATACGGAAAACAGTCATCTATATTCTTCTGCTGATCGGGGCCGTAATCTTCATCCTTCCGCTGGTTTGGATGCTCTCGACGGCACTCAAGCCAATCGAACAAACGATGTCGCTGCCTCCCTCCTGGTTGCCGTATCGTTATTATGCGGACTGGGACGGGGAACGTACGGCGGTGCGGCTGGGGATTTTTGTCAGCGAGCCTTCGCTGGTGGTGCGCGATGACGCAGGCGTTTTGTCTATTATTCCGTCCGGCGATTATGCGGAGGGAGTGGCCACATTCCGCGCCGGGGCGGTCGATGAATCCAAGGTGCCCGCAGCCTTGTTGCAGCAGATTTCCGCCACGGAAACGACCCCTTGGGTGAAGGTGGTGTTGGATACGAAGCCGGGCACCCTCGAGAGCGAGGCGCCGCCGGAATGGCGCGTGGTTCCGCGCACGGAAATTACGCGTCGTGTCGAGCCGCGTTGGGAGAACTTCATCCTGTCCATTCGGGCGATGAAGCATTTTGGGCTTTATCTGCGAAACACGCTGCTGCTTTGCTTACTGACCGTGTTGGGCACCGTTAGCTCAAGTGCGTTGGCGGCCTACGGATTTTCGCGGGTGGATTGGCGCGGGCGCGACAAGGTGTTTCTATTGGCACTGGCCACCATGATGATCCCGTTTCCTGTGGTGATGGTTCCGCTTTACTGCATGTTCAAGTGGCTGGGCTGGATCGGCACCTTGCGCCCGTTGTGGGTGGGTTCTTTCTTTGCCGGCGCGTTCAACGTCTTTCTGCTGCGTCAGTTTTTCCGGGGCATCCCGAAAGACCTGTCGGAGGCGGCGCGCATAGACGGGTGCAGCGAATTTCGTATCTTCTGGCAGATTATTCTTCCGCTGTGTCGTCCGGCCCTGATGGTGGTGGGGTTGTTCCAGTTCATGGCCACCTGGAATGATTTTCTCGCGCCGCTGATCTACCTGACTGACCAGAATGATTACACCTTGGCGCTGGGACTTCAGTTCTATCAGAGCCAGCACGGCGGAACAGAATGGAATTATCTGATGGCGGCCAGTACGCTGGTGGCGCTGCCGATAATTGTCCTCTTCTTCTTCACCCAGCGGAGCTTCATCGAGGGCATCTCGATGTCCGGCCTGAAGGGGTGAGTCCTTTTCCAGTAAATCAGAAACCAGAAATCGGAGAATCATCATGGGAAAACAATGGATAGCTCTTTTCGTCTTGCTGGGTGTATGCGGTTGCGCGACCCGCGAGGAGCCGGTTGTCGTGTCGGATTCGCCCTCCGACCAGGCCTCGGTTGTGGCGGAAGAAACCGTGTTGGAAGAGGAGGTGATTGAAGTCACTGCGCCTGCACCGCTCCTCCCGCACGAGGGATGGACCGTTACGGCATCGAGTTCGGAGTCCGAAGAGTTTGGCCCCGACCAGGCGATCGATGGCTCTGCGGTCACGCGCTGGGCGAGTACTTGGAATGATGCGGAATGGTGGATGGTGGATTTTGGCTGCGAGGAGCAGGTCGCCCGCATCAACCTTCTATGGGAGACGGCATTTGCCCGGGAGTACAGCGTACAGGTCTGCGCGGACGATGGAGCGTGGGAGGATGTGTATGTGGAGCGAAGCGGTCGGCCCGGACCTCGGGTGATTGAGATGGAGGAGCAGCCGGTCCGCCGCGTCCGCATTGAATGCCGCAAGCGGGGAACGCAGTGGGGGAACTCCCTGCTGGAGGTGGGCTTTAATCAGGAAAAACCAATCGAAGCGTCGGCCACGGCTTCTTCCGGCGGTGGCGATTTTGAGCCGGCCAATGCGGTGGATGGTAGCTTTAGCACGCGCTGGAGCAGTGGATTTAACGATGTGGAATGGTGGCAGCTTCGCTTTGATGAACCGTCGGTGGTGGGTGGTGTGATCATTCACTGGGAAACCGCTTTTGCGGAAAAATTCCGTGTGCAGGTTTCCAACGATGGCGAAGAATGGACCACGAAATTTGAGGAACTCGAAGGCGATGGAAACACGGACATTGTGTTCTTCGAGCCGACCGAGGCGCGTTATCTGCGCATCGAGGGATTTCAGCGTGGAACGGGCTGGGGTTATTCGATCTACGAAGTGGAAATTTTGAAGGGCGAGGATAATCCGGTGGTATCGGCAAGCAGTGAGCAGCCGGGCGCAGGTGCGGGGAAGGCGTTGGATGGCAACAAGACCACGGGTTGGCATTCTGCCGAGTCGGGCGAACAGACCCTGACCGTGGAACTGCCGCGCATCTTCGAACTGGGCGGCCTGGAACTGTCGTGGGGCGATGATTATGCGCCCCATTACCGCATCGAAGTGCGGGAGGGCGATGCTTGGAAAACGGTTTTTGAGGAAAAAAGCGGCAATGGAACGACGGACTACGATTTCTTTCCGGCGGTGAAGACCGATGCCTTTCGCATCGTCTGCCTGAAGGATTCGGCGGGCGCGGGCTATGCCCTGGTGGAAATCAAATGCAAGAGTGGTGGCGAGGCCGCCACGCCGCTGCGTTATTACAAGGCTGCGGCGTTGGATGCACCGGAAGGATGGTTTCCGATGTGGCTGCGGCGCATTCAGGAGTTCTGGACGATCGTGGGTGTGCCGGAAGATACCGAGGAAAGCTTGATCAGCGAAACAGGGATCATCGAGCCGCGCAAGGGCGGGTTCTGCGTACAGCCGTTCGTGTGGTCGGATGGAGCGTTGACCACTTGGGCTCAGGTGGACGCATCTCAGTCGCTGCAGGACGGTATCCTACCGATTCCTTCCGTGACGTGGCAGGCGCCGGGTTGGACACTGGAAATGACTGCTGCCGCCCGTGGTGTGGCACAGGCCTCCATGACGCTCGTGCGCTATCGATTAACGAATCAGGGCGATGCACCATTTCAGGGAAAGCTAGCGCTCGCGATACGTCCGGTGCAGTTGAATCCGGACTGGCAGCGTGGCGGCATGAGTTCGATTCGCAGTGCGGAGTGCCGTCCGGATGATCAGCCTGCGCGTCTGATCACGGATGGCCGTGTGGGCGTGGTAAGTTTGACGCCGCCGACGGCGATGGGTGTTGCGCCGATTCAGGACGGGGATGTTTCGCGTTGGATCAATAAGGGTGAAGTGCCGTCGTCGCTGCAAGCGGAAGAGGCCGATGGCATGGTCGGCGCGGCGATCCTGTACGATCTGGATGTGGCACCGGGTGCGAGTCAGGATGTGATTTTGGTCTATCCCATGCATGCGTACTTCGAGCAGCCTGCCGAGGCCGCGAGTGATCCCGAGGCCTATTTCGCCTCCGTGTTGGCACAGGAAACGACGAACTGGTCGGACCTTCTGAACCGGTTTTCCATCGAGACGGGTGACCCGCGTCTGACGGACATGATGAAGACCTATCTGGCCTACATTCTGTTGAATAAGGATGATGTCTGGATCAAGCCGGGGCCGCGCAATTATAATCATGCCTGGATACGCGATGGCGCGATGACCAGCGTGGCGCTGATGCGCATGGGCATTACCGAGCCGGTCAAACGCTATGTGGATGCCTATTCCGCGCTGGTCAACGAACAGGGATGGGCGCCCTTTATCATTCTGGAAGGCGGGCATCCTGTCGCCTTCAACGAACACGGACACGAGGGGCAGGAATACGACAGTCAGGGGCAATATGTATCGCTCGTTCGGCAGTATTACGACTTCACGGGCGACGAAGAAACCGTGCGCGCGTATTACGGCAAGGTGATGGCCTCGCTGAAATTCGCGGCCCGTCTGCGTGAAGAGCGCAAGACCGAGGAATATCAAAATGATCCTGCGCTGAAGCCGTATTACGGGATTCTGCCGGAGTCGAACAGTCACGAGGGCTATTTCCCTGCGAAGCACAGCTACTGGGATGATTATTGGTATCTGCGCGGGCTGACGGATGGTGCGTATCTCGCCCGGATGCAGGGGCAGACAGACGATCTGGCGTGGATCGAGGCCGAGGATGCCGATTTCCGCGAGTGTCTGATGAACTCGCTGCTGGCGGTGATTCAACGCGATAACCTGAGCACCATTCCCGGATGCGTCGAGTTGGGCGATTTCGATTCTACCTCCACGGCTATCGCGCTCAGTGCCTGCGATGAAGCAGATTTTCTGCCGGAGCCTTATCTCAGCCACACCTTCAACGAATATTACCGCAACACCTTCAAGCCGCGGTTGACACCAGGGCATGCGGATACCTTCACGCCTTATGAAGTGCGCACCGCCGAGGCGTTTATTCGTATGGGCAAGCCGCAGGAGGCGTTGTCCATGCTGAATTATTTCACGGATCGCTCGGCGCTTCCGCGCGAGTGGCATCATCTGGCGGAAGTGGTGCATGCCCGCAACCGCGCGCCATCGTATCTGGGCGATATGCCGCACACATGGATCGGGGCGGAATATATCAGCGCCGTACGTGCGCTTTTCGCCTATGAAACAAACGAAAGGCTTATGTTGGGCGCGGGCATTGATCCGGCGTGGCTTCCGCACGGCGTACGCGTGAACCACTTGCCTACGCAGTATGGACTGCTTTCGTATTCCATGACGTTGAGCGACGATGGAGCCACGCTCGAATTCAAGGCGGAAGGCGATGTCAAACCGCCGAATGGTTTTGCGCTGCGCCTGCCGCCGGAATTGGAGCCCACCAACGTGCTGATCAATGGGCAGCCTGCGGTTCTTGAGAATAACCTCGTTCATTTTTCAGCGTTTCCTGCGGATATTACGGCTACCATCAACCCTGAAAAGGTAAAAAAAAAAGCAATGAGTAACGAACGGACCATGCCGCCGAAAGAGGAGTGGGTGCTGACTTCTTCGGCGGATGAAAACAGCCGCTTTAAAGCATCGTTTGCCGCTGATGGACGTATGGATACCCGCTGGAGCAGTCCGGCATCCGATCCGCAATGGTTGTGCATCGATCTCGGGCGCGAAACCACCGTGTGTGGTTTGGTGTTGTATTGGGAAGCAGCGTTCTCTTCCGAATATCGGATCAGCGTTTCCACCGATGGGCGTCGCTGGATTCCGGTGTTCTATACGGCGAGCAACGCGGGCGGACAGGATGATGTGAATTTTCGCCCGGTCCTTGGGCGTTATATCAAAATCGATTGTCTGAAGCGTGCCAGCGGATGGGGGCACTCTCTCTGGGAAGTGGATGTGAAGGGAATGGATCGGCAGATACTTATTGAAGCGCCCACCGCGCCCGGAAGCAGTCCGGATCACATGACCGATGGCGATACGAACACCGTCTGGATCAGCGATGGAAGCGCCACGCCCGAGATGATCATGGATTTGCGGGAGCGCCGTCCTTTTGCCGGACTCCGTATTGATTGGGGCGCGACCTGGCCGCAGAAGATGACGCTTTCCTCTTCCGACGACAAGGTGCATTGGAAGGAACTCGCCACCTACGATGAAGGAACCGGCGTGTTCGATCTGCTCATGCATCAGCGCGAAGAGGCACGCTATTTGAAATTGGCCATGGCCTCTTCTTCCTCCCCGGATCAAGTCGTGCAAATCCGAAAAATCAGTCTGCGCGCTCCCGATGCGGTGTTGACCCCGATGGCCGCCTATGAACTGGCAGCAAAAAAAGCGCCAGCCGGGCACTATCCCGAAGCACTGAATGGACGGCAGGCATACTGGACCATCATTGGGTTGCCGGGCGACAGCGAGGAAAGTCTGGTGGATGAGTATGGCAATGTGGAAGTGCGTGCACACGGACCTTCGCTGATGCCCTATGTGGTGCAGGATGAAACGATTTATTCCGCATTGGATTCAGAACGGGTTGAGCAGACTCTTGCGCAGGGCCATTTGCCCTTGCCGAGTGTTTCGTGGGTACTCCCGCAGCAGATGTCCTGTTCCGTGGAGGCGCTGGCCGATGGGCAGCCGGGCGATGCGTTTACGCTCGTGCGTTACACGTTGAAAAACACATCCGACGCGGCGGTCACGGGGCGTCTGGCGCTGGCGATCCGTCCGCTGCAGGTGAATCCGAAATGGCAGCATGGCGGTTTTAGTCCGATCCGGCAGTTGACCATTGGGGTGACCAATGGTTTCACCGAAGTACATATCAACGGGGAGCTGGCCTGGGTCGGTTTGGCTCCGGCAGATGAGTCGCTGACGGTGGCGTTCAACTATGGTGATGTGATCCGTCGCCTCGGGGATGTCGCTCACGCAAAGACCGCTGAACAGGATGAAGCCGGAATGCTTTCCGGCGCGATGCTGTTCGATTATCAGCTTCAACCCGGCGAAGTTAAAAGCTGGTTGGCGGTTGCACCGCTGCAAGAAAAGACCGATTCCATGAAGGCGCTGATGCAGCAGGCAGCTACGGAAAGTCCGGATGTTCTTTTCGATGAGACACGGGATCGTTTGGCGCAATATTGGGAAAAGAAAATCTCTCCAATTGGTTTTGATCTGGGGGATCGTGCCGTAGCCGACACCGTGAAATCGCAGATTGCCTACATTCTGATCAATCAGGATGGCCTGGCGATTCAGCCCGGCTCCCGCAACTACAACCGTTCCTGGATTCGCGATGGCTCCATCACGGCCACGGCCATGATGCGAATGGGGCTGATCGACGAGGTGAAGGATTATCTGAACTGGTACGCCGCCAGTGTGCAGCCTGATGGACTCGTGCCGCCCATTCTGAACAATGATGGTTCGGTCAATGAAGGCTTTGGATCGAATCTGGAATATGACAGCCAGGGCCAGTTTATTTACGCCATCATGCAGTATTATCGGGTCACGCAGGATCGCGCCTTTCTGGCGCAGCACTTCGACCGCTTGGTTATGGCCATGCGCTTTATGCAGAGCCTTCGCGAAAAAACACTGAAAGAGGACTACCTGGCTGGCACCCCGGATCGCGATCGTTTTGTGGGCATCCTTCCGCCATCCATCAGTCACGAAGGTTATTCCACCCCGGCGCACAGTTATTGGGATGACTTCTGGGCTTTGCGCGGCTGGCAGGATGGTGAGGAAGCGGCTGAATTGCTTGGTCGGCCCGAGATTGCCGAATGGGCCGGTGAACAGTATCAGCTGCTGAAAGATTCCGTAACCGCCTCCGTGAATGCTACCATGCGGACTTTCAAGATGAATTCCATTCCCGCATCGGCGGATTATGGCGATGCCGATGTGACCTCCATTTCCATTGCTCTGGCTCCCTGCAATCAGTTGGATGTCCTACCGGAAAAAGAGCTGACGGAACTCTACGACCGCTATCTTTCCGATATCGACGCCCGTGGCGAAAATGGCGCATCCTATCGCTATACGCCATACGAAGTGCGTAACATTATGGCGCTGGCGCTGCTGGGGCGGCGTGAGGATGCCTGGCGACTACACGACTTTCTGTTCAAAGACCGACGCCCGGCAGGTTGGAATCATTTTGCCGAAGTGGTGGTGAGTGAGCCACGACTGGGCACCTATATCGGCGATATGCCGCACACGTGGGTTGGTGCGGGCTATGTCAATTCCGTGCGTGGGTTGCTGGTGCGCGAGGAGGGCGATCGCCTTATTCTTCTTCACGCCACGCCGATTGCCTGGCTGGAAGGGGAAGGCGTGCGCCTTACCGATTTACCCACGGCCTTCGGTCCGCTTTCGATGCGCGCTGTTTATCAGAAGGATCAACTGACCGTCGATCTCGAGCAAACACCGGCTGCCGCCACGAACGTCTGGTTGAATTGGCCTCGGAGCCGTCCTCCCGACCAAGTGCTGGTGGATGGAATTCCTTTCACGGAAATCGCCTTGTCCGGGATGGCCATTCCGTCGGGTGCAAAAACCATTCAGGCCACATGGAACACCTCGGGAATGACAGATAAACAAACGACGCAATTGTTGAACTGGATGAAGATCAATCAGGACAGCGCGTCCCCGGAAAAGCAACTGATGAGTGATACCCTCGGTGGAGACATAGCGCAAACGTTCAATAACGCCCTCGCGGCGATGGCCTACATCGCACTGGGTGAGGAGGAACGTGCCGGACGTATTCTGGATTTCTTCCGGGATGCCACGGTGAAGGACAACGACGATCAGTTCCTGCAAAATCTCTACTATAAGGGCGAGGCGCGTGGTTTCTTTCAGAATGCCTGGCTGACCGAAGCGGACGGGCATCAGCGTTTTCACTGTGCGAAGGACAGCGACCGCTGGATGGGCGATATGGCCTGGCTCGTGTTCGCCTGCAAGCAGTTCGATGCGCGCTTCAATACCGATCGCTATGAAGGCCTCGCACAGGAACTCTTTGCGCTGCTGAAAAGCTGGTATGTTCCGCAGGGAGCAGGCGGTTACTTCGCGCACGGCTGGCGGAAATCCGACAGCTACCTGCACGAGGATCATGGACACCATGAGGGCAATATCGATGCCTATGCGCTCTGCGTGATGATGGGCGATATGGAAACGGCTGGAAATATCGCGGACTGGTTGAAGCCGCAACTCACACGCGACGATATGCCGCTGGATCTGTACGGGTGGCGCGTGCTGGCGTTTGCTCCGGCTGATGCGGAGTATCTGGGAATACCCGAGAGCGTTCCGGGCTATAAAAAAACTCTGATTTTCAATGGGCAGAACGTGGTGGGTTTCACGGCGTTTGTGACCGGGGATGAAAATATCTGGAGCGATGGCCTCGGGCATATTTCCTGTGCCTACAGTGCCGTGGACAATCCAGAAAAAGCGCGTTATTATCTGGAACAACTCGGGCGCTTGATACTCCCCGAATCGTTCAACGGGAAAACAGAATACGGGATTCCGTATACGGCGCGGAATACACCGGGTTACGAATGGGTGAACACCCGTGAAGGGTTTGTTTCCTGTGCGGCATGGTATATCATGGCCGCTCAGCGTATGAACCCGATGCAGATTTTAAAATAGAAGCAGCGTCGCAGACAGGAGCAAAATACGATGACCATGAGAACACTGAAATCCCGTGAACAATTTGAATTGGTGACGGTGAAAAACGATCACGGGCTTTGCTTTCGTTTTCTTCCGAACGGCGGACTACATTCGATTCAATGCGGGGACATTTTTATCAATCAGGTGCTGGGCAATCCGCTGGAAGGCGGGATGAATGCCGTCTATCTTCGTCTGCACAAGAAGGACGGTGTTTCCTGGGTTCCGCTGGTCGGGCCTGCCTCGCAGAGTTGTTTCGATCTTGGCGATGGTTCGCCGGCATGGCATGGGGAGTGGAACGGGTTGAAATATGCTTGTCGTCTATTGCTTTCCAAAACGTCTGCGTCCTGGTTCTGGCGGGTGGATGTGGAAAACACGGGTGCGGAGTCGGTTTGTTGGGACGTGGTGTACGTGCAGGACATCGGGTTGGCCGTTTCGGGGGCGCTGCGCAGCAATGAGGCGTATACCTCGCAATACATTGATCACCAGGTGGCCCGCCATCCCCGACTTGGGCCGGTGTTGCTCTCGCGTCAGAATCAGGAGCAGGGTGCGGGTATTCATCCCTGGCTGATGCAGGGTGGACTCCAACCGATGGAGGGATGCCTCACCGATGGATTTGATCTGTACGGACTGTCGTTCAAAAAATCAGGACTGGCCGAAGCGCTTCAAAGGCCCGTCATAGGCAACGTAAAACGGCAATATGAATTCGCCTGCGCGGCCCTCCAGACCAAGCGGAGGGAACTGGCACCCTCGGCCGCCGCGACCGTGGTCTTTTTCGGACGCTATGTGTCGACACATCCGGAGGCGTCCTCGGAGAAGGACTTGGCACTCGTCAACGAGGTGGCGAATGAATATGCGGCGCTGTCGGTCGAGGCCCCGCCCGTCGGGGGAAATTCTTCGGTGCGCAATCTGTTCAATGCTCCCGCGATGGTTTCGGGCGATGAGCTTTCAGAAGAGGAGATAAAAGGCTTTTTTCCGGATACGCGTCGTCATGAGGAACGCGATGAATCCGGGAAGCTGCTTTCCTTTTTCTCCGGGCGTGATCGGTATGCCGTGCTGCCGGAAAAAGAGCTGAGGATGGAGCGTCCGCATGGGCATATCCTGCGTGCCGGGCAGAGTGTCTTTCCGGATAATTCTGTTTTCTGTTCGACCAATTATATGTACGGCCTCTTCCATGCGCAGATCACGCTTGGGAATACCTCCTTTTCCAAATTATTCTCAGTTCCCCGCAATGCGCTTAATGTGAGCCGCGCCTGCGGTCAGCGTATCTTTATTGAAGACGACGGCGTCTGGAAGCTGCTCGGTATGCCTTCCGCCTATGAGACAGGGATTTCTTCGACGCGATGGATTTATAAGACATCCGCGCGAACAGTGACCATCACCGTTTGGGTCTCCTCGTGCGATGCCGCGATCTTTACGAACGTGGATGTGCAGGGTTCGCCTTGCCGCCTGCTGTTGACGGGCGAGGTGGTGGTGGGCAACGGCGAATTTGAATCCTCTCCGACCATGCAATTGAATGCACCCGAAGGGGTGGTGACGTTTCGTCCCGATCCGGCAGAGCTGCTCGCGCAGCGGCAGCCCGGCGCCGTCTACAAGTTGGTGGTGCCCGAGACGGAAAAGCTCGAAGCGCTGGGCGGCGATGAACTGCTGTTCGAGGACGGTGCTGAACGCAACTATCCCTATCTGGTCCTGCGTACTACGCCGCTGCAGTCGTTCGATTACGTGATCGTGGGCAGCATGCAGGACGAAGGTGATGCGGAACGGATCGCGGCCAAATATTGCCAGAGCCCAATTAATGTGGTGGCGATGACCAAGGAGGCGGATGCCTTCTGGTCGTCGTTGATGAATCACGCCGAACTGCGCGGAGGTGGAGAGAAGGCCTTGCGTCTTAATGATCTGCTGAAATGGTACGTGCATAACGCCATGATTCATTACACCGCGCCGCACGGACTAGAACAATACAGCGGGGCCGCCTGGGGCACGCGAGATGTCTGCCAGGGGCCGGTCGAGTTTCTGTTGGCATTCGGAAGATACGCACCCGTGGCCGATATTCTGAAGCTGGTGTTTGAGCATCAGTATCAGGAGGATGGCTCCTGGCCGCAGTGGTTCATGTTTCTGGAGTATGCCAATATTCAGCACTTCCATTGTCATGGCGATATCATCATCTGGCCGCTTAAGGCCCTCTGCGACTACCTGGAAACCGCGAACGACTTCACCATTCTTCATGCCCGCATTCCCTACACGCGGAAGGATGGTTATGCGGTCACGAAGGAAAGCTATGCCCTGATCGAGCACGTGCGCAAGCTCATTGAGTACATCGAAAGCGAGTGCATTGATGACACCGCACTAATCTGCTATGGCGATGGCGACTGGGATGACACACTGCAACCGGCCGACAGCACCATGAAGACCCGGATGGTCAGTGGATGGACCGTCGAGCTGGTCTATCAAACCTTCCGTCGTTTTGCGCGCCTGTGCGATAACGCGGATCTCGCGGAAGAGGCCGCACGGGTGACCGGGCTGGCCGATCGCATTCAAAAGGACTTCAACAAGCATGTCATTCGGGATGGCGTGGTCAGCGGGTTTGTATACTTCGATGAGCAAACCGGTCCGCGGAGTCTCCTGCATCCGAGTGATACCGTGACCAATATCCAATACCGACTCTTGCCCATGACACGCGGCATCATCAGCGAAATCTTCACGCCGGAACAGGCGGCGGATCATTACGCGATTGTTCGCGATCATCTGCTCTTTCCAGACGGCGTTCATTTGATGAATCGTGCCGTGCCATACAACGGCGGCGTGCAAAAATACTTCCGCCGTGCGGAAACGGCCTCAAATTTCGGGCGCGAGATCGGCCTGCAATATGTGCATGCGCACATCCGCTATGCGGAGGCGCTGGCCAAGCTGGGCAAGGCCGATGAATTGCTGCACGCCCTGCTTGTGATCTGTCCGCTGCAAATTCAGAAAGCGGTACCCAATGCCGTGCTTCGGCAGAGTAATGCCTACTTCAGCAGCTCCGATGGCGACTTCCTGGATCGCTACGAAGCCGGACGACGCTTTGACGAACTGAAGCAGGGGACGGTTCAGGTCAAGGGAGGTTGGCGCATCTATTCGAGCGGCCCGGGCATCTATATCAATCAGCTTGTCTCGCAGTGGCTGGGCATTCGCTACGCACTGACCGACTTGGTGCTGGACCCGGTGCTTGCGAAAGAACTCGATGGCCTCGAATTTCAGACGATGCTCGAAGGATACACCACCTCGTTCCAGTACCACATCGAACGGAATGCGCACACGCCGTACCGCGTGGACATCAACGGCGTGGAGCAGTCCTGTGAGCGGCTATCCGCCAATTCCTATCGCACCGGAGGCGTTCTGCTGGACCGCGAAGCCGTGAGAAGAGTCCTGAAGCAGGACGAAGCCAACTCGGTTCATATCTATCTGTAATCCGAATACATTTGGAATATCTGGCAAGGAATGGGTTGGTAAAATAAATGGACGTTGGGGACAGCGTCGCTCCCGGATGCGGCCTGTTCTTCGAGGTAAAGAAAAAGGGCACTGTAACAGTGCCCTTTCCCGATTCAGAATTTGATGCTTCTTGTTACTTTGCCTTAGTTACGCGCACGCCTTTGAAGGCACCGATGACCGGGAGTTTTCCGACCAGCGGTTTGACGTAGTCGAGAAAGGCCTTCGTCACGTCGTTGCCTGCCTTATTGATCCAGGCGTCCGGCATGTGGCGTGTTTCCTTGGCTACGTTGCACAGGGGCACACGCTCAAAGTAGGATTGATATTTCTTTCCGGCTTTGCGGCGTATGGCAATGCTGCCGTCCACATCCGATTTCACGGCGGTCTTCACGGCAAAGGCACCCACAGCACGGGCTTCCTTCATGTCCACTTCCGAGGCGACGCCCGGGAAGGAGCGTTGGAGGTAGCCGAAGGTGTCGGCACGTACGCGGGAAATGCGCAGTTTGTTTTTGATGTAGTCGGAAAGACGGTCGCCCAGGGCGCCGCTTCCGCTTAACTGCACGTTGCCATGTGAGTCCACTTCCACTTCCGAGGTGAGGGCGGCGGCGACGGAAGTGCCGTCTTTTTCAGAAATGCCTTCCGAAACAGCAATGACACAGCGTCCGTTTTTCTTGTAGACTTTTTTCACGTCATCGGCGAATTTTTCCATGCTGAAGGGACGTTCAGGTAGGTAGATCAGGTGCGGGCCGTCGCCTTCGTGTACACGGGCGAGGGCGGAGGCGGCGGTGAGGAAGCCGGCGTGGCGTCCCATGACCACATTGACCTTGACGCCGGGGAGCGCGCGGTTGTCGAGGTTGTCACCCATGAAGGCGCAGGCAACGAATCGTGCGCCGCTGGCGAAGCCCGGGGTGTGGTCATTTTCGCGCAGGTCGTTATCGATGGTTTTCGGGATATGGAAGCAGTGCAGCTCATAGGCGGCTTTTTTTGCTTCTTCGTTTACGATATGCGCCGTTTCGGCGGAGTCGTTTCCACCGATATAGAAGAAGTAGCGGATGTTGTATTTCTGCATCACGTCGAAGAGTCTAGCGCAATCTTCGGGTGCGGGTTTTTTGCGGACGGACCCGAGGGCGGAAGATGGGGTCTGGGCAATGTCTTCGAGGGTCTTGGCAGTTTCTTTTTTCAGGTTGATGAATTCTTCGTTGAGGATGCCCTGAATACCGTGGAGGGATCCGTAGATATTGGTGATTTCGGGATGTTTTTTGGCTTCGAGAATGGCGCCGACCAGGCTTTGATTGATGACCATGGTGGGGCCGCCGCTCTGAGCAATCAGCATGTTGCCTTTAAGCTTCGTTGATTTTTTTGCGGCAGCCGATTTGGTGGCTTTTTTCACGGGCGCTTTTTTGGTCGGCGCTTTTTTCTTTGCAGTGCTTTTTTTTACGCTCATTCGTTATCTCTCCTGGGTTGAGTTGCCATGGGGTGGGGCGTTCGCAGGTAACTGGATCGCAAAACGGTTCCCTTTTTTTCTGTGCAAGGCCACTGCTCATAGCATTTCTTTGAAATATTGCAAGTGTGGGGTGGAATTTTGTGTTAACAAAACAGGGTTTGAGAGCTATGTAGACGACAGCGACGGAAACGGATATCCGTGAGTGATTCAACCAATAGGAGCGTGACCAATGGATATTCAGGCAACCGGAGCAATGATTGAGAATCCTTCTCTATTTGACCGATCGCCTTCGAACCGTGCCGTGGCGGTCGGGGTGCAGGAGGAACCTGTTCGTCAGGAGCCCGCTGCACCGATGGAGGTCGAGGGCCGGGAGGGTCCCCGCATGGCCCTTGCCCCGGAGCCCGAGGATCGTGCGCAGGATTCCTCGGACAGCTCTTCGCAAACAACCGGACGACATGTGAATCTCTTTGCCTAGCAATCCGTCGGACTTTAGGTGATTTAAAACCAGACCGCGCAGATCAACGCTGATGGTTTCGACCTACTCGTGGCCGCAGGACGGATTGCTTTTATGCAAACTACGTTTGTGTTGGACTGTGAGGAAGAGGGGATGGAGCAGGATGAATTTGACGTGGGAAAAACAGCCCCGGACCCAAGGCGGAATTATATTGGTCCTGTCGGGACGTCTGGATTCGGCCACGGCGGGCGAGTTTGACACGCTGGTCGAATCACTGCTGGAAGATCTGGTGGAGGGCCAGCCGCTGGTTCTGAATTTTGGACGTGTCACCTATATCAGCAGCTTGGGCGTGCGTTCGCTGCTCAAGGCACGCAAGGCACTAAAGGCGCAGGGCGGCACCGTCAGCATGATTCACATGCAGCCGCAGGTGGCCTCTGTTCTCCGCATTTCCAATCTGTAGGCCTTTGCATCCAAAGCGAAATGGGGATCGGTCTTCGATTTCAATAGCGATCCTGATAGCGATCCCGATCATTTGGTATGTGGACTGATTGGTATGAGCGAAGCGCTGGGTAGCGCAAAAGCGAAAAACGATAGATGGTCCGTGGGTTCTGTTCAGGGGTGGGTGCGCAATCCGGCCTGATAGATTCGTGCGACTTCCTGAGAGGAGAGTATTCGGGAGAAGAAGGCGAAGTCGGCCATACGACCGCAAAAGAACTGCGGATCGGTGACGCCGGAGTTGCGCCCGATGCGGAGGGGTTCGGTGCAGGTCGGATTGTTGCCTAGGGTGCTGGAGATGACGGGGACGCCGTTTAGGTAAACATACTTGGTACTGTTTTGCGCGTCGTATGTGTAGGCCAGGTGCGACCAGACGCCGGTTGGAATGGCGAGCCCAGTGTTCCACAGCTTGCCGTTATTTCCGGCATGGATGTACAGCTCATTTCCCGTATAGTAGAAAAGATAGCCCGTGGTTGCGATTTTTTTTGAGATCAGGGAAACGGTGGTGTTGTTGGTCCAGGTCGCGGGATTGATCCAGAGCGCAAGGGTGAATTTTTCGGGAGAGATTAATGTCTGGTGGGGTATTTCGAGCCAGGCATTGGTTCCGTTGAAAGAGAGAGACTGGTCGGGCATCCAGGCGACATTCTGGTTGTTGATGGCGAGTTTGTTTCGGCTGAGGTCGGACCAGGCGGGTCCCTGTTTCAGGCCGATATATAGGATGAGTGCGTCATCGGTGTGAAAGGGAGAGCGGAGTTCGAGGCCGTTCATGGCGGTTTGCGCCTGAAGGTAGTTTGTGCAGAGCAACACTGCGGCGATGAGGGGCGGGAGCACGCGTATGGAACAGGAACGGGCGTGTTTTGAGATGCGCAGCGGCTGATTCCATTTGGGGATTCTGTTTTTCATGGTGCCTCTTCGCTGAGTTGTCTGCGTGTGCCCGCTTCGAGGTTCAGAATTTGGGCGGGCCCGAGGGCGTTCCGCATGAGCTGGATGGGTCCGAGAGTGGCATTTAGGGTGACGGGTGCGACAGGAGTTTCGGCGCCGATGCAGAGGTCGGATGTCGGGGTGCGGGGTATGGCGGAGTGGGTGGAGGCGCCGCTTTGATCGAGGTGTCCGTTGAGGTAGAGACGTATACGCTGTTCGGCGGGGAGTGTTCCGTCGAAGACGGCGGCGACCTGATGGAGCTGCCCGGTGGTGAGGGTGGAAAGGGAACGGACGGGGGCGTCGGTGGAGGCGATGCGGAAGGTGAGGTGTCCGTCGGATTCGAGGGCGAGGCTGTAGCTTTCGGACTTGGCGAGGAGAGCGGCTGTGGAGGCGGGGAGGGCTGCGAGGTTGATCCAGATGGAACAGGTGATGGCGGGGGAGTCATCGATGGCGGGGGCGTCGGGAATGGTCAGGTAATCGCCGGCGCCGTCGAGTTGGTGTTGTCCGGGGGCGATCCAAGTGCCTTGAGCGGTGATGGGATGGGCGTATGGCGAACGGTCGGCGGTGATAGGGCCGGCATCGAAAGGGATGGAGAGGGC
>CAZBEO010000031.1:0-36147 GCA_964490935.1 uncultured Verrucomicrobiota bacterium
CAAATAATAGTAAAGATAGTACTTGATTTCAATCTGGCACCCTAATGGTTGGAAATTTTGCTGAAATAGTTTCCAATGGTTGGGAAAAGGATTTAGAAGTTTTCCAATGGTTGGAAAGGTCGTGGGTGTGTTTATGGAAGCAGGGTTGTGGCGGCATATCTTCTGGTTGTGTTTCGTGTGGCTGGCGTGGGTGCCGGGCGCGGTGGCTGTGCCGTCGTTTGATCTGGGGTTTTTGGCGTCGCATCAGGAGACGATTACGGGGGCGCAACGGACGACGGCGCTGGGTCCATTTTATGAGTCGGTGCAGATGCCGGACGGGACTTCGATGTGGGGGATTCGCCCGTTTTACGTGCAGGCGCTCTCGAAGAATGATGAGATGAAGCACGAGTATTACGTCTGGCCGCTGGCTTCGCAGACGCATTTTAAGCACGAGTTGAAGTGGCGGGTGTTGCTGGGGTATGGGCGCAAGGGGCATCCGGGGTCGGCGGATTCGCCGTATATGCGGTTCAATATTTTTCCGTTTTATTTTCAGTTTCGGGATGACGCCGGCAAGTTGAGTGTGGCGGTTTTTCCGATTGGCGGGACGGTTCGGGATGTCTTTTTTTATGATCGCATTTCGTTTGTGTTGTTTCCGTTGTGGGCGGAATGGCAGTCGAATGAGGTGATGAGTGAGAATGTGCTTTGGCCGCTGATTGCGTGGACGAAGAGTATGGAGAGTGAGGACATTCGGCGTTTTCGGATTCTGCCGTTTTATGCGCATTCGGTGAAGAAGGGGGAGTATGACAAGCGGTCGATCCTGTGGCCGATCTGGAATATGGCGCATTACAAGGCGGAGGGATCGAAGGGTTATGCGTATGTGTTGTTTCCTTTGTTCGGACGGATCAACCGGGAGTCGGAGAAGGGCTGGATGTTTCTTCCGCCGTTTGTTCGGTTTTCGTATGGGCGGGATGGAACGTTTGTAAATTGTCCCTGGCCGTTTTTTCAGTATCGCAATACGAAGTACATGAAGAAGTTCACGGTGTGGCCGTTGTATAGCCAGCGACGGGTGGGAGCGCTGATGAATCGGTATTTTTTATGGCCGCTGGGGTGGCAACGGACCGTGGAGTTTAAGAAGAGCCGGGTGTGGGGTTTTCAGTTGGTGCCGTTTTTTATTTGGGACCACATGACGCAGAAGAAGGCGGATGGTTCGCCGGGCGAAATCACGCACCGCTATGCGAAGGTTTGGCCGCTGTTCACGTATCGTCGCGACAAGGAGGTGCGTCAGACGCGGGTGCTGGAGCTGTGGCCGTTTCGGGATCATCAGGGGGAGCTGCTTTCGTGGGCACCGTTCTGGACGCTCTTTTCGCATACGGTGGTGGCGGATAAGGGGTACGATACGGAAGTCCTGTGGGGGCTCTACCGTCAGCAGCGCAAGGGCACGGAGCGCCGCTATAATGCCCTTTTCCCGCTGTATGATTATGAGCGCGATGAGGAGATCAACGGTGGCAAAAAAGAATGGTCTTTTTTGAAGGGACTGATAGGTTATAAGCGCGAACAGGGGATTCGCCGTTATCGATTTTTGTATTTGATCACCTTCGGTGGAAAGCGAGCGATGGAGTGATTATTACCAGAGAACCTGAGTTTTTGCCGGAAACACCCAATGTCTTTGCGCGGCTGGGGCGGGCGGTGCTGCTTTCCTGTCGGGAGAGCGGTCGCGCGCTGCTGATGACGGGGGAGGCCTTTCTGCACATGCGGACGATGTTCTCCAAGCGCAGCCGGTTTGATGTGATGTATCAATTGTATATCACCGGCGTGAAGAGCCTGGGTGTGATTACGGTGGTGGCGTTGTTTACGGGGATGATTCTGGCGTTGCAGACTGGGCTGGAATTGCGCCGGTTTTCGCAGCAGGTGAACATTGGCACGGCGGTCTGTGTTTCGCTGACGCGCGAGATGGGGCCGTTCATGACAGCGCTAATTGTGGCGGCAAGCGTGGGGTCGGCGATTGCGGCGCAATTGGGGACGATGACGGTGTCGGAGGAGGTTTCGGCGCTGGAAATCATGTCGATCAGCCCGGTTCGTTTTTTGGTGATGCCGCGTCTGGTTGCGTTGGTTGTGATGATGCCGCTGTTGACGGTATATACGGATATCATCGGGATTATCGGGGGGGCCATTGTGGGTAAGACACAACTTGGCGTCTCCTTTCGGGCCTATTTCGATAATGCGGTGGCCTTTGCGCACAACAAGGATTTGTATGTGGGGCTGTTCAAGGCGATGGTGTTCGGCGTGGTCATTACGGCGGTGTCGTGCCATCAGGGATTCTGCACGAAGGACGGTGCGGTGGGGGTCGGGCGCGCGACGCGCAAGACGGTGATTGTTTCGTTTCTGACGATTCTGGTTTTGGGCTACGTCATTACAAGGGTGTTCTATAAATGATACGCTTTGAGCATGTCAGCAAACAGTTCGGCACCAAGAAGGTGCTGGATGATCTCTCGTTTGAGATTGAGAAGGGTGAGACGTTTGTGATCATTGGGCGCTCGGGAATGGGAAAGAGCGTAACGATCAAGCACATGGTGCGCCTGCTGACGCCGGACGAGGGCAACGTCTGGATCGGCGATGATCTGGTCAGCGAGGCACGGGGTAGTGAGTTGTCGCGCATACGTCTGCGGTTCGGCCTGCTGTTTCAGGGCTCGGCCCTGCTGCAATGGCTGACGGCGGGCGATAATGTGGGGCTTCCGCTGCACCAGGGCAGCGACATGCCGCAGGAGGAAGTGGACCGCCTGGCGGAGGAGAAGCTGAAGCTGGTGGAGCTGACGGATGTGTTTCACAAGCACCCGAGCGATCTTTCAGGAGGTATGCAGAAGCGTGTGGGGCTGGCCCGCGCGATCATTACGGATCCGGAGATCATTCTCTATGACGAGCCCACTTCGGGCCTGGACCCGATGACCTCGCGGACGATTGATGCGCTGATTGAAAGCCTTCGCGTGAAGTTGGGTGTGACCAGCGTGGTGGTGACGCACGATTTGCACAGCGCGTTGTCCATCGGCACGCGGATCGCCCTGCTGGAGCAGGGCAAGATGGTGGAGATCTCGACGCCGCAGGAGTTCATTCGTTCGAAGCATCCGGCGGTGCGTGATTTTCTGGATGCGAATTTTATAACCAAGAAACCGGATTGGGAAACCCATCCGTCGTGATGTGAGGTTGAGTTATGAAAAGAAGCAGAATGCGCGAGTTGACCGTGGAAGTGACCGTCGGTGTGGTGATGTTCATGATCCTGCTGGCGTTGGGGGTGTTTACGATCATCCTCAGCCGGGAAAACATCTTCCGCACCTACTATCCGCTACAGGTGACATTTCGGGATGTCATGGGGCTTTCGGATGGCGACAATGTGCTGTATCGCGGCGTGAAGATCGGCGTGGTGAAGTCGCTGACGATTACCAGCAATGGGATATTGGTGAGTGCGAGCTTGGAGTATCCTGTGGAGTTTTATGAGGACTATCAGATAAAGATCGATGCTGCGTCGGTGCTGGGAGGGCACTATCTGAGTCTGGATGAAGGCAGTGAGGATAAGCCCGTCGTGCCTCGCGATACCATTATGCGTGGGGCCAAGCCGATCAGCCTGATTGCCGATGCCTCGGATACGTTCTCCATGGTCAAACGCTCCTTGGGGGAAGGTGGCATTCTCACCAATCTGGAGATGGCGGTGGTGAATATCCGAGAGGTGTCGGAGAATCTGAAGGTACTCGGAGATAATCTGATAGAAGGTCGTGGCACCTTGGGCAAGCTGTTTATGCAGGATGACCTCTATAACAAACTAGACTCCGTGGCGTCCAATCTGGATGCGGTCAGTGCCGATCTGGCGGAGGGGCGCGGGACGCTTGGCAAGCTGCTGGCAGATGACGGCCTCTATGACGAAATCAAGGGCATCTCCGCCGATCTGAAAAAGATCACGGGGGATTTGGCGGGTGGCCGCGGGACGATCGGCAAGCTGTTGGTCGAGGACTCGCTGTATACGGATGTGTCCACGATTTCCAGCAACTTGATGGAGGTCAGTGATCGGCTGGCAAAGGGTGAGGGCACCCTGGGCAAGCTGTCGAAGGATGATGGCCTCTACAATGAAATCAAGGTGTTGGTGGAGGAGGCGATAGCCACGCTGGATGACATACGCGAGTCTACGCCCATCACCTCGTTCTCGAGCATCTTCTTTGGAGCGTTTTAATGAGCAGGTTTTTATATTCGGGCACGGCATGTCTGTTGGCGATGGTTTTGTTTTTCACGCTTCCTTTTCCGGCGGCGCGTGCCGAGGATGATTCGAATGTGAACAAGGGGGCATTGATCGGACTGTTCGTGGTGGTGGTCGGGGTGCTGCTCTGGTTGGGCTTCAAGTCGGACCTGGATGATTACAGATATACCTCTCTGGAGGGGGCGCCGCGTTTTTCGCGCGATGAGGAGGGCGCTTCGGCTTCTCCGGCGGAAGGGGCGAGTCCGGTACTCGTTCTGGGTTCTTCGCCGGTGGCGGTGAACGCTGAGGGGATCGGATTTGTTTTTTGATGAAGATTGATCTGCACATGCACACGAAGGAGCGGTCGGGATGTGCCGCTCACTACGCTGAGGATATGATTCGGGCCGCACGCGCTGCGGGCTTGGACGGTGTCGCCATTTCGGATCATGATCGGCTGGTCTCGCGGGGGGAGATGATGCGCCTACGCGAGCGACATGCGCCGTTTCATTTGTTCACGGGGATCGAGGTGACCACGCTGGAGGATGAGCATGTGTTGGTGCACGGCTTGCCGGACCCGCGCCTTGAATCCAAGACGTGGTCGTATGCGGAGCTGCACGCCTTTGTACGTGCAGCGGGAGCCTGTCTGATTCTGGCTCACCCCTATCGTTTTCACGATCTTTCCATCGATGTGGAAAAGCTGCCGCCTGATGCCATTGAACTCCGCTCCGGGAATATCCGGGATGAACTCCACCCGCGCATTCGCGCCTTGATCGAGCGAGTCGGTTGCGCCACGGTGTACTGTTCCGATGCGCATCACAGGGATCGCGTGGGCTATGGTTACATCGAACTGGACCGCCCGGCGGCGTCGGATCAGGAATTGATCGAGGTTCTGAAGACCAGGGCTTTTCATCTGCCATTCTTATCGTAAGGGCTCTTTCTGTTTCGTGGCTTCTCCGCCGGATATTCCAAATCGTGATAGCGATTTTAACCAAAGCGGGTTGGCACCCAACGATCAATCGGGAATCAGTCCTTGCAGAATCAACCAACGTCAATTGGGTCGCGGGGAACCGGCTTTGGTATCAGACGGACTGGTTTGTCCGACAGGGCAAATACAGGGTGAAGGAGAGTCCGGTTCCCGGCAGGAGGTCCGCCTGTATGGCTCCCTTCATCTCGGCTAGGAGGTTCGGTGTGGCCGCTAGGTCCAGCCCGCCGTCCGGGGATTCCCGATGCACCGGTGAAAAGGGCGTGAACAGTTCGCTGCACACGTTGGGCGAAAGCCCGTCCAGTTTGGCGGAAAGCGTTAAGGCAAGGCATTCTTCATCGGCCAGGTGGTGGCGTTGGCGTGTTTCGCCGTCCACGTTCAGGCTGAAGTCCAGCGTGATGAGGCCTCGTTCTTGCCCCTTCATCCGGTCGACGAAAAAGGCGGAAAGGGCGATCAGTGCCTTCAGGAGTTGGTTGAAATCGACCAGCAAGTATCCCTCTTCCTGGACTACGAGAGATTTTATTTCCACAAAAGACGGAGTGGCTGCACGCAGTAGATTATGCAGGTCGCGCAGCACGAGCGCGAGGGGGAGAAGCTGAACTTCGACCTTGGTGTGGCGGCTGAAGCCGAGTAGGCGGCGGGTGACGTCGCGCGCGTTTTGTCCGGCCTTGCTGATTTCTTTCATCATGGTGATCAGATCGGGTCGGTCGGCGAGTTGTTCTCGTGCCATGTCGCTGTAGCCGAGAATGGCGGTGAGGGAGTTATTGAAATCGTGGGTCACGCCATTGCAGAGCAGGCCCACCGTACGGAGTTGACGGGTGCGTTCCATGGCTTCGGCTAGTTGGGCCCGTTGGAGAGTCTCGTCCCGCGTCGCATTCCGCAGTCGGTCATTTTCTCGGCGGAGACGAGCCGCGCAGAATGCCGCGCCGATCAAGAGGGCGGTCATCGCGAATAACAAAGCTGTCAGAACAACCCACACGCCGTATTCTCCCGGTTAAGATTGCGAAACGCCTTCTTTTGCGTTAAAGAAACTCACGCTCAAGCGCCGGGATATATAGCACACGGTGAATGAAGCGTCAACCGGATTGCCAGAGACGTGCGGCAGTCGGGCTTCGAGCATATTCGCCGCGTGGTGGTGGCCACGGCAGGCGGCCCGCACACCCTTCAGCAGATGTGGGTGGCCAAAGAAATCAGTGAGGCACTGAATATTCCTATAAAGATTGTTCGTCTGGTTCGTCAGGGTGATGCGGAGGCAGGCACGGAACAGGAATATATGGAGCGGGAAGGTGTGGTTGAAAACTGGACCTCGCACCTGTTGGGCATACGCGATATCGAGCAGGTTGCGACAAGAGACATTGCCGAGGGAATTGCTCACTATGTCACAGAAGAAGATTTGCTGGTCATGGGCACTCCCGGCTTGTTTGACACGTCCGGCGGGTTTGCGAATTCCATCCCAGCCGCCGTGGCGGCTAAAATAAATGGGCCGCTCATCCTGTTGCACGCCCGCCGCCCGCAACTCATTACACTGCGCAATGTCTTCTGGGGACAGTTGATACAAACCGACATACAGCCCGTCGATAAGCGGGAAATTGTCGAGACGCTCGTGAATGCACTCGTACGGCACAACCAAGCCCCGCTTTCCGCCCTGCCGGACCTCGTTGAACGCGCCCTTCGCAGAGAACGGATGATGACCACCGCAGTCGGATGCGATGCGGCCTTTCCGCATATACGGCTGCCGGGATTTCACGGCATGGCCGCCAGTATGGCCATCTGCCCTGAGGGGATGGCCTATGGTGCCGAGGATGGAAGCCTGACCCACTTCTTCTTCCTGTTCATCACCTCGGATGGTTTCTGCGACGAATACCTGTCCGTCCTGGGTAAGATCGCTCACCGCATGTTGCGCACGGGCGTGCGCGAGGACTTGTTGAAGGCAAATTCTCCTGCGGAAGTGCTGGACGTACTGGACCCCAAAGAGCCATAAGCACAACGCGTGACAAAGAAGTGCAAGAAGAAACCCGACAGGCAGACGGACGTGGTTCCGGTGAAGGCACCGTGCGTCCGGCCCGTGCTCTGACCCGGCGATTAAAAGATGGAGATATCTGATGAAGCGTAAAATGGCGGATTTTTTAAAACAGTTGATGCTGCTTTCCGTCGGGGGTTTTATTTGTGTGGTGGCCGTCAAGTGTTTCCTGTTTCCACACGGGTTCGCGGCACGCGGATTCACCGGGCTTGCGCTCCTGATCTACTATAAATATCCGATTTGTTCCATGGGCTTGATATATTTCATTATCAATGTTCCGGTTTTTGTCCTGGGTTGGCGCTATGTGAGCCTTCGCTTTGTGCTCTACTCCATCCTGGGGATGGTGATCTATACGTTCATGCTGAATCTGGTCACCTATGTGCCGAAGGTGGACGACATGATGCTGAGTGCGGCGATTGCCGGAGCGATTTCGGGGGTGGGTACGGCGATTCTTCTTCGGTCGTACGGTTCGTGTGGGGGCGTGGAAATCATCTGCGTTATTCTGTACAAATATTTTAACGTTACCTTGGGCCATGGTTCGATGATCATCAACGCGCTTATTCTGATTCTCTCGCTCCTGATGTTTCCGTTGCACCTGGTGCTCTATACGTTTGTGTACATTGTTGTCAGCATGCAGGCCACCAATATGGCCTTCCACGGACTCTCCAAGAGACAGGCTGTCCTGATCATCTCCGAAAGATGGAACGCCATTGCAGACGCCCTGAAGCACAAACATTTGTGCGGCGTGACGCTGATCAACGGATACGGTGCCTACAAGGGAACCGAAAAAACGATCCTCTACACGGTCATCCCCCGCAAAAAAACCTCTGCGGTAAAGCGCGCCGTGCTTCAGGAAGACGTCAACGCCTTTATGGCCATCATGGATGCCGACGACGTGACCGGCGTGGAAATCGGCAATCAGCCCCATTGGTGATTCCGGCACGTTGCCCGTCGGTATTTTTGGCTTCCCCCGTGTGGCGTGTGTGCTAGGATGCCGCGCTTTGCAACCAACACGAAAACGGGAGCGTGGCATGAGTCATTTTTTTTCTTATTTATCGCGGATGAAATACATTCAACGCTGGGGGTTGATGCGCAACACCCTGCCGGAAAATATTCAGGAGCACAGCTTGCAGGTGGCCATGGTGGCCCATGCGCTGGCGGTGCTGCGCAATAAAAAATTCGGAGGCCAGGTGGATGCCAACCGTACAGCCCTGTTGGCGATGTATCACGATTGCAGCGAGGTCATCACCGGCGATCTGGCCACGCCCATCAAGTGCTTCAATCCGGAAATCAAAAAAGAATACAAGAAAATCGAGCACCTGGCCGCCGAGAAAATCTTTCAGATGATCCCGAAGGAAATCGCCGAGGAATACCGGGACCTTTTTTTCGCGGCGGAGGGGGATGCGGAGCTGCACCAACTCGTCAAGGCGGCGGATAAACTGTGCGCCTACCTGAAATGCCTCGAAGAATTACAGGCCGGCAACAACGGATTCCAGAAGGCGGAACGCTCCATCATGGCCTCGCTCATGAAAATGAATCTCCCCGAAGTGACCTATTTCGTGGAAACCTTTACGCCCAGCTTCTCACTGACGCTCGACGAGCTGAACTAACGTCACTCCTCGGCATGTGCAGGAAGGTCGTCGGCGGCTTTGCTATGATAGGCCGGAGGAGATGGTTCGGCTTTTGTTGTGGTCGGGTCCCTGAACATGAAGAACACTGCGCCAAGAAGACAGAAGGCGGCCCAGAGGTAGTTCCAAGACCAGGATTGCCGCATGTAGAAGATGGCAAATGGGACGAAGACCGACAGGGAGATGACCTCCTGAATAATCTTCAATTGCGATAAAGTCAGGGCGCCATATCCAATCCGATTGGCAGGGACCTGAAACAGGTATTCAAATAGAGCAATGCCCCAACTCACCAGCGCTGCGATTACCCAAGGCTTGTGCCCGAGGTTCTTCAAGTGGGCATACCATGCGAATGTCATGAAGGTGTTGGAAATTACCAGCAGCACGATGGTTCGGAAAATCACATTCATAATCCCTCCTTTTGTTGAACGGAGCCGCAGTGATACCCCGTGTCCATGGGTCTTATACGGCTCTTTTTTGATGTGGGCAAGGGAGGTGTTTTGTCAAAAGGGTGCATTTGCGCCTCGATGCCTGTGCATGGTGATTGAACCGCGTGGAGGGTTGTGGTACATCGCCTGTTTAATGGACATCACATGGCAGTCGGAAACAGGAGGCGGATGTGGCGGATTCAATGCAGGCCGGGATGAGAGTGCATATTCCATTCCGGCGTAAATGCTCGCTGGTCTGGATGTATGCGAAGGAGCGATTGGCGCGCCAGGTGCGGGCGGTGGCGTTTATTACCGCCTATTTGGCGTTGTTTCAGCTTTTTGTGCTGCGGGCGCCTATCGTGGATTTCGCGCATATCGCGCTGGGTATTCTGGCGGTGGTGTGCGGCTTGGCCTTTTTTATGGAAGGTCTTTTTCTTGCGATCATGCCGCTGGGCGAGCGGTGCGGGCTGCGCTTGCCGGCACGTGCCGGCTTGGGCGTACTGGTGGCTTTTTCCATTGTTCTGGGGATTACGGCGACGTATGCGGAGCCGGCGATGGGTTTTCTTAAGGCGCAGGGCAGCGCCACGCTCCCGTGGCGGACGCCGCTGCTGTATTATCTGTTGAACGACGGGAGTTCGTTGCTGGTGGGTATGGTGGCTGTTGGGGTCGGCCTAGCGGTGGTGGCGGGGGTCTTTCGCGCGATGAAGGCGTGGAGTCTCAAGCCGTTTCTCTTTATTACAATCCCTCTTTTGTTGGGGCTTTCCTGGTGGGTCTCCCGCGACCCGCGTTCGGCGGCGATTGTCGGTCTGGCTTGGGACTCGGGAGGTGTGACTACCGGGCCGGTGACGGTGCCTCTGGTGATTGCGCTGGGGTTGGGGGTTTCGCGTATTGCGGGACGCGGGGATGAGCCATCGGGCGGCCTCGGCGTGGTGACGTTCGCTTCGGCACTGCCGGTGATCATGGTGCTGCTGCTGGGGGTGGTGCTTGCGCCGCATTTTCCAATGCCCGGAACGGCGGCGGAATTTTTCTCGCCGGAGCGGCATGAACTCTCCGAACAAGTTGCCGGGGGAGAAGAAGAACTTCGGGCGCTGGCGGCACGCGAGATGACGCCGGAGCAGGTGGAACAGCGTTTCGGGCCCGTGCGGGAGGCTCCACTGTCCCGCCCACATCAACGGATTCGTGTACCTCATTCGGTCATGCGGACGCTCCTGATCAATGCTTTCAAGGCCATTTTGCCGCTGGCGTTCGTACTGCTTTTTGTGCTGCTGGTGGTGGTGCGCGACCGGCTGCCTCATGCGGATGAGGTGGCCCTGGGACTGGTGTTCAGCATCTTGGGCATGTTGCTGTTCAGCTACGGCATGGACCGGGGGCTTTCGAGTCTGGGCAATCAGTCTGGGCGCTCCCTGCCGCGTGCGTGGGAGGTGACGGAGCGCCCGGATAAAGAAGTGCTTTATCAGAATGTGCAGGAGCCGCTGCTGATTCGTGCGGTGCGTCCGGATGGTTCGATGGCGGAGTATCTGCCGATGGCGGCGCAGAGCGGGCCACGTTTTGTTCCGTTTTATCGGGATCGGTATAATGCGACGAAGGCGGAATATAGGTATGTTCCGGAGGTGCAGCCGGTGGCCGGCGATGAGGCATTTTGGGGCTATGCGCTGGTCCTGGTGTTTGTGTTTGTGATGGGCGTGGGGGCGACGGTGGCGGAACCTTCGCTGAATGCCCTGGGGATTACGCTTGAGGAAGTAACCACGGGAACCTTTAAGCGTTCGTTTTTGATTTGCGCGGTGGCGGCGGGCGTTGGCATGGGGATGGTCCTGGGCTTCGGGCGCATTCTCTTTGCGTGGCCGCTGGTGCCGATGCTGGCGGGAACGTATCTGGTGGCACTGGTGCTGACGTGGTTTTCCTCGGAGGACATTACCACCATTGCCTGGGACAGCGCCGGCGTCACCACGGGCCCCATCACCGTGCCGCTGGTGATTGCCGCAGGACTGGGCATCGGCCAGCGGGCGGGCGTGGCGGAGGCTTTTGGGGTGGTGAGCATGGCATCGGTGATGCCGATTATTTCCGTGCTGCTTTCCGGCTTTATCCTCTCCGCCCGACGCAGCCGGCTGGACCGCGATTATTCGGCGGCCCCAAAGGAGCCCCTGCCGCTGGAGAAACAGGAGGTGAAGTCATGAAGCGGATCGAGGCTTCAAAAATTACCTGTATTGCCGATGTACGTATCTCGGAAAGGATCGAGGCGGAGGTTGATCGGATGGGTCTGCTGGAAACCTATTCCGAACGTGGAAAGCAGGTGGCGCTGAAGGCGCGTTCGGCCTGGTTGCCGTTCGCACGGCGTTCCACGATGCTGGAGTCGCCTGCCGAGGTGTTTCGTTTCTATGTGCCGCGTGAATACGAACGGGCGGCCATGGTCCGGCTGGCGGGCGCGGCGGATTTATTTCTTCCGGGCCGCGGGAGTGTCTGCGCGCAGGATGTGGTGCTGATGGGGGAAGACCTCCACTTCTGGGAGGATTCGAATCTCTGCTCGGAACCGCCGGACTGGGTGCTCGAGAGCCGTTTGCAGACCGCGCCTTATGATATGATATTCTGCATCGTACAGCGCGGGCGCGGCGAAGAACTCGCACGCACCATACTCGATATGGGGCTGGGTGTGCCGGTGATTAGTTATGGCGAGGGCATGGGCCTGCGCGATCGGCTCGGTCTGCTGCGTATTACCATCCCGCAGGAAAAGGAACTCTTTCGCTTTCTGGTGCCGTCCAACGATTCTGATCTGGTGGTGGATGTGGCGGTGCGGACGGCGGGTCTGAATCAGGCGGGGCAGGGGTTTTTGTCGCGAACGCCGGTTCGGGCTCTGGCGGTCAATACGCAGATGAATCTGGATCGTCGCAGGCATGTGGCTTCCATGGAACAGGTGATCAGCACGCTCGATCAATTGCGTGGATCGACGGACTGGCGCCGCATCTCGGCCGCCGCCCGCCGGCATCACGCCGCCCGTCCGCCGGAGCACGGCGGCATGGTCCGTTTTTCGCTGGTCTGCGAAAGTGGTACAGGCGGCCCGGCGGTTCAGGCGGCAATGGAAGCCGGGGCGAGCGGAGCGACACTGTCGCGTCTTTCCCGTCGTATGAAGAAGACCCTCGACAGCCCCGGCCTGGAAGAGGCGGCGTTGGCCTCCTGCGCCCGGGAATGCTGCGAGTTGATTGTTACGCGTGCGGTGGCTCTGCGCTTGGAAGAGGCCGTGATTAAAAGCGGGCTGTTTGAAAAGCCCGCGAATGGTTTTATCGAAATTGCTTCCGTGCAAGATGCCGTCACCTATGCCGGAAGTTGACCGCCTAGGAACCCATCGCGCACAAAGCTGCAAAGGCACGAAGACAAGACGACAAAAAAGAGAAGAATGCCGCGAAAAAAGAACCGCAAATGAACGCGAATGGGCGCAAACTTGGGAGGGACGTTGTCCTCAACGTCCTTTTGTTTTTTCCAGATCGATCCTTATTTCTCTTGCTCTGCGTGCTCACCATCCGCTTGGCCCGTGGGGACACGGGCCCTCCCGGAATGCCTCACTCTCCGCACGGCTCGCGGGACGCTCGTTCTCCAGCAGGATAAGATGATGGCTCGCAGGATGACGGAATTGGATTGAAACCGCCGGACGGCTGCGCCACATTGCCTCTTTTAGCAAAGGAAACGACAGAATGAAAACGGAACGGATCGGTGCGGAAAATTTTGTACAGTGCCTTGAGTCGAAAAGGCAGGCGTATCACGCGGATTATTATGCGATGTATTCGAGTCTGTACGGGGGTATCGTGACGGACCCGGTGCTGATGCTGCTGCCGATGGATGATCATGTGGTGCATCGGGGCGACGGCGTGTTCGAGAGCGTGAAGTGCGTTCACGGGAAAATCTACAATCTTCGTTCGCACCTGGAGCGGCTGTATAAATCGGCAGAGGCGTTGCAGCTTGCAATTCCGGCATCGCGGGAGGTTCTGGCGGCGTTGGTGATCGAGACGATTCAGGCGGGGGGGCAGCCGGATTGTTGTGTGCGTGTTCTGGTGACGCGCGGGCCGGGCGGGCTCGGCGCGAATCCGTATGAATGCCCCGAGGCGCAGGTGTATGTCTTGTCGTACAAGCTGGGCGCTTCCTTCATGGTGAAGCATCCGGCGGGCGCACGCGTGGAGATCAGTCGGGTGCCCCCGAAGAACACCTTTTTCGCCCAGATCAAGAGCTGCAATTATCTACCGAATGTGCTGATGGCGCGTGAGGCCGTGGATTGTGGTGCGGATTTCATGGCGGGGTTCGATGAGGCGGGATTTCTGACGGAATGCGCCACAGAGAATATCGGTATGGTGACGAAGGAGGGGGTGCTTCTGGTGCCGAATATGGGCCGTATTTTGGCGGGGACCACGATGCTCCGAGTGTTGGAATTGGCGGAGGTCCTGGTTCGGGAGGGCGGACTGAAGGCTGTTCGCTATGCGGATATCACGGCGCCTCGGATGCACGAGGCGAGTGAAATCCTGGTGTTCGGAACCACGCGTGATGTGACGGCGGTGGTTCAGTTCGATGGCAAGCCGGTGGCGGATGGCAAGCCAGGGCGGGTCTATGCCCTGCTGTCGGATTTGCTGCATCTGGATATTTATGAGAATGAAGCGATGCAGACGCCGGTTTCAATCCCTTTTGCTGCGGCGTCTTTAGCTTGCCCGTAGCGCGGGGAGGGCCTATAGTGCCTGCATTGATGGGCGACAGGTCTCGTGGCGGGGCGTTGTCGCCGGAGGGCCGGGAGATGAAGCAGCAGCAGAGTGAAACAGAGGGCAGGCAGGCCTTGAATGCCGCCATTGCGGTTTGCGCACAGCAGTTTGCGGAAACGCGCGATCTCGATGCCATCCTGAAAAATGCCGTACACATTATCCGCCACGAGATCGGTCTCGATCGGGCGGGCATCTTTCTTTACGACCATGAAAAAAAGGTCTGGCACGGCGTGTTCGGTACGGATACTTCTGGCGTCCTGCGCGATGAGCACAATCTCAACATGCCCCGTAATCCAAAGCATCCGATCTACCGCGCGGAACGCGGCGAGGGGGATGAGTTTTTCTACGAAGATTTTTCCGCCGCCTTCCCAGAAGATACCTTCATGGCCCAGGTGAAGAACTGTTTTTTTGTGGCCCTGCGTGCGCATGGACATTTGCTGGGCGGCATCTCAGTGGATAATCTCGAGAGCGGGCGGGTGGTACCCGAGGAGACGCGCGAAGACCTGCGGCGCTTCACGCGCTATCTGGCGTTGGCGCTGGAGAACCGAGGGCTGCTCAATCGGCTCGAGAAAGCCAATGTCCAACTCGAACGGGCGAACAAAGATTTGACGGAGTTCGCGGACGTGATGGCGCATGATTTGACCTCGCCGCTGCAAGGGGTGACGCTGCTGCTGGAGGTGGTGATTCGTCAATATCGCAAGGAACTGCCCGAGGATGCACTCGACAAGCTGCAAAAGGCGCTGGAACGGGTGCTTCGCCTTGGTCGTTTGTTGCACGGCATTCTGCGGTACTCGCGCATGGGCAAGCGCGAAGGCGAATCGGTGCTGCTGAGCACGCGGCAATTGGTGGGCGAGGTGCTGGAATTCATCGAGATACCGAAAGGCCTTTCGGTGACTGTGGCGGAGGATCTGCCTTCCGTGATTTATGATCAGGCCCAACTTCATCAGGTGTTTCAGAATCTGATTTCCAATGCCGTGAAATACATGGGAAGCGGGCAGGGGCATATTGATGTGTTCTGCGAGAAACGCGCCACGGACTGGGTATTCTGTGTGCGGGACGATGGGCAGGGCATTTCCGAACGTTATCACCGGGAAATTTTCAAGATGTTTAACCGGGCGGATCGTACAGACGACGGTGCCTCGTGCGGCATGGGTCTTGCGCTGGTGAAAAAAATTGTGGAACGCGGAGGCGGAGAGGTCTGGGTTGAATCCAAAGAAGGGCAGGGCACCTCTTTTTACTTTACGGTGCCGCAGGTTTCCGCCAAGAGCACCTAACAATCAGTCGGACTAAAGGTGTTTAAAGCCCAATTATTTCTTGTATGAAGAAGTTGTGTGTTCAGTATATCTGGCCAAGTCAACGATGCCAAGGCACAACAGCGTAGCCGCTGTTGTTGGCTAGCAGGATGGCGGGCCTAAAGCCCGCCAGCCTGCTAGGGTGGTTGAAAGATGGAGGAGTGGATGAAGCGGACAAAAATTGTGTGCACCATTGGGCCGGCTTCCAATACGGAAGCGGTGATTGAAAAATTGATTCGGGCGGGCATGAATGTGGCCCGCTTGAATTTTTCGCACGGAACGCACGAAGAGCATGGCGAAGTGATTCGTACGATCCGGTCGGTTTCCGAGCGTCTCGGCACACCTGTGGCGATTCTGCAGGACATCGCCGGGCCAAAGATACGGATTGGCGTGATTGAAAATGGTCCGGTGACGCTGGCGCCCGGCGATCTTTTTGTGCTGACTTCACGCGAGGTGCCTGGGAACGAGCGGGAAGTGTCCGTGAATTTTCGGGAATTGCCGTCTTTTGTGCAGGTGGGTGATACGCTTTTGCTGGCCGATGGCATGCTCGAACTGTCGGTGGAAAAAACCGGTGCCGAGGATATCGAGTGCCGCGTGATTACCGGCGGCTCACTCAATTCGCGCAAGGGCATTAACCTGCCCACGCGCAGTACCGGGATTCCCATTCTGACCGAAAAAGACCGGGTGGATTTGCAGTTTGGCTGGGAATGCGGCGTGGATTATGTGGCCCTTTCCTTTGTGCGGACAGCAGACGACGTACGCCTGGTTCGCAGCTTGCTGCGCGAGGGTGGCCAAACGACCCCGCTGATTGCCAAAATCGAAAAGCCGGAGGCGCTGGAGCATCTGGATGAAATTCTGGCGGAGGTGGATGGTATTATGGTGGCGCGCGGTGACTTGGGGGTGGAGCTGCCCTTCGAACGGGTGCCGCGTGCGCAGAAGGATATCATTGCCCGCGCGAACCGGGCCTCGAAGCCGGTGATCACGGCCACGCAGATGCTCGAATCCATGGTGAACAGTCCGCGCCCCACGCGCGCGGAGGTGAACGATGTGGCCAATGCTATTCTGGATGGAACCGACGCGGTGATGCTCTCGGAGGAAAGCGCGATGGGCTCCTATCCGGTGCAGGCGGTGCAGGCGATGGCCCGTATCGCCAAAGATGTGGAAGAGCACTTCCCTTATAAGAAGTGGTTTTCCGGGCAGATCATGAACGAGGACTCGGATGTGGCGCATTCCGTTTCGCAGGCGGCGTGCAGGATGGCCGAGAGCCTCGGCGTAGCAGCCATTGTGGCGACGACGGTGACCGGTACGACGGCCCGGCAGGTGGCGCGGTTTCGTCCGGCGCAGCCGATTTTGGCACCGACCCCGTCGGTGGAAACCTATCGCAGGCTGGCGCTGGTCTGGGGGGTAACACCCGTGCTGAAACAATCAGTGGACCACACCGACCAGATGATACGCGAGGCGTTTAACCGCCTGCTGGAATTGAATTTGCTGCAGGAGGGTCAACAGGTTGTCGTGACGGCAGGTATCCCGCAGGGGCTGGCGGGAACGACCAATTTTGTGGCCGTCCTAGAGGTGAAAAAATCCTGACCGCTATTCGATAAACAAAAGCGTGCTTGTTGGTAATAATATCGGGGTATGGGTTGTAATGTTCCGGCCAACCCGTAAGATGATCGTCGGTGTTTTTTTCATCTTTGGAGAGTATTCATGACTCAGCAATCCGAGAGTTCTTTCCGCATCATCGGGCACAGTGTGACGCGTTCCGATGCCGAAGACAAAGTGCGCGGCAAAGCGCAGTATCTGGATGATCTGCCCATGCCCGGCGTATGGTATGCCGATGTAGTCCGCGCGCCTGTGCCGTGCGGCAAGCTGCGCGGCCTGCATTTTGACGAGTCGTTTGATTGGACGCAGGTGGTGACGGTGACGCCCGAGGATATTCCGGGTGAGAACATCGTGGATATGACCGGACTGGATATGCCTTTTTTGGCCTTTGATCAAATTCAATATCAGGGGGAACCGCTGGCATTGATTGCCGCGCCAAGCAAGGCGCTGGCTCGCGAGGCCGTACGCCATGTCCGCGCCGAGGTCGAGGAGCTACCCGCCATCCAAAGCATTCAGGAGATGGTGGAGCGACACAAGACGGGCTGGGCCGATTCGCTGCGTCTGCTGGAAAAGAAAGAGATTCGCAGAGGCGACGCCGAGAAGGTGCTGGCGGATTCCGGGAAGGTCTTGGAAGGGGAATACTGGACGGGTTTCCAGGAGCAGCTTTACATCGAGCCGCAGAGCATGGCCGCCGAGCCGATGGAAGGTGGCGGGGTCTATATCCGGGGCAGTATTCAGTGTCCCTATTATGTGGCCCCGGAATTGATGAAGGCCCTGAATCTTCCGCTGGAAAAAATCCGCGTGGAACAGACGGTGACTGGCGGCGCGTTCGGCGGCAAAGAGGAATTTCCCACGCTGCCCGGAGGCTATTGCGCACTCCTGGCGATGAAGGCGGGACGGCCCGTCAAGATGGTGTATGACCGACACGAGGATATTCTGTTCACCACGAAGCGCCATCCATCGTGGACCCGCTACCGCACGGCCCTGGCTGAGGATGGCAGCATAGCCGCCATGGAAGTGGATATGATTCTGGATGGCGGGGCGTACACGACGATCAGTCCGGTGGTGCTGTATCGCGGCATCCTGCACGCCGCGCTGGGATACCGCTGCGAGAACGTGACCGTGCGCGGCTACGTCTATGCCTCCAATAGTTTTCCGTGCGGAGCCTTTCGCGGATTCGGCGCGCCGCAGGCCTACTGGGGACTCGAATCGCATGTGGAGGACCTCGCGGAACAGGCCGGGCTTGCACCGGACGATTTCCGCCTGAAAAATTGTTTGCAGGAGGGCGATGTCACGCCGACGGGGCAGCATCTGCTCACCAGCGTCGGGACGCCTGCCGTCCTGAAGGAAGCGCTCAGGCGCTCGGACTTCCACGAGAAGCTGGCCCGTTGCGATCACGGTCGCCCCGACGCGAAAAGCTGGTACGGGATCGGAGTTTCGTTCTTTGCGCACGGCGCGGGATTCACTGGTGATGGCGAGGCAAAATTCGGAAGCCGCGCGGCGATCGAACTCGGGCGGCTGAGCGACGGCGGCCCTGGTCTAACTATATACGCCAGCTCCACGGAAATGGGGCAGGGCGCCAAGACCGTCCTCGCGCAAATGGCCGCCGAGGGGGCAGGCCTTCCCTTTGAGCGTGTATTTTATCCCCTGCCCGATACCCGGGTGGTGCCCGACTCCGGGCCGACGGTCGCCTCACGTACCACGATGGTGGTGGGCAATATTCTGTATCATGCCGGGCATAAAATGAAGCGCCTGCTTGAGGAGACCGCCTCGAAACATTGTTTCGGAGGAGCATCGGTGCGGCTCGAAGACGGACGGTTTTTTGCGGAAGGCGTCGCGGCGCGACTCTTTGAGGAGGTGGCAGAAGTGCTGCTGGCCCAAGGGGAACCGCTGCGGACGGAGCATCAGTTTGTACTGCCGCCGCACATTCGCTGGGATCAGGAGCACTTTGTGGGCGATGCCTATCCGGCGTACTCTTGGGCCTGCAACGTGGCGGAGGTGGAGGTGGACCCGTTGACGCTTCGGATTCACCTGCGCAAAATCACGGCGGTGTACGACGTGGGCCGCATCATCAATCCCATGCTTTCCATCGGTCAGTTGCAGGGCGGCCTCGTGCAGACCATCGGCTACGCGCTCATGGAATCCATGCAGGTGCGCAAGGGCCTCTACGATGCCAACCGCCTACAGACCTACATCATTCCGACCGCGCTCGATGTGCCGGAAATGGATCTGCACTTTTTGGAATATCCGTGCGGCGAACTTGCGCCGGGTGCCAAGGGCCTTGGTGAAATTACGATGAACGGCCTTGCGCCGGCCATTGGCAATGCCATCCGCCGGGCCACCGGCTGCAGCCTGCGCTCCATTCCCATGCGCCCCGAAGATCTCTATGCAACACTTTATCAGGGAGCGAAAGATCAATGAACACCATCACGAGAACATGGGTAGTCAATGAGGTGGAGCAGACCGTAACCTTTGAAGGGTTGCGTCGTCTGCTCGACGTGCTGCGGGAAGATCTCCGGCTCACGGGCGTAAAGGAAGGATGCGGCGAGGGCGAGTGCGGCGCCTGTACGGTGCTGATCAATGGCGAACCCGTCACCTCCTGCATTGTGCCTGCCGTGCAGGTGCCGGAAGGCGCGGAGATTCTCACGGTGGAAGGACTCGAAAAGCTGGAGTTGGGTCGCCGCATTCAGAAGGCATACATCGAGAAAGGGTCGGTGCAGTGCGGATTCTGTACGCCAGGTATGCTGATGTCCTCGTATGCGTTGTTGAGTCGCAACAGCCGTCCGACCGAGCAGGAAATTCGTGAAGCGCACGCGGGGAATTTGTGTCGCTGCACCGGCTATGAAAAAATTGTGGACGCCGTCCGCGCGGTGGCGGATGAATTGGAACGTGGAACGCGGAGCACCGTATGAAAACGTTGGAAGATATTCTCTGCCGTCAGCCTGAAACCCTGCGCGAGGCCTTGACGCTGCTAAGCGATGAAGCCACCCGCGGGGTGTTGCTTTCGGGTGGAACGGACCTGATTGTTCAGTGGCAGGCCGGAGCGGTGCCCATGCCCGAGCAGATCATTGATCTGAGCGCCGTGCCGGAACTGAAAAATATTTCGGAGCAAGATGGGCGCATCTTGATTGGCGCGGGCGTGACCCATGCCGCGATTCGAAATCATGCCCTGACACGCGGGGCACTGCCTGCGCTGGTGGCGTCCTGCGCTTCGATTGGCGCGCGCCAGATTCAGAGTCGTGGAACGCTGGGCGGGAATGTGGCCAATGCGAGTCCGGCGGGCGATGCCTCGCCCGCGCTGCTGGTGGCGGATGCCTGTGTCGTGACGGCTTCACTCGCCGGAGAACGCTGCATTCCGATGAAGGATTTTCTGCTGGATTATCGGAAGATTGATCGGCATCCCGATGAATTGATTCTGCGCTTTGAACTCACGCCTTGTCCGAAGGGCGGCATCGAACTCTTTTCCAAGATCGGCACGCGCGGCGCACAGGCCATCTCCAAAGTGATGGGTGCATGTCGGATCGTGATGCACAAAGGCATCGTGGAACAGATTGCCCTGGCTCTCGGCAGTGTGGCGGCCACGGCGATTCGCCTGCCGGAAACGGAGGCTCTGCTCACCGGAAAAACACTGACTGAAAAATTGGTGGACGAAGCCGAAGCTTGCGTCATGCAGGAGGTGCATCCCATTGCGGACATCCGTTCTACTGCCGAATACCGCCGTTGGGTCAGTGGACGCATTGTGCGTGGCTTCCTCGCTAGCAGAATGACGGGCTTTGGCCCGCCATCCTGCTAGGAAACCACAGCGGGTACGCTGTGGTGAATGCCGCGTGTTTGCTGGAGGGCGAGCGTCCCGCGAATCGTATGCGCATGGTAGGGCGGGTGAAATTGGGAGGGACGTTGTCCCCAACGTCCTTTTATTTTTATGAACGTTACCGCATTCGGGCATCTTGCGGGCCTGCCTGGGATGGCAAGAGAAATGGCATCGAGCCGATGCCGCTCCCAGATGAATGCACGTTGCTTTCAGCGTCCTGTTTGCCGCAAGCAGGTCATTACCGTGCGATAGGCCTTCCGGGCCTTACTGCCGCAACCGGGGCGCGCGCCGGGGCAATCCATCTCTTGAAGCCGCGAGGTGACGTCCTGAATCAGGCGTTGAATTTCGTCGGCGCTGGCACCTCGCTCGAAGGCGAGCCCAGCGGCCAGGGCGGGGGCGGCCTTGCAGGCGAGCCCGCAGGCTCCTGAAATGCGGCTGTGTGTTTCGCTCAAACGAATCTGAGTGAGGAGAGCGAAGAGGGCGGCTGGCAGTACGGCTTGGCCGCGCTCTTTGTAGGCTTCATAGAATGGAACGCCGATGAAGATGCCCTGGTTGCCGGAGCCGGTGATGGTCATGATTGGGTCGGCAGAACCGAGCATGCGCGCACGGACCAGAGCAGCGAGACTTCGATCAAGCGGAAGCGAAGTATCGCGCCGTACCTGCATGAGCAGAAAATCGCGGGCGATGCCTTCGAGCACGGGATTGCGTACACGGGCAAGCTCCACGCTTTGCGCGAAGGTGAGCGGTACGGGGTGGTGTGATTTTCCATTATAGACCGTGCGCCCGTTGCGTTTGATTTGGGCGATGGTGTCGTGTCGCCCGCGAATGAGTGCGGAGACGGTTTCGCCGGGTGCGTGAAGGATGGCATGAAGGTAGATGCCCTTCTCCGGTGCAGTGACGGCTTTCAGCCAGCCGCGTCGGGCCAGCAGCGTACGCGCCGCCTCCAGGTCCACCGAGGGCATGAGATTGAAGTCCGGCGTGGTTGCGCACAGGCCCGCCGCGGCGGCGTTGCGCAGCCCGCGCCGATTCAGGCGGGGAACCACCGCCGTCGAGGCATTGCGCATGACTTCGCTCGAAAGCCGCAGCTCGGCGGTCATGCAGCCCGGATCGAAGGGCCGCTTCAGATGATGACGCGCCTGCGCCAAGGCAAAAGCCACGCTGACAGGTTCGGTGCATCCAGTGACTTGAACAATTTCTTCGCCGAGTGTCCGCTCGACTTCTCGCAACAGGGACACGATGCCGCTCCTTTCATAGTTTTTCCAACGATTGGAAAAAGGATTCAAAAAGTTTCCAACGATTGGAAAAATCTGAAAAAAAGTTTCCAATGATTGGAAACTACCCGGATTTATTTTCCAATGATTGGAAAAAAAGTAAAAAAAAGTTCCAGTCCAGCCGAACGACACTCTTTCTAATCGGTGCTTGTGTGCGCGGGTGGGGTGGGTTACAAAACGTGGCGTGGGCAGGAGGTTTGGTTTATGCAGATCGATATTACGACACCGGCATTGTTGTTTCCGGCTATTTCGCTGCTGTTGTTGGCGTATACCAACCGGTTTTTGGTGTTGGCACAGTTGACGCGCCAGCTTCATGCGGAACATCGGGAAAAAAAGAGCGAGGCAAATCTTCGGCAGATTCTGAATTTGCGCAAACGGATTCAATTGATTCGAGTGATGCAGCTTCTGGGGGTGCTGAGTTTTACGCTGTGCGCGCTGACGATGGTTGCGCTATTTTTTAATTGGGTGCTTCCGGCAGAGGTATTTTTCGGGCTGAGCCTGCTGGGACTTCTTTGCTCCCTCCTGTTTTCGTTGTACGAAATTGCGATCAGCTCCGATTCGCTCAATATTGCGCTGGAGGATTTGGAGCATTCGGTGCACGAAGAGTGAGAAAAGGGATTGGCTTTTGAGGGGAAAAACGGTTTGATTCGGCCCTCTTTCAGGGCACATAACAGATAAGGAGTGGCATTCATGGACCCGCATCATATCAAGGATATTCTTTTTACAGAGGAGCAGATTCGCGCCCGTGTGGCGGAAATGGTGAAGGAAATGGCGGAGGAATGCCGTAACAAGGAGAAGTTTGTGATGATCGGCATCTTGCGCGGGAGCTTTATGTTCTTTGCCGATCTGGTGCGCGAACTGAACCGCGATGGAGTGCATGCGCGGATTGATTTCACGACGCTTGAGAGCTACGGCGCGGGCACGGAGTCGTCCGGCACGGTGAAGGTGGTGAAGGGATTCACGGTGGATGTGAAAGGGTGCGATGTGTTCATCGTGGACGACATTCTGGATACCGGGCGCACGCTGACGTTTGCGAAGGAGTATCTCTACAGCAAGGGCGCGAAAACGGTGCGGACCTGCGCGTTGCTGGATAAACCGAGCCGCCGCCTGGTGCCGGTCGAGGCGGATTATGTGGGCTTTGTGATTGATGACCACTTCGTGGTGGGCTACGGGCTGGATTACGATAATTATTATCGGGAGCTGCCGTACATCGCGAAGGTCACATTCATAAACGAACAGAATGGCGGGCTTTGACGCCCGCCATTCTGTTCGTGAACAACAGCGGGTACGCGGTTGGGTGCATGGCAGAACGGAATGAGCAAATAAACGGGATGCCGCAGGCGGGATGCGTGTATTTGGTAGCGTGGTGCTCTCCGAGCGCCATGTTTTATTGTTGAATTACGAAGGCCCTCCGTCCGCTCGGCGAGCGGACGGCTACGTGGAAGATTGGGGCTTGCAATTCAGGCGGGTGTTGGGATACTACGCCGCAGTGTGGGCGTGTCCGTGTGGCGAGTTGATAACTTCGTTGGGACGGGGTGAGGGTTGTGAACAGGGAAAACGATACGGAATGGGTGATCATTTATATGGACGGTCTGGAGGAGCGTCCGTCGCGTGCCGTGGAGATTGAACTGGCACGTGGTACGCATGTGCGGCGAGGAGTGGTGCTGGATATCGGGGGCGTAGATTATGTGGACTCCAGCGGGCTCGGACTTCTTTTTTCCATTAAAAAGGAGTTAGAAGACCATGGGCGGGAGTTGGTGCTGGTCAATGCAAAGCCCTCGGTGCGCAATGCCCTTCATTTGGTTCATCTCGATAGCGCCTTCCCGATGTATCCGGACGTCCAGTCTGCCATGCGCCATGTCCACAAAGCGTGATTGGATTGATTTAATATTCGTGGATAAATGGTATTTTTAAGTACGAGACACGCGAGAGCTGCGAAACCGAGCCGCAACTGAACGGAAGCCCGGGAGGGGCATTGTCCTCAATGTCCTTATATTTTTGCCCAGCTCATTCCTTGGCTGTTCCCTTGTCTTTTACGCTTCTTGGCCTATACTCTTCTACGGCGTCCGGGTACGAAAGTCAGGTTGGGTTTTAACGGTACAGGTGGAAAAAAACGGAGGTGAGCCAATGTTGATCAGCACAGGCGACCGGATTCAGTGTGGCGAGTATACGCTGCATTCACAGTTCCATCGTGTGGTCAACTTTGTGCAGGACGGTCGTCTGGCCTCGGTGGTGGAAGAATCTGTCGGCGGCGGGCCGTTGAATCTAGTGCTTCGCGGGGCCTTGCCTCCACTGCATTCGCTGCGGATTGAGGAAGGGGCCGTCTGTTTGGATGGCGTATCCCACGATATTACCAAGCGCTTCCAATCGTCATTTCAGATCACCAACTGGGACCCGGATGTCTTTTATTCCAATGTGGAAATCCTGCAACAGGTTTTGCTGGAGCGCGCGCCGGCGGGGAGTCTGGCTTTTCTTTTAAGTACGCGCCGGCAAGCCGCTTTTCGTTCTGGCTTCGAGCAGGAGTTGGTGCGGCGCGTGTGCGAAGCGGTTCATCTGATTTTTGGTGGTCGGCTGATCGAGGGGGTGCATGCGCTGAGCGGTTGCGGTGGTGGCCTGACGCCGGCGGGCGATGATTTTATTGCGGGTCTGCTGACGGCAAGGCACATGCGGCGTGAACTGCTCACCGAACCGACGGACCCGGATGTCCCGCGTATCCGGGAAGCCGCCCGCAGTGACAATCTGATTGCGGACAGCCTGATCGAATGTGCTGCCGAGGGAGCGCTGTGCGAGGCGCATCTGCGTTTGGTGGAGGCTCTGGTGCGGGCCGGGAACCAGGAAGTCACGCGCTGCGCGGACCGGGTGATGCAGGCAGGCGCCACGTCCGGTGCGGATTGGCTGACGGGCCTGTGCATGACGTTGATGGAGGATTTTGACATAACGAAGGAAAGAGGTGAATAGTGTGTATCTGCGGTAAGATCAAAAAGGGAGCGTACTACGATTCGGTGGCGCTCATGAATGTGGGCAAGGCACTCTCGGCGCTGCCCGGCGTGGTGGATGCGGCCGTGGTGATGGGTACCCGGGAAAATGCGGGCATTCTCGAACGGTCGGGGCTGTGGCAGGAGCTGTTTGACGGCACGACGGACAGTGACTTGCTGATTTCTGTGAAGGCGGAGAATGAGGAGGTCGCCACGGCCATGCTCGCTGAGGCGGATGAATTGCTCACGGCTTCGCTGAAGAAGGGTGACTCGGGCGATACCGCCGTCACGCCGTGGAGCCTCGAGGGTGCGGTGAATCTGCTTCCCGATGCAAACATGGTGCTGATTTCGGTGGCGGGCCGCTATGCGGCGCACGAGGCGATGAAGGCGCTCGAACTCGGGCGGCATGTGATGCTCTTTTCGGATAATGTGTCGATCGAGGATGAGCTGCGGCTCAAGCAGGTGGCGCATGAAAAGGGCCTGCTGGTGATGGGGCCGGACTGCGGCACGGCGATTATCAATGGCGTGCCGCTGGCGTTTGCCAACGTGGTGCGACGCGGCGGGATCGGGGTGGTGGCTGCGTCGGGTACGGGGTTGCAAGAGGTGACCTGTTTGATTTCTAATGAAGGCGCAGGTATTTCTCAGGCGATTGGTACGGGCGGACGCGACGTGAAAAAGGCGATTGGTGGCATCATGTTTCTGGATGCGCTGCGCGCACTGGCCGACGACGAGGAAACGAAGGTCATTCTCCTAGTTTCCAAGCCGCCACACGAATCGGTGGTGGCCGAAATCCAGAAGCTGGCCGCAGGTCTTTCCAAGCCGGTCATTTCGTTCTTTCTGGGCGCGGATACGGGGGTCGAATCGCTGGAGGCGTCGGCGCTGCTAGCCGTGGCGAGCGAGCGGGGCGAGCCGACTGAAACGGTTACGGAACGTCTTCGCGCGCGGGATGCGGAGTTGGAGACGCTCGCGAAGACCGAGGCGGCAAAGTGCCGTCAGGGCCAGCGGTATGTGCGCGGGCTTTTCAGCGGCGGCACGTTTTGTTCCGAGGCGCAGATTCTGTGGAAGGATACGATCACGCCGTTGTATTCCAATGCGCCAGCCGGCAGTGCGGTGGAGATGAAGGATGTGCTGCAAAGCGAGGCGAATACGGTGATCGATCTGGGCGAGGATGAATTCACGGTGGGGCGTCCGCATCCGATGATTGATTTTTCGCTGCGCAATCAGCGCATACGCGAAGAGGCAAATGATCCGGAGACGGCGGTGATTCTGCTGGACGTGGTGTTGGGGTACGGCTCGAACATGAATCCGGTGGAGGAACTCGATGCGGTCCTTCGCGAGGCGGTGGGGAAAACGCTGGTGGTCTGTTCGGTGACCGGTACGGACCAGGACCCGCAGAACAGAAGTCGTGTGTCGGCGGCGCTGAAGGCGATGGGCGCAATCGTGATGTCGTCCAATGCGGCGGCGTGCAAACTGGCAGGAAACATCATTCGGGAATTGGGAGTGTAACATGGCCATTGGCGATTTGTTTAAACAGGAATTGAATGTGATTAACATTGGGCTGGTCTCTTTCAAGGAAGGACTGGATTCGGTGCATACGCCGGCGGTGCAGGTGGAGTGGAAGCCGCCGATCCTCGTGAGCCCGGAGGCGACGGCGCGGCTGAAGAAGCGTCGCCCGGCGATTGATGCGGCCAATGCGGCGGCGATGGAAAAGATTCTGCAAGGGGTGCCGCTGCTGGTGGATATGGGCGTCGCACGGGATGTGGTGCCGGGCATGACGGAAAATACAATCTTGCACGCGGGCCCGCCGATCACCTGGGAGCGCATGTGCGGGCCGATGCGCGGCGCGATCATGGGTGCGCTGATTTACGAAGGCAAGGCTGCCGACCCGGCGGAGGCGGAGGCGCTGGCGGCTTCGGGCAAGGTCTGTTTTGCTCCGTGTCATGAGTATGGAACCGTTGGGCCGATGGCGGGCGTGGTCTCTCCCTCGATGCCCGTGTTCATGCTGCGCAACGAGACCTACGGCAATCAGGCGTTTTGCACCATGAATGAAGGACTCGGCAAGGTGCTGCGCTATGGCGCGTTCAGCGACGAAGTGGTCGAGCGCCTGAAATGGATGGAAAACGTCCTTTTCCCGGTGCTGAAAAAGGCGTTGAAAAAAACAGGGCCGATCAATTTGAAAAATCTGATCGCGCAGGCGTTGCACATGGGCGATGAGGTGCACAACCGAAACCGGGCGGGAACTTCGCTGCTATACCGTACGCTGGCCCCGGCCATTGTGCGCACGGCCCCGGATACTGAATCGGCGGCCAAAGTCCTTGAGTTCATTCAGAACAATGATCACTTTTTTTTGAATCTGTCCATGCCTGCCTGCAAGGTGACGCTCGATGCCGCACGCAACATTCCGGACAGCAGCGTGGTGGTGGTGATGGCACGCAACGGGACGGATTTTGGTGTGCAGCTCGCCGGTACGGGCGACCAATGGTTCACCGGTCCTGCCGATGTTCCCGACGCCCTCTTTTTCCCCGGCTTCACGAAAGAGGATGCCAATCCCGACATTGGCGACAGCTCGATCACGGAGACGAACGGGCTCGGCGGGTTCGCCATCGCCGCCTCACCCGCGATTGTGCAGTTCGTGGGCGGCAACGCATCGGACGCGATTCGCTACACGAAACAGATGTATGAAATCACGGTGACGGAGAACAACGTCTATCAGGTGCCCTATCTGAATTTCCGGGGGACGCCCACGGGGATCGATGTGATCAAGGTGATCGAGAAAAACATTCTGCCGTTCATCGATACGGGGGTGGCGCATCGTCTGCCCGGTATCGGGCAGGTGGGGGCGGGGGTGCTGAGCGCATCACTTGAGCCGTTCCGCAAAGCGTATGAAGGGTTCGCCAACACATAAAGGAGGATGAAAATGAAGAATGAGGAATTCCTGAAGTTCATGGATAACGTGCGGGTATACGATCTGACGCAACCGCTGAGTATTCACACGCCGCCCTGGCCGAGCTACATGCCGCTTGGCATTCAGTATTTCAAGCGCATCGCGGGCGCGCATCAGGGGCAGGGTGCCAACGGACAAATCATCACCACCAGCAACCATGTCGGAACGCACATGGATGGCGAGATTCATTTTCACGCTAGCGGGCGTTCGATCGGCCAGGTGCCGATCGCCGAATGGATTGGCTCCGGCGTGATCGCGGATATCTCTGATGAGGTGGGCGACTATGATCTCTATTCGCCCGAAATGATTACCAAGCGCGTGGAGGTGAAGAAAGGCGACATCCTGATCATCAATACGGGCTACCATAAATATGCCTGGGATCAGAAGGGTTCCGACGAGGTGCGCTACTTCGTGAAGCATCCCGGTCCCGATCCCGAGTTTCACAAATGGGCGCTGAAGATGAAGTTGAAATGGATCGGTGTGGACTGCGGCAGCGCGGACCATCCTATGAATACCATCATTCGCGATTGGCATCCCAAGCGGTTCCTGGAGGCTGAAGCCAAGGTGCAGAAGAAGTTCGGAAAGAGCTGGGATGAACTCTTCCCGCAGGACATCTACTACCAGGTGATGCACTTGAAACTCTTCCCGAAAAAATTGGTTCATGCGGAAAACATCGGCGGCGACATCGAAAAGCTCAGCAATCAGCGCGTGTGGATCGGCTGTTTTCCGCTGCGCGGCATCGAGATGGAATCGTCGATGTGTCGTATTGTGGCATTGCTGCCCCCGAAATGATGGAGGTGATTCATGACCATTGCGCACCGGTTTGACTATGAACGCCCGGACTCCCTGAGTGGCGTGGTTTCCGCGCTCGCCCGCTATGGCGGAAAGGCGCGCGTGCTCGCCGGGGGAACGGACCTGATCGGCTGGGTACGGGAAGATGTGCTCGCACCGGAGGCCTTGATTGACCTCAAGGCGCTCGATGAGCTTAACATGCTGCACTGTGCCGACGGCGTGTTGCAGATCGGCGCGCTGGTCACCTTCAACCAACTGCTCGAATCCGACGCCGTGCGGCGCGATTTCCCGCTGGTGTTTGAAATGGCGGGGCGCGTTGCGTCGAACGGCGTACGGAATCGGGCGACCATGGCGGGGAATATTTGCTCGGCAGTGCCGTGCAACGATTCGGGTCCGGTGCTGCTGGTGTATGAAGCAACATTGCAGATTGCTGGGCCAAACGGGACGCGCGACCTTTCCGCGCTCGAGTGGTTTCTCGGGCCGCGCAAAACGGCGCTGCAATCGGACGAGGTGCTGACGGGCATTACGCTGAAAAAACCGGCGGGACGTCACGGGGGCTGTTGGCTCAAACTCGGACGCTATAAAGGCGAAGACCTCGCGCAGGCCAGTACGGCTATTCTGATGTTGGAGAATGGTGAAACACGCATCGCCTTCGGATCGGTTGCGCCTGTGCCGCTGCGTGCGCCAGCCATGGAGGCGCTTTTGAAAGGCCGGACGGCCGATGCGGCTCTGATCGCTCAGGCGCAGTCGATGCTGCCGGAACTCATTGCGCCGATCACGGATGTGCGTGCGAGCCGGGAGTATCGTCTGCATATGGTGGGCGTCATGCTGGAACGCGGATTGCCTGCGGCGGCAGAACGCTTGAATGGAAACGGGCCGGACTATGGCACCACGCTGATTTAGCGGAAAGGAGAGACGTATGAAAACACACACGATCACATTCCGTTTAAACGGCGAGACCTGCACGCTGGACGTGGAGGCCAATGAATTGTTGCTGGATGTTCTGCGCGACAAGGTGGGCGTCAAGAGTCCCAAAGCCGGATGCGAGCGGGGCGACTGTGGGTCCTGTACAATTCTGCTTGAAGGGAAGAGTGTGCGGAGCTGCCTCATTCTGGCGGTCGAAGTGGACGAGCAGGAAATCACGACCGTCGAGGGGCTCTCGCGCGACGGGTTGTCCCCATTGCAGCAGGCCTTCCTTAATCATAGCTCTTTCCAGTGCGGATTTTGTGCGCCCGGCATGGTGCTGTCGGTAACTGAACTGCTTGGGAAAAATCCGCATCCCGCGAAGGAGGAAATTCAGGAAGCGATAGCGGGGAACTTGTGCCGCTGCACAGGCTATCAACCCATTATTGATGCCGTGCTCGAGTTGACGAAAAAGTAATCAGTATGATGTGGTCGGGAGGTTGTCATGGATGATTTCAGTGTAGTCGGAACATCGCCCAGCCGAATTGACGGACTGGATAAAATCACCGGCGCGGCGAAGTATGTGGATGATCTGGATTTCGGTCCTGGTCTGCTGTATGCCGAGATCGTCGAAAGTCCGTACGCTCACGCGCTCATCAAAGAGATCGATACCTCGGAGGCGGAAAAGATGCCCGGCGTGGTGAAGACCGTCACCGCGAAGGATTTTCCGCTCACGTTTGGCCTCTACATGAAAGACCGCTACATCTTCGCACGCGACCGGGTTCGGTTTGTAGGCGAACAGGTGGCGGCTGTAATTGCGCGTGATGCGGGTTCGGCCAAACGCGCCGCGAAGCTGGTGAAGGTGACCTATGAGCCGTTGACGCCGGTGCTGGATTTGGCGGAGGCGCTGAAGCCGGATGCCGCCTTGGTGCATCCAGACCTTGAAAATTACGAGCATTGCCCCTGGTTTTTTCCGCGTCCGAAAACGAATATTGCACACTGGCGCAAGACGCGTCGGGGTGACGTGGAAAAAGGGTTTGCTGAAGCCGATGTCATTCTCGAGGATACGTATACCGTGCCGCGTTATGCGCATTGCGCCATCGAGCCGCATGTGATTGCTGGCTATTACGACGCGGCAGGGCGTTTGACGCTCTGGGCTTCGTCGCAATCACCCTACACGCAGCGCAACATCATCGCCGAGGCGCTTTCGCCCATGGGTCTTACGCACAAGGACATCCGTGTGATCACGCCGTATGTGGGTGGGGGTTTTGGCGGCAAGGCGGGCGTTTCCATGGAAATATTCGGCGCGGTGCTGGCCATGGCCGTGAAGGGGCATCCGCTGAAAATTCGCTGGTCGCGGGCGCAGGAATTTTACAATACCTCGCAACGTCAGGGCGTGATGGCGCATGTGAAAATGGGCGTGAAGAAGGATGGCACGATCACGGCGCTTGAACATACCCTGCACTGGGATGCCGGTGCCTACGCGGAGTACGGCGCCAACGTGGTGAATGCGGCGGGACTCTCCGCCACGGGGCCTTATCGCGTACCGAATGTGAAGATTGATTCCGTGTGCGTCTATACGAACCTTTCGCCCACCGGCGCCTATCGGGGATTCGGCTATTCCGAATTTCACTTCGGCCTCGAATCGCACATCACACGCATCGCCAAACAAATCGGTATGGACCCGGTGGAGTTTCGCCGGAAAAATGCGATTGCCGAAGGCGATACGCTGGCGTATGGCGCGAAGATGAATCCCGGCAATATGCAGGAGGCGATCAATCGGTGCGCAAAGGCCATTCACTGGGGAAGAAAAGAAACCTCGGAGCATCCCGACCGCGTGATCGGAAAGGACATCTCTTTGTTTTGGAAAGCGCCTGCGATGCCGCCCAATGCCAGCTCCGCCGCCTTTGTCAAATTCAATGAAGACGGCAGCTTGAACGTGATGGTCTCGGGTATGGAACTCGGTCAGGGGTATATGACGGTCATGGCGCAAATTGCGGCGGAAGTGTTGACGGTGCCGGTGGATAAAATCCGCGTCGAAACACCCGATACCGATCGCAATGCCTACGAGTGGCAGACCGTTGGTTCGCATGTAACCTGGAGCTGCGGGAACGCCGTGAAGAATGCCGCACTGGATGCGAGGGAGAAAATCATCACCACGGTGCATCGTGCGCTGGGGTTCCCGGAGGAGTCCATTTATCTGGAGAACGAACAGGTCAAATGTCAAACACAGCCGGAGTTTTCTCTCCCGTTGTGTGAGTTTGTGATCAACGGAATTCAGACGAAAGACGGGACCTACCGGGGAGGCCCGATTATCGGCAGCGGCATTTTCATGCCCGAGTTCACTTCTGCCACCGGAGACCCGGAGACGAGTCAGGGCGGGCATCCCAACGTGCATTACACCGTGGGTGCCGCAGGCATCATCCTCGAGGTGGACCGCAAGACCGGCAAGATGGACGTGTTGCGTACGGTTCTGGCTGTGGATGTGGGGCAGGCGATCAACCCCGTCTTGGTTGAAGGCCAAATTGTGGGCGGCTTGCTGCAGGGGTTGGCCACAGTCATGTATGAGGACATCCGCTACGATGCCAACGGCAAGCTGCTGAATCCTAATTTCACGGACTATAAAATTCCGACGGCTCTGGATATACCGCAGGAAACCATTCCGATCATCTTGGAAACACCGCAGCCGGACGGGCCGTTCGGTGCACGCGGGGTGGGTGAGCATACCATGATTCCTGCTGCCTCCATGATTGCCAACGCGGTGGAAGACGCCCTAGGCATACGCATCAAAACCATGCCCGTGATCGCCGAAAAAATTGCCCTAGCAAATTTGGGCGTGGAATATGATGAAGTCAAAGGCAATACCATGGGATTCTGCTACGCGAAAAAACCGGATGAATACCCATTCGGGATTTTGACCTAATGTTATTTTTCCATGTTCGTTTATTCGCGCAAGTTCGCGTGTTTCGTCGTTAAGAATCGGTTTTGCGATCTTTGCCGATGGATTCTCCGGTCATTCCTTCTCCCTGAATGCCGGTGAGGCGGACTGGTACGATTCCGCGCAGTAGGCTTTCCGGCCCGGGAAAGGCGACGGGAAAGTAGCGCTCGCCGTGTCCGGTACACCGTCCATTGATGGCCTGTTCCACAAGGACCTCTTCCTGCGTGCCGATCAGCGATTCGAAGTAACGCCCGGCGAGGTGTTTGCCCAGTTGTTGTAACTGCTCGGCACGCTTGCGTGCAAGCGGTGCGGGCACCTGGTCTTTCATCCGACTTGCAGGGGTGCCTGGTCGGTTGGAGTAGGGGAAGACATGCAGTCCTGAGAAGCCGGTTTCTTCGATGATGTAGCGCGTGGCCTCGAAGTCTTCTTTCGTTTCTCCCGGGAATCCGGTGATCACATCCGTCGTGAAGGCGGGGCGGTCCAGTGCATCGCAAAAACGTTGGATGGTTTCCAAAAAGGACTCTGCCGTATAGCCCCGGCGCATGGCGGCGAGCAGGCGCGTGGAACCGGATTGCAGCGGCAGATGCACGTGCGGCATCATCCGCTTTGTGGAAGACCAGACCTCCAGCAGCTCATCGCTCACCTCCTGCGGATGCAGGCTGGACATGCGTAGGCGCTGGATGCCCGGAATGCGCAAGAGGCCGCGCAGTACGTTCGAAAGAGCGGGGCCGCCGTTCATGCCGTAGAGGCCCACCGAGACGCCAGTGACCACCAGTTCGGTATAGCCGTTTACGGTCAGAGCTTCCGCCTCGTGCAGAAGTTCATCGAGTGGTTTATCGCGTGACCCGCCACGGAGGGTCGGCACAATACAATAGGTGCATCCGATGGAGCAGCCGTCCTGAATTTTCAGAAAGGCCCGTTTGTGTCCGGAGAAGCGCTCCAGGCCAATCGTTCCGTCGGCCTCGTGTGAGGGAGTTCGCCCAAGGGCGTCATTCACACAAGCCTCGAGATTCTGCAGCCAATATTCGCCGGAAGGTGCTGTATGGCACCTTTCCGCCGCCGCGTCAAAATGGTTGATGGCGGCACCACAGCCGGACATGATGAGCGTGGCATTCGGATGGTCCGTGCGCAGTTTGCGCAGGGCCTGGCGCGATTTACGCGCCGCCATGTTCGTTACCGCGCATCCGTGCAGGATGGCTACACCCGCTGTTTCGCCCGCCGATGCCGGAGCGAGACCCATGCGATCCAGCAGGTGCTCGATTTGGCGGGCCTCGTATTGGTTGACCTTGCACCCGAGTACCCGCACACAATACCTTTTCATCATGTCTTCGTTCATGCCTATCCGCCTAATACGGTCTAGCGGGTTAAGGGGTTTGTTCCGCAGATTCGATTGGCGTGACAGGTTCTGGAGTCGGCTTGGGCTTGGGTCTTGGTTTTGATGTTGGCTTGGGTTTCGGCGTGGGGGTGGGTGTTGGGTTTGGAGTGGGTTCTGAAAGGAGCCCGGCGACTTTCAGTTGGGTGGTGGTGATGGGCTGCGTAAAGGGTACGGGTGCGTCGGGCGCCCGGGTGGATATTTTCCCCGCGTTGATTTGTTCAATGGCGATGGCCCGTTGCGCGGGGTCCCAGTCGGCACCGGTGATGTGCCAGGTGTTGTCGGTTTTCGCCTCTAGGCTTCCCCCGCATACGTTCTCGATGTAGTCCACGATCAACTCGCGAATGGTGAGGGCGTTCATTGCTTCGTTTTCGTCGCTGCGCATGAGGAGGAGGGGGAGCTTTTCGCCTTTTGAAAAGATCGGGCCGGGCATCAGAAGCAGGGTGTTGGCGAGGTGATTGTTGACGGCGACGACGAGCGTGTCGTCGTCGGCGATGGGCGAGCCGTCGGCCCGGGTGAGTTCCTGAATGCGCGTTCCGAGGGGTTGGGCCACGTCGATGGCATAGTGAATTCCGGCGGGCATGTTGAAGCTGTATCCCCAGCGTTCGGGATTGAAGGAGAGGGTGAGATCGCCCGGTTGCCAGGTGTTGAAGTAGGCGGCGTTCCACTCTAGAAAGCGCCGGAGCTGTGCGCCGTTCAGTTCCAGCAGGTAGAGGGCGTTGTCGTAGGGATAGATTAGTGCGACATCAGCATAGCGAATGGGGCCGGGTTGCAGGTTGGCCTGATCGACGAAGGCGGCGGTGAAGGAGGCCTCCACGGGTCGATTCGGGAGCAGGCGGTTGCCGGCGTGTATCTGCACGGCATTGATCAGGGAAATTAACGCCGTGGGTTGAATGCGGGCGGGGTAAAGTCCGTTGATTTCATTGGGCGGAACGAGGGGGCCACCCTCGAGCGTGCCGATGATTCGTTCGGCGCGTTCTACGGCGCGCTGGTGGAACGGTTGTAGGAGTTCGAGGAGATCGTCGTCGGGCTGGATGGTGCGTTCTTCGGTCTTAATGAGCATATTGGTGGAGGTTATGTCGTGGGCACGGTCGGCCAAACGCCAGGTGGAGCCGTTGTCGCGGGTTAGCGTAAAGAGAATGCGTCCCACGGCATCGGCCCATTTGCGTGACTCGATGAAGAGCAGGCCTTCCCGGCGGATTTCTTCGGTGGCGGCGTCGCCCGTGTAGTTGGTGCCCTCGAAATAGTAAGTGCTCGGCAGGTCCTTGTGGCCGTGACCGCCAATGATGGCATCAAGTTCGGGGCAGGCCGCTGCGAGTTCGAGGGCCCCGGAGCCGGGTGTACCGTATTCAGGATAGAGGTCCATGTGGGTCAGGGCGATTAGGAGGTCCACGTTGGGCCGAAGGGCCCGTGCGGCCTCGCGGGTTTCCTCGACCGGACTAGTTACTTGGTATCCGGTCAGGTGCGCGGCATCCCAGCGGGTGATATTGGGGGAAACCGTGCCGATGAAGCCGACCGTCACGCCTTGCGAGGTGGTGACCACGGTGGAGAGCGGGAAAAGGCGCTGCCCCTCCGGCGCAAAGACGTTGCCGCAGAGGACTCGATCCGGCTGGTTAAACTGCTTCACCAGGTTGTTCAGCGCAGGAATGCCGTAATTGAATTCATGGTTGCCGAGAGTGATCACGTCGTAGCCTATTTCATTCATGGCCACCGCCATCGGATTGGCCTCATTCACAAACAGGTCCTGAAAATTGCCCTGCGCAAAATCGCCATCGTCCACCACGATGGTATTGTGCAGGTACTGTGCCCGGAGGAGATAAATTAGGGTGGCAGCTTGGGCAAGGCTTCCGGCGTCGTTCGGTTCATTCCTGGAATAATCGTGGGGCATGAAACGTCCGTGTGTGTCGGTGGTGATCAGTATCTGAACCGTGGTCGTTTCCGCCTGGACCAGGGGAACGGACAGAATGAATGCCGGCAGCAACAGCGAAAGATGGATTAGGATGCGAAAATAGACTGACATAACAACCTCCATACTGCGTTTGTTGAGCCTTGTTTTTACTCAATGGTTAACGAGGGGTTATAATAGGGGATATTCCTCCAGACGTGAAGGAAGGAGCGCGAAAAAGGAATGGAAAAATTTATTAACAGGCCCTGTTGGCAATTGTTGGCAAGTCGCAAAAAATGCGTAAAAAGTGTCCGCGTCTATCAATAGTCAACGACAATTACAAAAGACCCTTAGCGACAATTACACTTACCCATTGACG
>CAZBEO010000032.1:0-10256 GCA_964490935.1 uncultured Verrucomicrobiota bacterium
GGCCCCGGAGGGGCCGGGGAGAATAGCCCGGGGTCATGGACCCCGGGAAGCCGAGAAATAAAACAACCTTCACCCCATCCGGGGTGATTGCTCACGCGGACTTTTGTCGGTGGCATCAGATTTGCGCAGATTGTGATGAGGAGTGGCTCGGGCTACGATATTTTTTGACAGGATGTACAGGATTGGACAGGATTTCCAGAAAGTGCCATTTTTTGGATATTCCGGGAATTTCGTGAAACAACAGGGTGCTTTGATGTGGTTGATACATTTTTTCAATGCCGGGACAGTCGGCGAAGGCGTTGGCCCTTTTTCCCTCTTGGGAGGGCCTGTGTCCCCACGGGCCAAGCGGAGAGTGAGCGCGGAGAGCAAGAGAAATAAGGAATGAGCTGGAGATAAATAAAAGGACGCTGAGGACAGCATCCCTCCCAAAATTCGCATCCTTGCTTCTCTGCGTTCAGAGCCTCTTCAGTCTATCGCCGCGCCGCTCCTCACGAAAAAGCCGGAAGAACCCTTTTTTTGTGCTCTTTGCGCTCTTTCGCGGCTAAAAATAGCAGTGCCTGAGCAAAAAATCTGCGCAATCGGCGTAATCTGCGGACGTGTCGCGCCGAAGCTTATTAGCGAAGGCGGATGAAAAACGCGGAGAATTATGCTTTGCTTGGAGGAATTCACCACAGAGAGCGCAGAGAGCACATAGACTTGGGCTTTGTAGGCTTTGCGAACTTTGCGATCTTGAGCGCAGCGGGTGTGAAAAAGAATATTTTTAACAGAAGGTCGCGAAGGGCGCGAAGGCTCGGGCTTTGCTGTTTTTTTGTCCACAGATTACACCGATTTGCACAGATGGGGATGAGGAGGATTTGTGATGAGCCGGAATGAATGTGAAATGGTGATTACGGAACGGATTGAGGAGAGAATTTATCTGATTCGCGGGCAGAAGGTGATGCTGGATCGGGATTTGGCGGCGTTGTATGGCGTAGAAACCCGTGTTTTAAATCAAGCGATCACCCGTAACGCACGTCGTTTCCCGGCTGATTTTATGTTTGAACTGAACCGAGAAGAAATCAGGAACATATCACAATCTGTGATATGTCTCGAAACGCTCAAACATGCCCGAAACGTTCGCTGTTTTTCGGAGCAGGGCGTGGCCATGCTGTCGACCGTGCTGAACAGCGACCGGGCCATTGATGTGAATATTGCCATCATGCGTACGTTTGTGAAGCTGCGCAAAATGCTGGAATCCCATGAAAAACTGGCAAAAATGCTGGCCGAAATGGAAGAAAAGTATGATGAGCAGTTCCGCATGGTTTTTGAGGTGCTCAATGAGCTTATGGCCGCTCCCGAACCATCGAAAAAGAAGATCGGTTTTCAGGTGCGGGAGAAAAAGGGCGTTTATCGGGTGAAAAAGAAATGAAAAATGAAGAGAATTCACCACAGAGAGCACATAGAACACACGTAGACTCGGGCTTCGTTATTTTTTGACAGGATGTACAGGATTGGACAGGATTTTCTGAACGTAGCATGGACTTCCAGTCCGTGTCTTTCTTTGAGTTCCTTGCGATCTTTGTGGTGAATGTCTTATGCAGATTGGGATGAGGAGTGGTGAGCGGGTTGTGAGAGGAGTAGCATACAAATGAAAACCTTGAGGTCTTGGTTGACTGGGGAGTCGGTGATACCCACGGCGACCGTTTGGCTGTTGAACGACTTGGCAGAATGTCGCGGAAAACAGGAGCTGTTTATTCATCAGGCTCCCCGCAAGCTTCATAAACTGCGGGAGCATGCGATCATTGAAAGTGCGGTCAGCTCAAATCGTATTGAGGGGGTTGTCATTGACGATCGTCGCGTAGGTACGGTTGTTTTCGGGCATGGTCTGCTTCAGGATCGTAATGAAGAAGAAGTGCGGGGCTATCAGGAAGCCCTGGCATGGATTCATGAGGATCACAGACAGATCATGCTATCCACAGAGACTGTTCTTAAACTGCATCATTTGTCCTGTCCTACAAGCTGGGACGGTGGGTGTTTTAAGAAAAAAGACAGGGAGATCATCGAAAAACATGCCGATGGGCGTGTCAGTGTGCGGTTCTCGCCCGTTTCGGCTGCTCAGACGCCGCTCTTTGTCGAAAAGATGTGTGCCGATTATGCTCAGCTAGTGCGAGAAAAGAACACTCCTCCGTTGTTGGCATGGGCGGCGATGAACCTGGATATTCTTTGCATTCATCCGTTTCGTGATGGCAATGGACGGGTTTCGCGGTTGCTGCTTCTTTGTTCACTCTATCAACTGGGTTTTAACGCAGGGCGATATATTAGTCTGGAAGCCATCATTGAACGCAGTAAGGAACGCTACTGTTCCACGCTGAAGGAGAGTTCCCTGGGTTGGCATGAAGGGCAACATAATCCTTGGCCATACGTAAATTATCTACTGTACACTCTGAAGGACGTGTATGATCAGTTCGAAGAGCGGGTCGGTCAGGTAACCGTTGATTACGGGGAGAAAACAAAGATGGTTCGTAGTGCTGTTGCGACCTTTTCAGGGCCATTTCATATTAGAGAACTACGGCAGAACTGTCCGGGGATCAGTCTGGATATGATCCGAAAAGTGCTCAAAGATATGCGAAAAAGTGGAGAGGTGGAGTGTATCGGACGCGGTAAACAGGCCAAGTGGCGGGTATTGGGTAATGGTAGTGGGTAGTGTAATGGGTACTTCGTGTTTTTGACGAGATTTAAAGGATTGGACAGGATTTCCCGAATGTAGCATGGACTTCCAGTCCGTGTCTTTCTTCGTGTGAGAATCTCTTCCTCTTTCGATAGCGATCCAGATAGCGATTATCCCCGTGCCGTCACAACGCGGCGGTTGATTCGTGCGGCGGCGACGCCTGCGCCGTAGCCGTTGTCCACGTTTACCACGGTTACCCCGGCGGCACAGGAATTCAGCATGGCGAGAAGGGCGGAGAGCCCCTCCAGGTTCCAGCCGTAGCCCACGCTGCTGGGGACGGCGATGAGGGGTTTGTCAATGAGTCCGCCCACCACCGACGGCAGAGCGCCCTCCATGCCGGCCACCACGATGACGGCGTTGGAGTCTGCTGTTTCATCAATGGACGAGGTCAGACGATGCAGGCCGGCGACACCCACATCGTAGAGGGTGTGGGTCTGCGCGCCAAGCCGCTGCGCGGTGATGCGGGCCTCTTCGGCCACAGGCAGGTCGGCCGTGCCCGCGCAGATGATGCTGATTTGCCCGAGCGGTTCGGGAAGGGGGACCACATCGAGTGTGATGATACGCGCATCGGCATGATACACGGCATCAGGAAAGGAGCGGGCCAGTTCGGAGTAGAGTTCCGGCGCGGCGCGGGTGGCCATGATGTTTTGCCTGGCGTCCGTCATGCTTCGGAATATTCCGCGCAGTTGTTCGGCGGTTTTCCCGGGGCAGAAGATGGTTTCTGGAAAGCCCTGGCGTTGCAGGCGGTCGAGGTCGAGGCGGACGTGGGGTCCGGCCCCTTGGGCGGATGGTTGCGGATGAGACGTGGAATCGGTCATGTTCAGTAGTTTCCCTGTGATGTTGCCTTGGAGCATGGGAAGAAACGGGGGCGGCGTCAAAAAAAAACAGTTCGTCAGGGAGAATATTTTTGTTATCGTGCGCGAAAACCACGGGGAAAAGTACCATGATCAATGAATTACAGCATCACGATGTTCGGGTGTTTCTGGTGGACGATCAGGCGATTGTCGGCGAGCAGGTGCGCCGCATGTTGGCCCCGGAGCAGGACATTCAGTTTATTCATTGTCAGGATCCGGCGAAGGCACTCACGCTGGCCGCCGAATTCAATCCAACGGTTATTCTGCAGGATTTGGTGATGCCGGAGATCGACGGCATGACGCTGGTACGTTTTTTCCGTGGTCATTCCGCCTTGAAAGAGGTTCCGCTGATTGTGCTTTCGACCAAGGAGGAGCCGAAGACGAAAGCGGATGCCTTTGCGGCGGGCGCGAATGATTACCTGGTGAAGCTGCCCGACCGCCTCGAACTGGTGGCTCGCATACGCTATCACTCCAAAGGCTATATCAATCTGCTGGAGCGCAACGAGGCCTACGACGCCCTGAAAGCGAGCCAGGAAAAACTGGCGGAGGAATTGGCGATTGCAGCGGATTATGTGATGTCGATTCTGCCGGCACCCATGGATGAAAAAGGATTGCGGACGGAGTGGAAGTACATTCCGTCGGCTCGGTTGGGTGGAGATTCCTTCGGCTATCACTGGGTGGATGCCGATCATCTGGCGATCTATCTGCTCGATGTGTGCGATCACGGGGTAGGCCCGGCACTGCTTTCCGTTTCCGCGATCAATGTGCTGCGCTCGCAAAGTCTGCCGCAGGTGGATTTTCTCGAGCCGGCTGCCGTGCTGACCGCGATGAACGAGACCTTTCAGATGGAAAAGAACAACGATTTGTATTTCACGATGTGGTACGGGGTGTATGACGCGAAGACGGCCACGCTGCGCTATTCATCGGGCGGCCATCCGCCCTCCCTGTTGATTTCTGAAGGGGCGGTGAAGGAGTTGAAGACGCCCGGCATGATCGTGGGCGGCATGCCCGACATGATCTATACCACGGCGGAAACATCGGTGCCGAAGGGCGCGTCGTTGTTTGTCTTTTCGGATGGCGTCTACGAGGTTTCCAGGAAAGACGGGACCATGTGGACGCTCGAGGGGCTGACCGAATTTCTGATCGAACGCTGCGCGGCACTCGGAGATGAATCCGGCGTGATTGATGAGCTGCATCGGTATGTGTTCGCCATGCACGACGCGGAATATCTCGAGGACGATTTCTCGATGATGCGCCTGATGTTTTCCTGAGTTCGGGAGGGACCATGTCCCCATGGTCCTTTTCCCTTTCACAAACAAGACCTCCAGCACCCCATCCGGGGTGCCGATATTTTTTACATGACGTATTCCCGGGGTCTGATGACCCCGGGCTATTCTCCCAAGCCCCTCCGGGGCAGGTGCTCGCCGGACGCAGCCGGCTCTACGGTTTGCGAATGGTGAAGGTGACTATGTTGCGGTCCTGCTCGCGGTGGTAGTCGATGGCATCCACCATTTCGCGTGTGAGAAAAATGCCCAGCCCGCCGATTTGCCGGTCTTCGATTTCGACATTCAGGTCCGGGGTTTCTTTTTCGAGCGGATTGAAGGGGCGCCCGCTGTCGGCGATGCACAGGGAAATGCCGTCGTCCTCCGCCAGGCAGCCGACCTCCACGACGCCGGTGGTTCCGGGGGGGTAGGCGTAATGAACCACATTGACGAGGATTTCCTCGAGCGCCAGTTCAAGTTTGAAGATGACCGGCGCGGGCAGGTTCAGCCGTTCGGCGTGTTCGAGCACGAATTGACGGGCCGTTTCCAGCGCGTTTTCATCCGCAGGAATAGGAAGGAAGATGAACTCATTCAGACGGTTAATCAATTACGGTCTCCGGGTCATCCACGATCGAAAAAACGGATTTGAAGCCGCTGAATTCGAGGGCCTGTTCCGCCGGGGTGCTGAGCGAGAGGTAATATTCCCCCTGGCGGGCCTGAACTTTTTTTCCAACGGCGACGATGGTACAGATGCTCGCGCTGCCGACAAAGTCAGCGCCGCGCAGATCAATGGCGATTTTGGCGGCGTCGAGGGAGAGGAGGTCGTAGCATGTTTTGGCGAATTTTTGTGCGGTAGCATGGTCCAACGCGCCATCCACACGCAGTATTACGCCGTTTCTTTTTTGTACCAAGTCGAGTTTCAAAATAAGGCCAACTCCGATTTAGGCATTAGTATATTCCAACCGTTGGAAATTATGAAACAAAAAGTTTCCAATGATTGGAAAAACCGTAGCTGCGCAGCAGTCCCGCCCATGCGGGATTTCCAATGATTGGAAAACGGAATTTTCCGTGATTGGAAAATAATGTATGCAGGGGTATGATTCGCCCATGAGAAAAGAACAGTCGTTGATTTTGGAGACACGGTTTCCGGGTGGCAATGCCACGCGGGCACGGGTGGTGGACGGCGATCCGGCGGAGCTTCATTTCACGTGCGATCCGAAGGGTGGGCGTCCGTTATGGTTCTGGTTGCGCGTGAAGCCTAGTGCGGAGGGGCATGCGCCGGATGCCAAGCTGCGGTTGGTGTTGGAGCATTACGATACGTTGGCGGGCGCGCAACAACCGGGTGAGTGCTGTCCGGTGTATCGGCAGGAAGGACAGTGGTGGATGCGTCTGCCGGCGGGCAAGCCGGAGCGTGCGGCGGATGGATGTGTCTCGGCGACGTGGACGGTGAATCTGCCTGCGGAGCCGCTGGAGATTGCTTTGTGCCATCCGTATGAGCCGGGCGATCTGCGTCAGTTGGTGGAGAAGAGCCGCGGGGTGTGGGAGCGTCAGCGGATTGGTTTGTCGCGGGGCGGGCGTGATCTGGTTCGTCTGGCCAATGGTTATGATGCGGGGTCACGTTTTCCGGGTGGACTCTATCTGGTGGCCCGCGAGCGGGGTGGCGACATGCCTGCGGCTTGGCTGCTGGATGGTCTGCTGCAGCGTCTGGCGGGCGCGAAGAACAATCCTTTTTTGACCTGGGCGGTTCCGCTGGTGGATGCGGATGGTGAACATTCCGGGATGTGGCACTCGGAACCGGATATTTTGTGCGGCTGGGGCGGTGGTGCGGCAGAACGGCACGAAACGGTGGTGCTGAAGCAGGATGTGATGCGTTGGCGTGCGTGTTGTCGGCCTTCGCTGGCGATCTCGATCTGTGCGGCTCCCGCTTCGGAGATCGGCGGCATCTACTGTGAGTTGCCCGATCAGGAAGCCTGCGGCGAATTGCATGCGCAGGCGCTCAAATGGGCGCACGTGATGCAAACGAAGCTCGGGGCCGAATTGGCATCGTCTGAGTTTGTGCGCAGCGTGCGCAAGGATGCTTCATCCTGCTCTGCGGAGGTGCGGTTTCACGACTGGATGGCGCGGGAGGCCGGTATTTGCGCGTTGACGCTGTGCATTCCATGGGCCTCGGCGGGCGAGACTTCGTTCTCGCAGAAGAAATACCGTGAGGCGGGCCGCAATGTGGCCGATGCGTTGATTGAAAAGCGTCGGTGAGTGAAATGAGTTGTGCGATCCATCCCGGGCGTGGGTGTTGATTGGGTTTCCTGTTCATCCAAATCGGGATCGTTATCGAACCGCCTACCTCTTCTCCATCCCCAATAGAATCTCATGTCAATTTTTCGAGTTCGATAGCGATTTCGATTGTTTCAACTACTGGTTCTTCGGGAATTTCGTGAAACAACAGGGCCTTTGTAGAGAATATATCGCAGAGACGCGGAGCCGCAGAGGAATGCTCTGGGGGGAGGGCCCGTGTCCCCACGGGCCAAGCGGAGAGTGAGCGCGTTTCGGGAGGGCGAGCGTCCTCGCGAGCCGTGCAGAGAGTGAGCGCGGAGAGCAAGAGAAATAAGGAATGAGCTGGAGAAAAGTAGACGGCCGCTGAGGACAGCAGCCCTCCCCAATCGCGTTATTATTTTTGGTTCATGACCTGGCGCAGGACGTATTGCAGGATGCCGCCGTGGCGGTAGTATTCAACTTCGATCGGGGTGTCGATTCGGCATTTGACCTGGAAGGTTTTTTCGCCCTCGGGAGATTGGGCGCGTACGGTGAGGGTGGATGCGGGTTTGATCCGGTCGTTGACGCCTTCAATGGTGTAGCTTTCCGTGCCGGTGAGGCCCAGGGATTCGGATGTTTCGCCGTGAATGAATTCGAGGGGCAGTACACCCATCTCCACTAGATTGCTGCGGTGGATGCGCTCGAAGCTCTCGGCAATGACGGCCTTCACGCCCAGCAGGACCGTGCCTTTTGCCGCCCAGTCGCGCGAGGAACCCGCCCCGTACATTTTGCCAGCCAGCACCACGAGCGGTACGCCTTCGGCCTGGTAGCGCATGGCGGCATCGTAGAAGGCGAGTTCTTCGCCGTCGGGCAGGTGGCGGGTGTATCCGCCTTCGCGGTCCACCATTCGGTTGCGTATGCGGATGTTGGCAAAGGTGCCGCGCATCATGACTTCGTGATTGCCGCGCCGCGAGCCGAAGGAGTTGAAGTCGGCCTTCGTTACGCCGTGGGCGATAAGATACTTTCCGCCTGGGCCATCGGTGGGGATGTTGCCGGCGGGAGAGATGTGGTCGGTGGTGATGAAATCGCCGAAGACGGCCAGTGCCAAGGCGTTTTCAATGGGTTGAATCGCGGGCGTTTTTGTGGTGAGGTTGTCGAAGAAGGGCGGGTTCTGGATATAGGTGGATTCGGCATCCCAGGCAAAGCAGTCGCCTTCGGCCACGGGCAGTTCATTCCACTGCGGATTGGCGGTGAAGAGGTCGGCGTAGACTTGGCGGTAGTAGTCGCTGTTGGCGGCGATGCCGGCCACGGCGGCTAGTTCCTCTTCAGTGTACCAGAGGTCGCGGAGATAGACGTCGTGTCCGTCGCGGTCCTGGCCGATGGGATCGGCCTCAAGATCGATGTGGACGGTCCCTGCCAGGGCATAGGCCACCACAAGCGGGGGCGAGACGAGGTAGTTCAGTTTGGTCAGCGGATAGATGCGCCCCTCGAAGTTGCGGTTGCCGGAGAGGACGGCGGCCACGTTCAGCTTGTTTTCCTTCACGGCTTGATCAATGGCCTCGGCGCAGGGGCCGCTGTTGCCGATGCAGGTGGCACATCCGTAGGCGGCGACATGGAAGCCGAGGGTTTCCAGCGGCTGAATCAAGTCGGCGTCGCGCAGATAGCGCGTGGCCACTTGGGAGCCGGGGGCAAGGGATGTTTTCACAAAGGCAGGAATCTTCATGCCCTTTTCGACAGCCTTGCGCGCAATCAGACCCGCACCGAGCAGAAGGGAGGGATTGGAGGTGTTGGTGCAGGAGGTGATGGAGGCGATAATCACGGCGCCATCCTTCAGGGTGCCGAATCCAGGCACCTCCACGCCGTTGCTCGGGGTCGGGACTTCCTTTTTGAATGAATTTTTCAGTTGGGGCAGGTTCATGCGTTCGTGCGGTCGGCGGGGGCCGGCGATGCTGGGTGCTACGGAGGAGAGGTCGAGTTCGAGGGTATCGTCGTAGTCGGCCACGGTTTCTTCACGACGCCAGAGCCCCTGCTCTTTGCAGTAGGCTTCCACGAGGGCGCAGTGTTCTTCGGCGCGCCCGGTTTCGCGCAGGTAGGCGATGGTTTTTTCATCGACGGGGAAGAAGCCCATGGTGGCGCCGTATTCCGGGGCCATGTTGGCGACTGGACAGCGGTCGGCCAGGCTCAGGGCGGCGGCGCCTTCGCCGTAGAATTCGATGAACTTGTTCACCACGCCTTTGTCGCGCAGTATGCGGGTCACGGTGAGCGCAAGGTCGGTTGCGGTGACGCCTGGTTGCAGGCGTCCGTTGAATTTGAAGCCGATCACTTCGGGGGTCAACATGGGAATGGGTTGGCCCAGCATGGCGGCTTCGGCTTCGATGCCGCCCACGCCCCAACCGAGTACGCCCATGCAATTGATGGTGGTGGTATGCGAATCGGTGCCGACGAGCGTGTCGGGAAACGCCACGCCGTCGCGCACGAGTACGCATCCGGCGAGGTATTCCATGTTGATCTGGTGGCAGATGCCGAGGCCGGGTGGCAGTACGCGCAGTTTCTCGAAGGCGCGTTGTCCCCACTTCAGGAAACGATAGCGTTCGGCGTTGCGCTGGAATTCGAGGGCGACATTTTGTTGGAAGGCTTCAGGGCATCCGGCGGCATCGAGTTGGACGGAATGGTCGATCACCAAGTCCACGGGAATCATCGGTTCGATGAGCGCGGGGTTTTTCCCGGCCACCTTCATGGCGGTGCGGAGAGCCGCCAGGTCCACCACGCAGGGTACGCCGGTGAAATCCTGCAGGAGGACGCGTGCGGGCATGTAGGGCAGTTCTTCGCGTGAGGCGGAGGGGGTCCAGCGAGCGAGCGACTGAATGTGCTCTGGGGTGTAGGCCGGATGGCCCTGCATGCGGACGAGGGATTCGAGGAGGATGCGGATGGAGCAGGGGAATCGGGAAAAATCGCCGAGGCCGTCGCGCTCCAATTGCGCGAGGGGGAAGTAGTTCACGTTGCCGCCGGACCAGGCCAGTTTGGTGGGTTGAAAGGTGTGGTTGCTCATCGGGTACTCCTGCGTTGTTGTTTTTAAAAGGAGCGCAACAATAAGAAGGTGGTAGTGGGGTGTCAAAGTTTTTGCAAAGGTTTGGAGTGCGTGCGGCAAGGGGTATTCCCCGCGACGCCGCTCAGGTTTGAGGA
>CAZBEO010000032.1:10356-35808 GCA_964490935.1 uncultured Verrucomicrobiota bacterium
GCGCTTCGCTTGTCGGCACGTAACAAAGCGGTGCCGCCTCACGTTGTTCGTTGTCACCGCACTCCAGATAGTTTGGAGTGCGTGCGGCAAGGGGTATTCCCCGCGACGCCGCTCAGGTTTGAGGAAGACAAGCGAGAAGCGAGCGCGGCTTCCGGTTGGTGCTTTTCCGTTTCTGTGCCGCCGCGCTTCGCTTGTCGGCACGTAACAAAGCGGTGCCGCCTCACGTTGTTCGTTGTCGCCGCACTCCAGAGCGCTTTGGAGTTCACGCGCCGGGTGAAGCGTGTTAGCATCTGGACGAATTCACAACAGGGGAACAAGGAGTCTAGGTCATGAACGTATTGATTCTCGGGACGGGGCCGGCGGGGTTGACGGCGGCGATTTATTGCGCGCGGGCCGGTTTGTCGCCCGTGGTCATCGAAGGTGGCCAGCCGGGCGGCCAGCTTACCACGACCACCCATGTGGAGAATTTTCCCGGATTCCCCGAGGGGATCAGCGGACTGGAACTGATCAATGCCATGCGGGCGCAGGCAGAACGGTTCGGTACGGAATTCCGGATGGGCGATGTGGCATCGACGGGGCTGAAGCCGGGTGCGCTCTCGGTGAAGCTGGCGGATGGTACGGAGTTGACGCCGAAGACGCTGATCATCGCCACGGGAGCGACGGCGCAGTATCTGGATTTGGAGTCGGTTCGGCGATTGACCGGACACGGCGTTTCCGGGTGTGCCACGTGCGACGGCTTTTTTTATCGGAACATGCCGGTGGCCGTGGTGGGCGGCGGCGACAGTGCGATGGAGGAGGCCCTGTTCCTCACGCGCTTTGCCTCGAGGGTCTACATTATTCATCGGCGTGACGCTTTGCGTGCCTCGAAGATCATGGCGGAACGGGTGCTGGCGCATGAGAAGATAGAGGTGGTGTGGAACAGCGTGGTGGACGAGGTGCTGGACGGCGGAAAAGGGGTGGTCACGGGGATTCGACTGCGCGATGTGCAAACGGATGCGCTGCGGGATTTGCCGGTGGACGGCGTTTTCATGGGCATTGGGCATACGCCGAATACCGGGCCGTTCAAAGGGCAACTCGAGTTGGATGAGAAGGGCTATATTGTCACGCAGTTCACGCGCACCAGCGTGCCGGGGGTGTATGCGGCAGGCGATGTGCAGGACTCGGCGTATCGGCAGGCCGTGACGGCGGTGGGCACTGGTTGCATGGCCGCCCTGGAAGCAGAGCGGTACCTGGCGGGTCTGGAGTAGCAATCCGTCGGACTTTGGGTGTTTAAAACCCGATCGTGCAGATCAACCCTGATCGTTGCGACATGCTGCAGTACCCTCTTTGGCGGTTGCACTTGGTCCTGTCGGTGGCGGTTTCATGGTTTTTTTGCGGTCTTTACCGAGTGATTGGGTTTGAAGGGGAAGCGCCGACCCAGCGGATATTCAATCAAATGGGACCGAAGTATTTATAATATCACCACAATAACATTGAATAATAGCCCTAGAAATAGTACCGGTCCCGTATCCGTAAAAGAAGCAGCCGAGGGGGTGATGATGCGTGTGGTTGATTGCAGAAAGGGTCAGTTAAATATAACGGTGGGATCCCTTTTACGTGATGCGTTACTGACGCGGCTTCCCGAATGGCTTTCCCGGATTTTTCGCAGAAGGCTGGGCATGCGGATTCCGGATTATGTTTTTATGGTGCATACTCGGACCTTGGACGATGTGTATGCGGCGTTCCCTCTGATGAAACAGCTGGTTCGCTGGGTTCCAGAGCGCTGGGTTTTGAGGGTGCTGGAGTTTCTTGGTTCAGCGACGGTCTACAGTATGGATTGGCCCGAATGGAATCTCTATGGTATGGTGGTCAGCACGCTTCATCTCCCTCAGGAGTTTTTCGGTCACCGCCGAAAAACGATGCGGATCGCTTCATCCAATTTTCGTCTGATTCATCGGCTGGGCGTGCGTGATGGGGTTGTTGCTCTGGCTGGCTGGTGGCCTTCAGCCACCCGGCTTGGGCGTTCGCTTCTTCCACTGATTGATCCGCAGAGCTGCATGAGAATTACGACAGGGCACACCGCCACGTTGTTTTCACTGGAACGGACGACGTTGGCTGTACTGGATGCCATTGGGATGCCTCTCTCATCGGCGCGCATTGCGGTGTTGGGCGTTGGGCATATGGGGTCGGCGTATGCACGCCTGTTCAATGGGAAATGTGCGAAGCTCGGTTTGTTTGATCGTAACGTACACAAGGCGGAAAAACTGGGGCAAGAGCTGAATTTGCGCGCCGATTCCTCGCAGGTGTTTGTGTATCATCCGGCGTCGTCAAACAGTGAGGTGATAGATGCCGCTATCGTGGATCCGGACGACCAGATGATTGCAGGCTTTCTTGCGCAGTTTGATGTGGCCATTTGCACCACCACCAATACGCAGCACATCATTCATGACGTACGCCATTTGAGAAATTGCATTATCATTGATGATTCACGGCCCGAGGCTTTTCCGCGCGTGTATGATCCGGAGCGTGGCGTGGTGGTGCTGGAAGGGGGCTTAATCCGACTCCCTGGAATTCAGATCGGACACGACAACGGCTGGGGCGCAAACAGCGAGGAGGTGTTCGGCTGCATGGCAGAGGGCGCTCTGCTGGCGATTCTTCCGCAGAATGCCATGGCACCGACTATTGGAGAAATTGATCCAGCCCAGTATCATCGGCTCAGCATGGCCTGTGATCGGCTGGGGGTAACGGAAGGGCGTTTATGCTGTGGAAGCCGGGTGATGACGCCGGCTATGCTGCGGGCTCTTGCCCCGATGGAGGCGTCCGGCCTGCCGGAAGCCGCCGCCTATGCACTCACAGCAGATTGGTGCTGAAAGAGCGGTTCCACGTTGCTCTCCTGCGCAGGCTATTGAGATATCCACTTCCTGGAGCCGGATGCTTGCTTCCTTGAATGGGAAAGTGTGCTACGGGATACGCAGCACACCACCTCGGCTGGCGCTCGTGGCCTGCTGTGCATAGCGCTTAAGCCAGCTGAATGAAGTGTCGTGTACATGGGGTGTCCACGTTTTCCGGCGTTCCGCCAGTTCCTCTTCGCTCACGTTCAATTCGATACGGCCCGCCGGAATATCGAAGCGGATGAGGTCGCCATCGCGCACGAGTCCGATCGTTCCACCTTCAGCCGCCTCCGGCGAAATATGTCCGATACAGGCACCGCGCGTACCGCCGCTGAAGCGCCCGTCGGTAATCAGCGCCACGGATTCGCCGAGGCCGCGTCCCATGATGTAACTCGTGGGCGAGAGCATTTCCTGCATGCCCGGCCCGCCTTTGGGGCCTTCGTAACGGATCACCACCACGTCGCCCGCCTTCACCTTGCCCGCCAGAATGCCGTCGCAGGCGTCTTCCTGCGATTCGAAGATCACCGCTGGCCCCTCGTGCTTCAACATAGCCGGGGCCACGCCGGCGGTCTTGACGACACAGCCTTCTTCCGCCAGATTGCCGAACAACACGGCCAGGCCACCCTGCTTGCTGTAGGCGTTTTTCAGCGGACGTATGCAGGCGGTATCCCGGATATCCGCGTTCTCCACGTTTTCGAGCAGGGTCTTGCCGGTCACGGTTATGGCATCGCCATGCAGCAGGTTCGGCACCCGGCTGATTTCCTTGATGATGGCGCTGATGCCGCCCGCTTTATGCACATCTTCCATGTGATAGGCCGAGGAAGGCGAGACTTTGCAGATATTTGGCGTCAGGCCAGATAGTTCGTTGATGCGGTTCAGGTCATATTCAATGCCCGCTTCATTCGCAATGGCCAGTGTGTGCAGGACGGTGTTCGTGCTGCCGCCCATGGCCATATCCACGATAAAGGCGTTGTCGATGGATGCGCGGGTGATGAAGTCGAGCGGCTTGAGTTCTTCGCGCACCATTTCAACGAGACGGAAAGCCGCGTCGCGCCAGAAGCGCTCGCGGATCGGGTCGGTGGCCAGAATCGTTCCGTTTCCAGGCAGGGCCATGCCGATGGCCTCGGTCAGGCAGTTCATCGAGTTGGCCGTGAACATCCCTGAGCAGGAACCCGCACCCGGACAGGCGCTGCATGAAATCTTTTCAAGGTCCTCTTCGCTCATATTTCCAGCCTTGACCGCACCAATGCCCTCGAAAACGCTGATCAGATCGGTCGCCTTGCCGTTCACCGGCTTACCTGCCGCCATCGGCCCGCCGCTCGCGAAAATCGTGGGAATGTTGCAGCGCATGGCCGCCATCAACATACCGGGAACGACCTTGTCGCAATTGGGTATGCAGATCATGCCGTCGAATTTGTGCGCCTGGATCATGGTCTCCACGGTATCGGCAATGAGATCACGGCTGGGCAGGGAGAGTTTCATGCCGGAATGCCCCATGGCAATGCCGTCGCACACGGCAATGGTATTGAACTCGAACGGAACGGCGCCCGCATCTCGTATGGCCTGCTTGATGATGTCCGCCACATGACGCAGATGAACGTGCCCGGGCACCACGTCTGTATAGGAATTGCAGACGGCAATGTACGGCTTGTTCATATCTTCATCCCGCACCCCGGCGGCCCGCATTAGACTCCGGTGTGGTGATCGTTCGAGTCCCTTTTTCACTTCATCGCTTCGCATAATAGGCTCCTCTGGCTCATGGGTTGTCCAACACGGCACGAATCTGCAGCAGCAGGTCCATGTTTTTAAAAGGTTTGTGAATAAAGCCGGCGACGTTGCGGGCTTCAAGTTTTTCCTGAATGGCGGGGGCAATATAGCCCGAGAAGATGACCACGGGCACGTCGTTGCTTATTTCCCGCAGTGCCTCATAGGTTTCTTCGCCGCTCAGCCCGGGCATATTCAAATCCAGCAGGACCAATTTAATGTCGTCTTTCCGCTCCGCAAACATCCTCAGGCCCTCGTCGCCGCTCTCCGCACAAAGTGCGGTATAGCCGAAGCGCGGCATCAGGTCGCCCAGCAGCTTCCGGATAATGATTTCATCGTCAATCAACAGAATAGTTTCATGGCCCTGGATTTTACTGGGCGCGGCGGCGGCGGTTTTCGCCTCCGGTTTGGTGGCTGTGTCCCGGTAGGGTAGAAACATTCGTGCGTGGGTGGTTTCGGCATCGCGCGTGATGGAAAGCATACCTTCGTGATCATCCACGATGCTGTGCGTAACGGCCAGCCCCAGCCCACTATTTTCGCCGAGTGGCTTGGTGGTGATGTAGGGCTCGTATACACGGGACGCGATATGCTCTGGAATCCCCGATCCGTGATCCGCCACCGTGATGCAGGCATAGGGCCGAACATCTGTCATGCGGTTGAAAATATACCGTTCGAGTGGGGAGAGTGGGCGATATTCCACGGTGATGTGTACCGAGGATTTTCGCTGTGCCCTCTGGGCCTCGCAGGCATTCAGGACCACCTGTTCCAGCGCGGCCTTGATCTTGTCAGGATTGCCGGGCAGGGGCGGGAGTTCATCGCGCAGTTTCGTCACCATCTTCACATCGCGCTGCTTCGCCAAATCGGCGGCGACCTGCCGAACCAGTTCGCCCACGGGCACCAGCCCGCTCTTCTCGCATCGCCGCCGCGAAAACGCGAGCAATTGCTGTGTAATCTCGTGCCCGCGAAGCGCGGAGGCTTCGATCAGCGAAAGCTGTTTGTGTACATCACTGCCCTTTTCAAACTTTGACTGCAAATAGGAGGAAAACCCGAGTGCGCCGCTTAGCACGTTGTTCATGTCGTGTGCGATTCGGTTGGTCAGCTCCGCCATCGAGCGCATGCTGCGTGCGATGTAGGCATGTTCTTCGCGCTGCTTCTTCAGCGCTTGATTGTGGCCCGTCACCATCGCCGCCGCCGGCCCGCAACCCGCCAGACGATCCACCCAGAATTGATAAGCCACGTCCCGTATGTCCGCATTCACCGGGAAGGCCGCGTCGCCGCGCAAGCACGCCTGAATGCACTCCTGCAGTTCAGCGCAGGATTGTGCGGTCAGTAAGCGGCTCCACGAGAGGTCGCCCGGCCCCGCGAGTGCGGTCAGCGCGGCATTGCCCGTCATAACGGCTCCCTTCGCATCGCAAAACGCCACTAGCGAAGGGGTGTTCTCAAAACAGTCCATCATCTTTTTCGCATTCATCAAAAGGATCCTATCGGTAAATTCGGGTGAATGTCCAGCCGTACTGTATCGCCCGTCGCCTTTGCCAGGCCGCAGGCAGCCAGGCCGGCGACCATGGCGGCATTGTCGGCGCAGAATTTTGGTTCCGCCAGACGCAACGCACAGCCGCATCGCCGCGCCGCCGCCTCGAGCTTGCCGCGCAGAACTCGATTGCACGCCACGCCGCCGCCACACGTAGCAAAGCGTGCACGGTGCTTCCGCAGAGCCTTTTCAAAGCGGGAGGCCAGCGCACCCAGGATGGCCTCCTGATACGAGGCGGTCACATCGGGCAGGGTGCCGTCTTCAAACAATTTCGGATGCCGCTGCACGTAATATTTCAGGGAGGTTTTTACTCCGCTGAAACTGAAGCAGAGCTGCGGATCAACCGATCCGTTCACCTGCGAAACCTGTCCGTCCGGAAAGGCTACGAAATTAGTGCGTGCGCCCTGCGCTGTTTTTTCGATGATCGGTCCACCGGGATAGCCTAGTCCCAGCAGGCTCGCCCCTTTGTCGAGCGCCTCACCCGCTGCGTCGTCAATCGTTTGCCCCAGCAGACGGTAGCCGTGCACCTCCTGCATTTCCACCAGGCAGGTATGGCCCCCTGAAACCAACAGACTCACCGCCGGCAGCGCCTCCTCCGGACGCGGGGCATCCTCTCCCAGAAACGGCGCATACAGGTGCGCCTGCAGATGATTCACGGGAATCAGTGGGCGGTTCAGACGCAACGCCAGTGCCCGTGCTGCCGAAAAACCAACCAACAGCGAACTGGCCAAGCCCGGCCCGTGGGTGGCGGCCACCGCATCCAACTGCGACCACGCCACGCCCGCCTGCCGCAGTGTTTCTTCCAGCAGCGGCGCCAATACCTCCACATGCGCACGCGATGCGATTTCCGGCACCACCCCACCATACGGACGATGCTGCGCAATTTGCGAATGAATCACGCACGAAAGCACACGACGCCCGTCCTCCACCACGGCCGCCGAGGTCTCATCGCACGACGTTTCTATGCCAAGAATCATCATCCTCGTTTCACCGTCCCCGGGTGACCACCACGCCGGGCTCACCGCTTTGCGCCTGAAAAATCGTAATCCCCTTAAGAATATCCACGGCGCGTTTCAGTTGGATGTCTTCCGTGTTCTTCAAGTCCTTTTCCCATTCCTCCGCCTCTGCCAGCTTCGGACGTGAACGCGCAAGCAGGATACGTCCCCATTCTTCCGGCGCCATCGGCACCACAATGTCCGGCTCGATGCCCTTTTGGTGAATGAGGCGTTCCTTCGGCGTGTAGTAATACGCCGTGGTCACGCGGATGGCCGAGCCGTCGTCCATCTTGATCACACTCTGCACGGACCCCTTTCCATACGTCTTTTCTCCCACGAGAATGGCGCGCTGATGATCCTGCATCGCACCACTGAAAATTTCCGAAGCGCTGGCGCTTCCGCCGTTGACGAGCAGAATCATGGGGTACTCCTGCACATCCTGACCGCTGCGTGCAAGAAAGGTCTGCGTGGCCGTGCCATCTCGCCCGCGAGTGGATACGATTTCCATATCCCGTTTCATGAAGAGATCGCACACCTCGACGGCGGCGGCGAGCAGCCCGCCCGGATTGTTGCGTAGGTCGATAATCAATGCCTGCATTCCTTGGCCGCGAAGCTCCTTGAGCGTCTTGCGTAGCACGGAGCCGGTCATTTCATCAAACTGCGTCAGCCGTAGATAGCCGATGCCTTCCTCAATGAGCTCCGCATCCTTCACGCTGGGGACTTCAATGTTTGCCCGCGTGATTTCCATTTCCTTGACCTCGCGGGTCTTCGGGCGGTAAATTTTCAACGAGATTTTCGTGCCCGGGCTTCCGCGCATTCGCTTCACCGAATCCGAAAAATCCATATGTTCGGCGGATTCTCCGTCGATCTCTATGAACCGGTCTCCGGGCAGCAGGCCGGCCAGAAAGCCTGGCGTATCCTCCATAGGCGCGATCACCGTCAACTGCCCGTCTTTCAATCCGATCACCACACCGATGCCACCGAAGCGTCCGTTCGTATCCTCCACCATCGCGTCGTATTCATCCGGCAGCAGAAACTGACTGTATTCATCCAGCGAGGAAAGCATGCCCTTGAGCGAGCCGTAGACCAGCTCTTCATACGTGATTTTGTCCTCTTCCACGTAGCTTTCGCGCAACTGCTCGAGTACTCGTGCATACAGGGCCATTTTCTCATATGCCTGAGCTCGCCCATCTTCCTCTGGCGTCTCGACGGAAAACGCTGGTGTTGCCGCCAGCAGACCGCCCACCAGCGCACCAGTCATCAGACCTCGAAGCGTACCGTGAAATATCCGTTGCATAGCCATTGTATTATTTCCCATTCGCGCCGGATGCTTCCCCAAAGCCTCGAACCACCGACGAAAACCCCGAACTGGTGTAAAAAAACAGTGGCATCTTAACTGAACCGACCGAACAACACAACAGCGAATCCGGCCCGCGGACGCTCGCCCTCCATGAGGTATGAAAAATACTGGAGGGCGAGCGTCCCGCGAGCCGCAAGACGAGGCTCCGCGCTCGATCCGATGTTTTTTATGTCACCATCGCCCAGCGCTCTCGATTTCGGTGCCGATAGCTATACCGATTTCGATAGCGAAAGGGATACCGATTCCGTGTGGTTATTCTTCCAGCAAACCGGGGAAGGCGCCGCGCACGCGTTCGAGCTGGTCATCGCTGAACTGTTTTCCCTTGAGTACGGAAAGCAGCGCGAGCAGATCGGCATGGGTCACCGAATAACGGGTCTTTGGCTGTTTTTCGGCGCAGGAAGTCAGCCGTTTGACAGCCTTCTGCATCGTGAGGGGGCGCGGCTGTGCCTGTGGTGCGCCGTCCTTCTTCAAGGCGGCCAAGGCGGCATCGACCACCGCCTTTTCTTGGCCGGGTGCGGCATCCATCGCCGCACGGCAGATGCCCTTACAACGATTCCAGGAAATTTTGTTGTCTTCGAGCATCCGGCGCAGGCGTTTGTCCATCGAAGGCACATAACGCAGAATTTCATCGATCAGCGTGACGCTCTTATCAATGAACTCGGCAATCTGCTCCTTGCTCCAGTTGGCATTGTTCAGATAAATGACTGAATCAAAATAATCCACGAGCTTGGCATCGAGTCGGTCGGCGTTGAGCTTCAGATTCAGCGCGCGCATTTCATCGGGTTCGCCCGAGACCACCCGCACGTCGATGCGGTCGAAGTAGCCGGGGTTCTTTTCGCGGATGCTGCGTATGGCGGCCACACGGTGAAACCCGCCGACCAGAAAGTATTCGCCGCCGTTGCGTTCCCAGACAATCAGTGGTTCGAGCAGGCCGTTCTTCAGAATATCACCGGCGTAATGCTTCACCTTGTCGGCGTTGAGCGAACGGTGATTGGCAATGGCGGGATGCTCCTGAATGGAGGGGAAGGGAATATAGTCGTAGCGTTTGGTTGTAATCATGAAAGAGTTCTCCGGGGGTGAAAAATTTCGCAGAAGGTACGGCGGCGCACGGGGCGCGTCAATGACGAAATCAGCCCTTTTCAGCGCGCTTGGCGTCGTTCCAGAGGCGGTCCAGCTCTTCCGTTGTGTAGTCCGGCAGGGCGCGGCCTTCCGCTTCCGCCGCCTGCTCGACGCACCGGAAGCGACGCTCGAATTTCTGGTTGGCGCTCTGCAGGGTCTCGTCGGCGTCACAGCCGGAAAAACGGCACAGGTTGGTGACGGCAAAGAGCAGGTCGCCGAGTTCTTCGCGCAGGTCTTCGGCGTGATTACGGGCGAGGGCGTCTTCCACCTCGCACAGTTCCTCGGCCACCTTGTCGGCCACGCCACGTACATTAGGCCAGTCAAAACCGACTCGCGCCGCCTTGCGCTGAAGCTGAAAGGCCCGCGTCAACGGCGGCATACTACGGGGGACACCCGCCAGCGCCGACCGCCTTTCGCCGCCGCGTTCGATTTGTTTGATGGCTTCCCAATGGCGTATCACGTCCTGCGCGGTCTCCGCTTCGGCATCGGCGAAGATGTGCGGATGGCGGCGGATCAGCTTGTCGCAAATAGTTTGAGCCACATCGTAAAAATCAAACACACCCTCTTCGCGGCAGAGTTGAGACTGGAAGACTACTTGCAGGAGCAGGTCGCCGAGTTCATCCTTCAGGGCGTGGCGGTCGCCGCCGTCAATCGCATCAAGCACTTCATAGGTTTCCTCGACCAGTGGGGCCTTTAGCGATTCGAGCGTCTGCTCGCGATCCCACGGGCAGCCCTGCTCCGAGCGCAGGGTTTCCATGATCTCCAGCAGCCGGATCAGCGATTGTTCGCGCATGGAGCTGCTTACCGCCCGACCGGATAGAGAAACTTGAGGATGTCTTCCGACTTCCAGCCTTTTTCGCCTTCGAGGATCATTTCCGAACCGCTGTAGTCTTGGAACGATGTGTAGGCATCCGGCACGGCCACCGAGCGCATGCCGGAGGAAAGCGCCGCTTTGCAGGCCCTTGAACTGCCCGCAAACACCACGCAGCGACGCGAGGTCTTGTTCAGCTCGCGGGCCATTTTCATCCACGTATCAGCACGCGGGAAACTCGCATCCACCTCGTCACTACAGAAAATTTCAACGCCGGCGTCGCCGAGTCCGGCATGTGTAAGCAGATTCTGCGTTTGCGTGGGTGTCAGGGCGCTCAGCGTGCAAACGGGCAGGCCCTTGGCCAGTGCTGCTTCAATCAGTGCCTTCATTCCAGCATGCACCTTCAGTCCCGGCGAGGTCAGATAGGCGATGCGTCCTGCCTCGAGTTCGGAAGCCCATTTGCCGGTTTGCTCCGAGGTCAATCCGAACGCGGCCATCAACTTGGGCGCAAAATGCTTCGGCAGGGGATAGAGGCAATAGCGGGAGAATTCGGGCACGGTCAGCTCCTTGTTCCACTTCTTCATGGAATCGGCCACCTGCTGAAACAAACGCTCGCGGGCGCACGCCAGAATGTTCTCCAATTCAAAAAACAACGTGAAATCCGCCAGGGTGATTTCCGTTTTGACTTCCTGCGGCTTGTTGTCTTCTTTCTTCTTCGTCATAATGATGAGTCTCCTGATTCCACGCGACCTGATTGCGGTTGAAAATGAGTCCGGCAATATATGGGCCGCCCCTGAACAGGTCAAGCATGGATATTGGGCCACCCGGAGTCGCGGATTGCGAGTGTGAAAAAAACACTTACACTTGGAGCAGCCTAGCCGCAGCTAAATTCATTTTTGACAGGATTAACGGGATTGACTGGATTCGGCATCCTGTTCATCAGAATGATAAGGCCATTTTTCCGATCACCTGCCGATATATTACTTGCGCGCATCGAGTTCGGAGGTTATATTATTACCTCTATGAAATACGAGGTTCGCATCAAGAGGAAGATCGGACACGGGTTGTGTAAACTGCCCGGCGATGTTCAAAAGCTCTTCTTCCTTCTTGTTGCGGAGCTGCAAGTGGATGGTCCGATCCAGAGGAGCTGGCGAAACTTCTCACCCCTCGGGAATGATCGGTATCATGGCCACCTAAATTACCGCTATGTGGCATGCTGGACATGCCGAAAAAATAAAATTGTAATCGAGGTGTACTATGTTGGCTCTCGTGAAAAAGCCCCATATTGAACTGTCGCTGCATGGCGAACAGGTGGCCGAACTGATGGACTGGATCAGAAAAAAATTCGACGTGACCGTACTCGCGGAAGATCCCGAGGACGGCTTCGACACCATCCAAAGCACAGGCTACTGGAAGGAGATGGAGAAGAACCGTATAGGCAACCTACTGGCAGGTGCCCGCCTGAAGGCTGGCCTGACTCAGACCCAACTCGCAAAAAAACTCGGCGTTCGCCAGAATATGATCAGCGACTACGAACGAGGCCACCGAACCTATTCCGACGATATGGCTAGGCACCTCGCTCAAACGCTCCAGGTCAAAGAAAAACATATTACCTATGGAAAGGATGCCGCAAGATGAAGGAAGGCTTGATTGATGCACTATGGCGGGATGTTGAAAAGATACGCACAGACCGACCGCTCGTACACAACATCACGAATTATGTGGTGATGGAATTTACGGCGAATGCCCTGCTGGCGCTGGGGGCCTCGCCGGTGATGGCACACGCCCGCGAAGAGGCGGCGGACATGGCCGCGCTCGCCGGCGCCGTGGTGTTGAACATCGGCACCCTGAGTCCGAGCTGGGTCGAGGCGATGCACCTGGCCCGTCAAACCGCGCTGGCTTGCGGCATCCCGGTGGTACTCGACCCCGTGGGCTGCGGTGCTACGGCTTACCGAACGGAAACCGCGCGCGCCCTCCTGAGCGCCGCGCCGCTGGCTGTGATTCGGGGCAACGCCTCGGAAATGGCCGCGCTGCACGGCGTTGCCGCTGCGGCGACACGCGGGGTGGATAGTGCTATGGCGGTCACGGACGCCGAGCAGGCTGCCATCAACCTGGCCGCCACGCGAGCACGAGTCGCCGTGATCAGCGGGCCGACCGACCTGATTGCTGGCCCCGGCGGTGTGCGCCGCGTGGAGAATGGGCACGCCATGATGGCGCGCGTCACCGGTATGGGTTGCTCGGCCAGTGCCCTGATCGGTGCCTTCTGCGCCGTGAATACCGACTTCGAGGCCGCCGCCCTGCACGCCATGGTCGTGATGGGCCTCTGCGGTGAAATCGCCGCCGAACAAAGCAGCGGGCCGGGCACGTTCAAAGTGGCCTTCTTGGATGCCCTCTATGCACTGACCAAAGAAGAAGTGCGAACTCGCATCAAGGTGGACGTGGCATGAGCCTCGCGTTCAACCCGCGTCTATATTTGGTGACCGATCGTGCGCTCCTGCATGGACGCGATCTGGTTGACGTGATTTTGGCTGCGGTGCACGGAGGGGTAACCCTGGTGCAGTTTCGCGAAAAACAGATCGACACGCGCACCTTCGTCGAGGAGGCCCGCAGGCTCAAAGCCGCCCTAGCACCACATGGGGTGCCGCTGATTATCAACGACCGCGTAGACGTGGCGTTGGCCGCCGAGGCCGACGGCATACATCTGGGCCAATGCGACATGACCCCCACCGACGCACGGCGTCTGCTGGGCCCCGACGCCATCATCGGCCTCTCGCTCGAATCGGTGGCCGATGCCCAGGCCCCCCTGTCGTCCGCCGTGGATTATGTCGCGGCAAGTCCCGTTTTTTCCACGCCCACGAAGAGCGATACCGCCGCGCCGCTGGGCCTCGAGGGCGTCCGGAATATCCGGGAACTTACTTCTCTCCCGCTCGTGGGGATTGGTGGAATGCACGCTGGCAATGCGCGGCAGGTGCTCGAAGCCGGAGCCGATGGCATCGCCGTGATTTCCGCCATACTCGCCAACGATGATCCAGAACAGGCCGCCTGCCAACTGCGCCTGCACCTGTCTTGATGACCTAGCTCATCCTCCTATCCTGCTGTCTTTCTCTTACTCTCCGGCTCACTCTCTGCTTGGCCCGTGGGGACACGGGCCCTCCCGAGAGAGTGGGGCATCCTCCTCCTACTGTTTTCGCACAGGGTGTTGCAAACGGACGTTTGCATAAAGCAATCCGTCCTGGCGTCCTGGAGTAGATAAAAGAACTCATCGCGGATAGGAGCAATCAGGCATGGAGGTATCCAACGCCCGACGGATTGCTAGATGAAGAGACGGGTCAGGACGCCCCATAGCTCATCCGCACTTTGTGCCTCCTCGATGGTGCGCACAGCCTCTGGTGACTGCATGATTTTGGCAATGCGCGAAAGAATCTGTACATGAATATCCAGAGCCCCTTCCGGCGTGGCTAGGAAAAATACATACCGCACGGGCTGGCCGTCGGGGGCGTCCCACTCCACGCCGCGCGGGATGCGGCCAAACGCCAGCACCGGGGAAATAATCCCTTCCAGCCGCGCATGGGGGATGGCCAATCCGCCGCCCACCGCCGTCCCGAATTCCTCCTCGCGAGCGAGTGCGGCAACCGCCATATCCTCTCCCTTGACCGCATCCATTTTTTCCGCAGCCATTCCGGTCAGCGCGTGAATAACCTCGGAGCGGGTGAGGGAGGTCATGTCGGCCAGGATGGCGTCGGGACCTATATAATCCAGCAGGGAGATGGACGACCGGCGCTTCATGGCGTTACGCAGCCAGGGGCCGATGGCGGCCGAAGTAAAGACCGCGCTGAAGACAATCGCCACAAAGACAGGCGCGGTGATCAGTCCCGCCTCCATCGCCACAAGCGCCACCACAATCTCCATCATGCCGCCAGGCGTATGAGCGATCGAAATTAAATCACGGTTCATCCGGGGCACCTTGGTCATCGTCACGCCGATCCACGCGCCCAGATAGCGGCCAGAAATGCCGACCAGACACACCAAGAGCACCAACCCCAAATGAAAATTTGCCACAAAGTCGATCTTCAATCCAATGTTCGCAAAAAAGATCGGCACAAAAAGGGCGTGTACCATTTGAGAGATGATGCGGCGCGAATCTTCTGAAAGATTTTTCGCCTCGCCAATCACCACGCCTGCAATAAAAAATCCAAACAGAGCATGCACGCCGAGGATTTGCGTAATCGTACCAAACAGCAGGCCCAGCAGGCAGGCCAACGTCAGCGAGGTGCCCGGCTCAGGCAAGTTCTGTCGATTGAAAAAGGCCAGCGCCTGCGTGGAGGCCGCCCGCCCGTAGCGAAGCGCCACCGCGGTGAAGCAAAGCGTGGTCACAAAGATAACCACCACCGGCGTTATCGAAAACGCCGTCTGCGAAAACATCCCCAGAATAATGGTGAAGATGACCCAGCCGACCAAGTCGTTCACCGCCAGGGCCGACATCGTGAGAAACCCGAGGTCCGTTTTCAGCAGCCTCAAATCATGCAGCACGCGCGCCGCCACCGGCATGGCGCTGATCGTCATCACTGCCGCCATAAACATCGCAAACAAGATCCGCCGATCCGGGTCCACCAATAAATAGTCCGGTAAAAAAAAGCACGGAATAAAAGCCACGACCATCGGAATAACGATGTCCGACAAGGCAATTACCAGCGCGTTACCCCGGTGACGCCATGCCACCGAAAAGTCCATTTCCAATCCGGTGTCCAGCAGCAGGAAAAGCACACCGATCCACGCGACGGTTTCCAGCATGTTCTGCTGCGTCACATCGGGCGGGAAAAGCATTCCGTGTAGGCCGGGAAGGTAACGACCGAAGAGCGTTGGCCCCAGGATAATCCCCACCAGCAGCTCTGCCGTCAGGGCCGGCTGATTCCACCGGTGAAACAATTCGCCCAACCCGCGCGCACACAACAGCAACACAAACAATTGAATCAGAAAAATTAAAATGTTGGAATCATCCAAATAGTGCATGGCCCCATGATCCATATTTTTTTTCACTATCCCAGTTTATTTTCTTTACACCCTCTCCCGTTGAATATATAGCAATCCTATAGAAGTTGAGGTGTATGAATGAAAATATCGACAAAAGGCCGATACGGACTAAGATTCTGCGTGGATTTGGCCCTGTATGCCGGTACCCATCCGGTCAGTCTGCGGGATGCCTCCGAGCGCATGGGCGTCTCCGAAAAATATCTTTGGCAGGTGGTGACCCCCCTAAAATCGGATGGGCTCATCCTCGCGAGCGCTGGTTCGCAGGGCGGCTATCAACTGGCGCGCCCGGCGGCGGAACTGACCACCTACGATATTCTGCGTTCCGTGGAAGGGGAGCTTTCGCTGGTTGTTTGCGCCGCCTGTGCGCGGCAGGGAAGCTGTGCCACGCAACCGTTCTGGAACGGTCTGGCCGAGCAAATGGCCGATACGTTGCGCGCCCATTCTATTCAGAGCCTGGCGGATGAGCAGCGCAAACTGGACCTAGCAGCCCATCCGAAAACATCACTCGACTATTGCATTTGAACCCCATACCATCAACCAATGAACAGAGCCTGACTCCTCAGGCCGAGAAGGAGAACCCATGAGCAACAAACTGGCCACCCAATCAATCCATGCCGGACAGCAACCCGACCCCACCACCGGGGCGCGAGCCGTTCCGATTTATCAAACCAGTTCCTATGTATTCAAAAATACGGAACACGCCGCCAACCTTTTTGCCTTAAAGGAATTCGGCAACATCTATACCCGCCTCATGAATCCGACCACCGATGTCTTCGAGCAGCGTCTTGCCGCCATCGAGGGCGGAACCGCCGGACTCGGCGTTGCCTCCGGCATGGCCGCCATCACCTACGCCCTGCTGGCCATTACCCGGCTTGGTGATGAAATGGTCTCGGCGGACAACCTCTATGGAGGAACCTATCAGCTTCTCCATCACACCTTCCCCCGATTGGGACGGACCGTGCGCTTCGTGGATTCACGCGACCCCGAGGCCTTTCGTCGCGCCATCACGCCGAAGACGCGCGCCCTCTATATAGAAACCATCGGCAATCCGAAGCTGGATGTGCCTGACTTCGAGGCGCTGGCCACCATTGCACGCGAGGCGGGTATTCCCCTCGTGGTGGACAATACCGTGGGGGTCGGACTCGTCCGCCCCATCGACTTCGGGGCCGATATTGTGGTCGCCTCGGCCACGAAATACATTGGCGGCCATGGCACCAGCATTGGCGGCGTGATTGTGGACTCCGGAAAATTCCAGTGGAACAACGGAAACTTTCCGGAATTCACCGAGCCCGATCCGAGCTACCACGGGCTGAAATATTGGGACGCCCTGGGGAATGTGCCGGGCATGGGCAACGTCGCACTGGCCTTTAAAATACGACTGACTCTGCTGCGCGATCTCGGTGCCGCCATGAGTCCATTCAATGCGCATCAGTTCCTGCTCGGGCTCGAAACCCTACCGCTGCGGCAGGCCCGGCATTCCCAAAATGCCCTCGAACTGGCCGGCTGGTTGCAGCAGCATCCAAAAATCAGTTGGGTGAATTATCCGGGACTGCCCGACAACCCGAACCACGCCAACGCCGCCCGCTACCTGAAAAAAGGTTTTGGCGGAATCTTAGGCTTTGGCGTATGCGGCGGACTCGAGGCCGGAAAGAAATTCATCAACTCAGTGAAACTGCTTTCGCATCTGGCCAACATCGGAGACGCCAAGACCCTAGTCATTCATCCGGCCTCGACGACTCATCAGCAGCTTACCGTAGAGGAACAGGCCGCCACAGGCGTGACCCCCGACTACATCCGCCTGGCCGTGGGCCTCGAAGATACTGAAGACCTCAAGAACGACATCGACCAAGCTCTCAACCAAGGAGAATAGACATGACCGCCGTCTATAGCGACAATGCTCACGCTGTTGGGCACACGCCCCTCGTGCGTCTCAACCGCCTCACAGACGGGGCAGGCGCAACCGTCCTCGCTAAAATGGAAGGACGCAACCCCGCCTACTCCGTGAAATGCCGCATCGGTGCCGGCATGATACGCGATGCCGAAGAACGCGGCGCGCTCCGCCCCGGCATGGAAATCGTCGAGCCCACCAGCGGCAACACGGGCATAGCCCTCGCTTTTGTTGCGGCCGCCAAAGGCTACAAACTCACCCTCTACATGCCCGACACCATGAGCCTCGAACGGCGGCGGGTGGTCTCTATGTTCGGAGCGCAGCTCATCCTCACGCCCGGTGCCGAAGGGATGCGCGGGGCCATCACCCGGGCCGAACAGGCTGCACGCGAAAATCCCACCAGCGTATTCATGCCGCAGCAATTCAAAAACCCGGCCAACCCGGCCAGCCATGAAAAGACGACCGGCCCTGAAATCTGGCGGGACACGGAGGGCGCCGTGGATGTGCTGGTCTCCGGCGTGGGTACTGGTGGGACCATCACCGGGGTTTCCCGGTATATCAAGCACACCAAGCATCACCCCCTGATCAGCGTGGCGGTGGAGCCGACGGAAAGCCCCGTAATCAGCCAAACGCTGGCCGGCGAAACCATTAAGCCGGGGCCACACAAAATTCAGGGCATCGGTGCTGGCTTCATCCCGGATACGCTCGATCTCTCCCTGATCGACCGGGTCGAGCAGGTCAACTCCGAGGAGGCCATTGAATGCACCCGACGCCTCGCACGCGAAGAAGGCATGCTCGTGGGGATATCCTCCGGCGCGGCCGTCGTCGCCGCATTGCGTCTGGCGCACCTGCCTGAATTCAGCGGAAAGAATATCGTGGTGATTCTGCCCGATGCTGGCGAGCGCTACCTCTCCTCGCCGCTCTTTGAGGGGATCGGATAAGCTACGCCTGAAAGGTCATGAACGGGGAGGGACATTGTCCCCAATGTCCTTTTATTTTTCTCCAGCTCATTCCTTATTTTTCCTCGCTCACTCTCTGCCCGGCTCGTGGGGACACTCGCCCTCCCGGGGACGCTCACTCTCTGCCCGGCTCGTGGGGACCAGACTCAGCACAAGGCTACGGTCTGGCAAGCTGCTCGCTCTCCCAGTAGGCCGCCTTGTCGGGGAATATCCGGCGGATGCCGCCGCGCGGGTCGGCGCAATCGCCGGGATAGCGTGGAATGAGATGCACATGGGCATGGGGGATGGTCTGTCCCGCCGCCGCGCCATCGTTGAGGCCGATGTTGAAGCCCTCCGGTCGGTAACGCTCCCGCAGCAGATCTCGCACGCGGGCGACGAGCGACCAAACTCCCGCCTGTTCCTTTTCAGGTAAATCAAACAGGAAGGCGCAAACACGACGTGGAACGACCAAGGTGTGGCCCGGTGATACCGGAAAGGCATCGAGAAAGGCCAGCGCATGCTCCGTTTCCATCAGGATGCGGCCCAGGTCCAGTGGGTAAAAGGGTGAGCCGCCGGTTGAGCCCGGCGAAGCCTGTGGCGGCCAATCGCTTTTCTTCTGATCATCCATTGGAACGTGCGTCGGCCCGCAATGCTGCATCCACATCGGTGTATATCGGAAAGACCTTCTCCATCTGTACCAGTTGCAGGGCCGTGGCCACCGCTTTTTGCAGATTGACCAGAAGCAGCTTTTTGCCCCGATCTTCAAGTTCTTTTTTGATGGAGAAAAGCACCCCCAGTCCGCTCGAGTCCACATACTCCAGCAAACCCAAGTCCAGAATCACTCCCCGTGCGGCATGAGTTCCCCGTGCGGCATGCAGCTCCGCCGACTTCGCGGTTCCGCGCTTCAAATCGTCCGCAGAAATAATCAACCAATCAGAACGGCTATCCCTTATAACACTCATACCTCTCCCGTTGAAATCCAAGGCCAAGCTTATCAGCACCAAGACTAGCTATAAGTATTCACCAAACTGAATCTCCAATCAAGCAAAAGGGGGATAAATCATGGGACTCAAGATTGCGCGTCGCACGGGCTTGCCTTTGGCCGGGAGTTGTACTACATACGGCCTGTGCCATCAGACGCCCCGGTAGCTCAGTAGGACAGAGCGCCAGATTCCTAATCCGGAGGTCGGAGGTTCGATCCCTCTCCGGGGTACCAGTACTGCTTATGAAATGGAAAACAACAGGTCTTGCGTTGCTCGTTGCCGGCTGTGCGTTCATGCTGGCGGCCTTGGGCTTCCCGGAAAGCATCCGGGAAGATCAGCCTATGATTCAAAGCGCCGAGGCGCGTGCGAACATGGTGAATCACGGGACCACGCAGCCATCGGGTGCCTGGGCATCCGCCAAGGAAGCCTCCGACCAGAATCTCTATGACACCCGCCTCCTTTTGCGTGCCGAACACGTTCTAGGCTTCGGCATCCTGCTCTTTGCCGCAGGCGGGGCCTGCCTCATCGTTCACGTCACACGCGCACCCAGTCCAAAAGAAACCTGATACGCCCCGCAAAGCGATTAAAAACAGTAGATCGAGATACCCTCATGCTTTTGCCTCTGATTCTTAGAGACAAATCCTGTCGGATGACTCACTGTTTTATCGAATTTCAGTGTAATATATGTTCAACGCAGTACATCGCAAACGCAGTTTGCATCAAGCAATCCGTCCCGGCGTCCAGGGGATTGTCGAACCCATTAGAGTTGAGCTGGCTCGGTCGGGGTTTTAAACATCTAAAGTTTGACGGATTGCTAGTCGTTAAAAGAGATCGCTGTGACTGCCGGTCCGTTCAAGAAGCAGTTCGTGTTCTGTTCTTCTGTATATCAGAATCCAGTCCGGCTCAATGTGGCAATCGCGTCTGCCTTTCGACGCTCCCCTCAGCGGATGGTCCCTGTTACCTGAGGGCAAGTCTCGTCTTTCCAGCAGAACCCTGATGACAGCAATCAGCTTCTTCTGGTCCTTCCCCTGCTTGACCTGTCGCTTGATGTCCTTCTTGAATTGAGCGGTTTGGGATAACTTCATTCCTTCCAGCTCTCAACCATCTTATCCAAAGAGTCGAAGGGCTCTATTTCTTCCCCTCGGTCACTCTTGCTCAGTGTGGCCGCAGTTAGTTTGTTTGGAACTCGGAGTTCGAGCGGAAATTCCTTGCGAAGGGCGATCTGTCGGTATAGCAGGCGCACGGCATCGGTAGGTGTCATGCCGATCTTCTGTAGAATGCGCTCAGACATCTGCTTCGTCTTTGAGTCGATTCTTGCGTGAACGGTGGCTGTTTTATTCATGCCGCCAATGTAGCACATCTGCATTACAGGTCAAGCGCCTTGTCGGGCGAAGGCGGCGCAGAGCGCAAACCCGCTTTGGCTGGTTCGCCCGGTCGTTAAAAGAGGTCATGTCGTTTCAACGGCAGATGCAATGGCGAACGCACTATAGACCAGCGAAAGAATTAGTATGGAGCTCCAGCGGTAATAGAAATTCCATTTCGAAAACATGGGCGTAGGGGTCGATTTTAGGTAGGCCGTCCATGGAGATAAGGTCGCCGCAGTCGCCGCAGTAAGGAGGGGTGCCATCGCCCTCAGCATGGCGCGGCTTGGAAATCCAAAATGAATCGTGCTGTTATACACGGCGAATGCAATCCAGAGGCCGAGTAGGACATGAATGAGACACACATAACCGATCAAGGATTTACGGGACCTTATGATGGCCTTGTTTGGTATTGTAAGTAGGAAGGCAATAAACATTGCCAGCAGGCCAAGCAATGCCCCAGATGCAACCATCCTGACGCCGATGAAGCATAAGAGAGCTGCAAGCACCCAGAGAAATAGTTTGAGAACCAGCGCTGAATTTCTGTAGGTATTGGAGAAATACAGTAAGGCAAGATAGGCTGGGCAAAACAGGCATAGGCCTAAACTCTTGATCAAATTGGCGGCTCTTAAATGGAATAACTCCATCTGCGCTTCGTTTTGCAACTCCCCCATTTGAGCAATTGGGATTTCACTACTTAAAAGCTGGGAAGCGTTTGCTATTATATAAGAGTTGTTTGTCACATGAGTGAGCCATGCGTACCCAGCAGCAAACAGTAGGATGCCGGAAAAAAGAAGCACGGTTATATAAGCGCCAAGTCGATTGTAGTTCATTCTGTCTCTTTCCCTCAGCCCCAGCGGAAGTGTTTTTGCTTGTTAAGTTACTGTTGTATTAAAATCAGAAATGGACGCCAGGTCACGCGAAAAAGGGTTCTTCCGGCTTTTTCGTGAAAAAACAGGGTGCTTTGACGTGGTTGTCAAATTGTTGCAGTGCCGGTGCCGCGAGGAAGTCGGTGGCCCATTTTCCCTCTCGGGAGGGCCTGTGTCCCCACGGGCCAAGCGGAGAGTGAGTGCGTTTCTGGAGGCCGAGCGTCCCCACGGGCCAAGCGGAGAGTGAGTGCGTTTCTGGAGGCCGAGCGTCCCCGCGAAGCCGTGCGGAGAGTGAGCGCGTTTCTGAAGGGCGAGCGTCCCCGCGAGCCGTGCGGAGAGTAAGCGCACAGGAAGAGCGCGGAGACCAAGAGAAATAAGGAATGAGCTGGAGAAAAATAAATGGACGCTGGGGACAGCATCCCTCCCAACATTCGCGATACGTGCCTCTCTGCGTTCAGAGTCTCTTCAATCTGTCGCCGCGGTGCCTGTCTTATTTTGAGACGCTCTTTTTCTCGTGCGGGTTTTTTCGCACAGGGGCGGCGTGTAGGGGTTTGCCTTCAAGGATGTGGGCGGCTTCCATCCAGCTTTCGGATAGGGTGGGGTGCCCGTGGATGGTGGAGGTGATGTCGGAGGCTCGCAGGCCGGATTGTATGGCAAGGACGGCCTCGGCAATCAGGTCGGTGGCATGTGCGCCGACAGCCTGAGCGCCAACGAGGCGTCCGGTGGACGCCTCTTCAATCCATTTGACGAAACCGGTGGTTTCGCCTTCGGCTAGGGCTTTTCCCAGGGAGCGAAAATGGACTTTGGCGGTGCGGAGGGTTTCTTTGGCATTTTCCTGTGAGGTGTCGGTTCCGACGATGGCGGCTTCGGGCATGGTGAAGATGACGCCCGGCACGAGGGTGGAGGCGGGGGAGGGGTTCAGTCCGCAGGCGTGCTCGGCGGCGCATAGGCCCTGTGCCGTGGCGGCATGGGCGAGTTGCATTTTCCCGTTGAGGTCTCCCACGGCGTAGATATGCGGTTGGGCGGTGCGCCCGAATTCATCGGCAGTGAGGCAACCATTGGTACCCGCGACGAGTCCGGCGCGTTCGAGGTGCAGGGCGTTGGTGAAGGGTCGGCGTCCGATGGCGGCGAGCAGGCGTTGAGCGGTGAGGATTTCTCCGGCGCAGGTTCCTTGTACGGTTCCATTCGGCAGGACGATGATTTGTTCGAGGGGGCTTCCGGTGAGGAGGCGGATGCCGAGTTCGTTTTTCATGGCGCGTCGGATTTCCATGCGCACGTCGCGTTCGAGCAGGAGGAGAATATCGTCGAGCATTTCGACGAGGGTGACCTGAACGCCGAGTGCGGCGGCGAGGCAGGCCATTTCGCAGCCGATGTAGCCGCCGCCGAGTACGAGCAGGGATTCGGGAAGGTCGGTGGCTTCGAGGAAGGTGCGGCTGTCTTGTATGGCGGGGTGATGCGGAAGAAAGGCGGGCATGATGGATTCGGCGCCGGTGGCCAGGATGAGGTGTCGGGCGGTGATGGAGGTGGTGGTGCCCTCGTGCAGGATCTCGATCGTATGCGGATCGGTGAAGGAGGCGGTTCCAGGGAGGGTTTCGACGCGGTTGGCTTTGAGGAGTTGCACAATGCCGCCCTGCAGTTGCGTGATGACTTCGTTTTTGCGCCCCTGCATGATGGAGTAATCGGGGGTGATGGTACCTTCGAGGTGCAGGCCGAAGCGTTCGGAGTCGAGCAGGGCGCGGTAGCGTTTGGCGGAGGCGAGGAGGGTTTTGGTGGGGATGCAGCCCCGGTTCAGGCAGGTGCCGCCGAGGTCGTCTTTTTCAATGAGGATCACGCGTGCGCCGGTTTGGGCGGCGCGTATGGCGGCGGGATAGCCGCCTGGTCCGGCACCGATCACTGCAACATCATACGATTCCATGGGGGATCCTTTCAGTGAGTCGAAGAGGAACGTGCGCTCTACATCATGCGCATGGTGCCGAGTGCCGCGCACTGGTTGTGATAGGTCGTCAGGGAAACGGAGATGGCACAGGGAATGACGCCTTTGGTCTTGTGAAGTACGCGGGCCACATAGTTGGAGAGGAAGCAGGAATCGGAGTAATCATAGGAGATGTCGAGGAGGCGGGGCTGATCTTCGGGATGAATCAGATGTTTCATGTCGGTGGTCATGATTTCCCGTTGAGTGTAACCGAGCATGTCACAGAATTGATCGTTGGCGAAAACAACTCGCTGTCCATCGTAGATGAAGATGGCGTCGTGGCTGCTTTTCACGATGGCCCGATAGAGTTCTTCGCTTTCCTTGAGGGCCTGGTAGGTTTTGCGGCGATCGGTGATGTTGCGCATGATGGATACGGTATGGTCGGGGGGCATCAGCGCAAAGCGCGTCTCGAAGTACATCATTTCCCCCTGGACGGGCAGCTCAAATTCGACGGTGGTGACTTCGTCGGTCTGCGTGGCGGCGATGCGTGCCTGTTCCATGAGTTGGGCGACTTTGTGGGGGAAGGCCTCCCAGGCGTTGCGCCCGATCAGTTCTTCGGGTGAGCAGTAATAGAGGGAAGGATCGCCGGCATGTCCCGTTTCGAAGACGCCGCGTGCATCCTGCGTGAAAATCATGTCGGGCAGGGCATCGATGATGGCTTTCTGGAATTTTTCGCCCTGGATGAGGAGGTCTTCGGTTTGTTTGCGTTTGGTGATGTCGGAAATGACGCCGTTAAGGGTGAGGGCGGTGGCGGGATTGCGCTCGACGGTGATGTCGTCCTGTACCCATCGGATGGCACCGTCGGCGTGAAGGATGCGGTATTCGCAGGTGCAGTGGTTGGTTTTCCCTTCGAGTATCTGGACGATGGTGGATTCGAAGCGTTTGGTATCCTCGGGGTGAATGGTGTAGCAGTGGCTTCGGAAGGAGAGGTAGTAGTCCGGATTTCTGCCGGAGATGTTGGCGATGACGGGCGACATGAAGGTGAAGTTCAGCTCGTGGCGCGGGTTGAGTTCGGCGCTCCAGATGGCATCGGAAATGGAGGCAATGACGCGGGCGAGGGTTTGCGATGTTTTTTTGAGATTAAGTTGGAGGCGCACCTTGTCGGCGGCGGCTTCGACGGCGTGGCGCAGGTCGTCGTTGGAGATGGGTTTCTGGAGAAAGTCGATGGCACCCTGTTTCATGAGTTCGATGGCGTCGTCGGGTCTTTCGTGCGCGGAGACGGCGATGGCCTGGAGCCAGGGGTAATCTTTCCGGGCATACTGCATGAGTTCGATGCCATTGATGCCGGGCATGCGCATATCGGTGATGAGGATGTCGGCGGGCTGTTTCTGCAGCAGGCGGAGGGCTTCGTTGCCGGAGTGGGCGAGCATGGTTTCGTAGCCATCTTTTTTCAGCACGTAGTCGAGGAGTTCCACAAATTCCGGCTCGTCATCCACGAGCAGCACGCGGAGGGGTGCCTGCTCGGGGTCCTGCGCATAGATGGCCTTTGACGGCAGGATTTTCTCAGCCTTTTTGGTGGAGGGAGGTGATTGCGTATGGGCCGTCATGATGGGCGTGGTTTCCTGTTGATGTGCAGTTCGAGTGCGCGTTTGATGAGGGTGGCCAGTTGTTCTTCGGCGAGGCGGAGTACCTGGTCGTTCGGGGTTTCTTCTTTGACCCGGGAGACGATGGCGGAAGCCACCACGGCGGCCTGTAGGCCGAAGGTGTTGATGATGGTGAGCAGGGTGGCGGATTCCATTTCGTAGTTGAGCACATGGAGGCGTTGCCATTCCTGCATGGTGCCCTGAAAGCGTTTGGGAACGTAGCCGGTGTAGGTGTCGTAGCGTTCCTGTCCGGGATAGAACGTGTCGGAGGAGGCGGTGATGCCGACGTGATGGGGCAGGTTCAGTTCGCGTGCGGCGTTCACGAGCGTGTTGGTCAGCTCGAGGTCGGCCACGGCGGGATATTCGATGGGAGCGTA
>CAZBEO010000033.1:0-35094 GCA_964490935.1 uncultured Verrucomicrobiota bacterium
AGGGGACTCATAATCCTCTGGTCGTAGGTTCGAGCCCTACCGGGCCCACCATTCTCTCCCCTTAAAAACAGGGGCATTTTGTTGAAAAATAAGCAAAAAGCACAGCAAAAGCGCACTTCTTCAAAATTTCGTCCTATTGACGGTCGGACTTCCGCGCGTTTCGGTTCTCTTGCTTGCTGCTATACATGGCAACCAAAAAGTACAGCAAAAGTACAGCATGAGGCCGGAGCACCATTAGCCCTTTGGCCTTGTGCATGGCCTGAATGGGCTTCTGTGTGCAGGTGGTGTGTGGGTGCCAGTGTGGATTGTCCGACGGTCTAGCGTCTGATTTGAGTTGGAACGTAGACTGACAAGGAAACACGAACCGGGCCAGATGTGTCAGCTATGCCCGTCCCTCCTGACCGGGAAAAGACATCTAAGCCCTGATATGTAACGGGGCTATTGCTCACAACACATAAAAGCACCACGAGTGAACGAACGTACACGGGTGCGTCTAGCTTGCATCTTCACAGTGGAGAGGCGGCTATAGTGAACGAACGTACACCAGTGCGGGGCGCGTCTGAACCTGCTTCCGGTGGTCGTTCAGCGGCTATGCTGTGCCGGTTTGAGGTGGGTGTGTGTGCATGGCTTAGGTCTGGGGCGGGGTGCCGGTGGGTGTCCTGCCCCCCTCCGGGAGGTGCCTTCCACGAGTAGAAGACATCCCCACCACGTTTTGTGAAGGTGTATTACCTCACAACATGGAGATATGTTTGTTGAATATGGCGGCGTATTTCGGTGCCGTTGTCCCGTCTCCCTCAAGCCCCGCGCTGTGCCGACTCTTTCCGCGCCCACCGGGAAATTATTCTCCTGTTTACCCAAATCAGCGAGATTATGTTCAGATGTAGCAAGCAATTCTACAATCATTTCTTCGCAATCTGAATGAACATATTCTCCGTTTATAAGGGTAATTGTTTCATCGGCGGTATCTGTACGGCATATTTTACAAACATTTTCCATGCCATACATCCTTGTTGCAACATTCATTGGTCTTTGGACATCTCTCCTGTCAGTTCTAGGAACTCTCGCAGTTCGCCTTCCGACAGAAGGTATATGAACTTCTTTGAGTACTTCACGCGTTCCGCATACTGCTCCTTCGTCAACTGGGCGGCAGGGATCAACTGAAGTTCCATATAGCGCGCCCGATCTTTCTCCGGAAGGAGAGAGATCGCCTTTGCCACAAGCTGCTGCATGCGCTTCTGTTTCTGTTCCGCTGTCATCTCTGTGACGCTGGACAAGGACGGAGGATAAGTTGATTTGAATTGCTGTGAAGCCGCATCTGGTTTGAGAAGGGCCAGTTCAATGGCCTTGCCTCTCATATCGAGATAACGAGCACTGTCCTTCTCCGAGAGATTATCGAATCCCTTTTGCACAAAAACACTTGATTTCTGTTGGTCGGTTGCAGAGTAGCCTTGCCCTTGACCCATCTTGAGGTTCACCTTCACAATGAACATTTGTTCCTCGGGCGTGAGGGTCTCGACAGCCTTCCAATAGAGGGCGGTCATTTCGCTCTTATCTGCGTCCGAAAACAACGTTTCTCCTTCGGCCATAAGTTGCCAGATAGACGCCATTGCTTCGTTCTCTGACATGCCAGCAACTTTCTGCCGGAAGGCACGCTTGCCTTGGGTTGACATGTGAGGAAAGGCTTGGAGCACTGCGTCAGCCGTGGACTGTGCTGATGCCGCTAGCACGCGCGTAACCGAATGCCCTGAATCAGGCTGTGTTTGAATCTCTCGGACTTCGGAAAGAGCATTGTTGAGAAAGAATCCACCACCGATCATGATACCGACTATGGAAGCAAGAACCACTTTGAATTTATTCTCGATACGCAACGCCTCGATGGCGTAGCCGATCCCTGCGCCGAGAAGATAGGCAAGTATCGTAAAGAGTGCTGCGTTCATTCTCGCAACACCACCGACAGTCATGGAAATGGCGGCAAAAAAGAGCCCGAGCCCGTTGGGAATCTTGTGTGAGAACTTGTGGTCCTGTGGTCTTGTTTTGTCTTCGGGTAGCGGCGGCTGTGCGGTTTGCTTGTCATCTGTCATGGTTGTCTCCTTTTCATGCCCGGCGTCAGCCATGACCAGCAGTGTTAACTGTACGGTCCATGGCATTGTTTATTCTCCTATTCGTTAGATGCTGTTAGCTCTAAATAATAGCGATTATCTTTGCCCCAATTAATACTACTAATTCCATCTCGTCCGGTCAATGTCCGTTTTCTGTCCGGTTTGTGTCCGGTTTGTCCGGTCTGGTGTTCTCGTACGTTGTCCGTCCTGTCCGGGGGGGTATGTAATACCCCCGGACGGCGGACGGCGGACACCCTAAACACACTTAATGGTTCCATTCACAATCTGGAATAACTTATCATTCCGGATAAGTTCACTTATGCGCTGCCGGGCAATGTCTACGGCTTTCAATTCATTCTTGAACTCTTCAACCTTAACCGTCGCTAAAGATGGGGACATTTCGCGTGCAACAAGATTTTCCTCGCGTTCCTTGTACATGCTTGCCAGCAACGTGACGGCGGTCTTTTGGTTTTCGCCTAGCGGCATGGCGTGTGCGGGTTCGTCCGTTTTAACTAGATATGCGCTTGTGATTGGCCTTCCTGATTCACCACATCCAACAAAACAATCATTTAGGCGAAAGAACAAGTCGTCCGGTTTCGCGCCGTCTTTCAATTTAGTATTGCTTTGCCGGATAACATTCATTTCCTGAACTATGGCGTACTCAATATCCAATGCACCCCTAAACACGCTGGAGCCACGCCCACGGCCCTTGTCGGCATGTCCAGAATGGTGAACCACAAGGACGGTTGCGTTGTAGGTTGAGCGAAGCGAATCGCATCCGGTAACAAACTCGTTCATGGCTTGGGTTGAGTTCTCATCCTCACCGCCGAAATTTCGCGCCAATGTATCAATGACAATCAGTCCGGGGGGTCCATGATTTTCGGCGATACCATTAACCGAATCAATGACTGATTTAACATGTTCCTCGTCCGTCATCCTTGCTGGTACTGTGGAGAAGTACAGGGGGCAATCTGCGTCAATATTGCAGTCATTGCCTTTTTGCCAAGCTGCTCGCCGCCTAGCCAGCCCATTATGCCCCTCGCCTGCAATGTAAATCACCGGCATCTTTTTAACGCTATGTCCGAACCATGCCGCCCCTGTTGCAACAGAACAAGCCATTGATAGGGCAACGAATGATTTTCCTGCGCTTGGCTCACCGAACAGTGAACCCAGCGAATCTGTTTCCAGAATGTCATCAATCAGATATTCGGGTTCCTTTATTACCATTTCACAAGCAAGAATCAGCTTGAAGGAATTATCCCTTGTGATATTCACACAATCAAGGGTTGCCTCGTCATCATCTGGAATATATCCGCTCATTAGCCCACCTCCTCTGCAAAATCGAAGAGGTGTTGAAGGTTGCGGTCATCGTGAAATGTTTCGGCGGTCATGCTGGTCAGGTCATTTAGGTCATTCGATACCTCGCCATCGGTGAGTTCCACCGCACCGCATGAGAAGATTTCAACCATTTGGGCTTTGCCTTTGAGTTGTTTCCGCCATCGTCGCGCCGCTTGGATTCCGGCATCATCACCATGCGCGAAGATCCGAATGCGCTTGCCTGCGAAGTATGGAAGCGAATCAGCCGGGATCGTATTTGACGCGCCAAGCATGGCAATGACAGCAACACGGCTTTCAGCCTCTTCAGCGTGTGCAAAGTGCGCGGCGGCTAACAGGTCGGGCATCCCCTCGACAAGGGCAAGGAAGCCCTTATTTGCTGCCTCTAGGGTGCCAAGCGGCCAGCTTTGGCACGAGCCGCGCAAGGTGTGCGCCTTCCGTGCCGGAAGCCTGCCTATAGCATCAAACTGTTTACCATCCCGCCGCCTTGCCTGGGCGAGCTTGCCGGACTTGTCCAGAAGGATCCAGCAGGGTTCATTGCATACCGTCCCGAAGCGAAGCAGGCCAGCATTGGAAGCTAATTGCACTGCTTCACACGATACATTCCGAAGCTCTGCCAGCTTCATCAATTCGGCCTTGCTGCCAATGTGCAAATCAGCCGGAAGAATCGGCTTGCTCGTTTTAGCCGGACGCTCTCTTTCTGTATGAAGCCCCGCCATCACTGCCAAGCGTCCCAACGCGTCTTTGAATGAAAGGCCTGTTGCCTTCGTGTAGAAGTCTATCACGTCGCCGCCTTCACCGCTTGCAAAATCCTTCCATGCCCTGCCGGCTTTGAATACAGAAAAGCTCGGTGTCCGGTCCTGCCTGAAAGGTGACTTGCATGATTTGCCCGGACGCCATGAAGGGAACAATGCCGCGCCGATTTGCGGAATGGTTAGCCGCCGCCTGATTTCTTCCGTGTCGTGTTTCACTTTGCGCCCCCTTTTTTGGTGAGGAACAAATACAGCTGCCGCTTGTAAAAACTTTGAATCGGTAGACAGCGGCAGCACCTTCTCGCAACGTCGCGCCAACTCATTCTGCACCTCCAAAGAGGGCCAGAAATTGGTCGCGCTTCACGCCAAATGCTCTTTTCCTGCCTGGGAGAAAAACGCGAGAAAGAGAGCCTTCCGCACAGAGGTTCTGCAATGCTCGAATAGAGCAACCTCCTAACCGTGAGGCTTCGTGGAACGATATTCGGTTGCAGGTCACCTGCTTTTCGGGTGGCTGTGTGTTGAGCTTCTTTTCAAGCTCGGCGGGGTCGTGCTGGAGGGCGGAGATGTAGGTTCGCCGCGCCTTCGCAGAGAGTGAACGGGTGTTTTGTATGATTGCCGCTATTGGCTCGAACGTTGTACTATCCATGACTTCTTTTCTTTCAACCGTGCTTGATTGCACTAAAAGCTGCGGTTGTTTCAAAAAAAATCAGGATATGGCTTATTTCCTAATGATTTCTGCTATAACTCATTGTTTCATTGTTTCATTTTGTTTCATGGCCGTGCTTTTCCCGCAACTGCTTTCACCGTCATTCGTAAATCAGTTTAGACGCGTTTTCGGTGCCAAGTCGGTCAAGAATTTTAGTATATAACTGTTCCTGCGGCATCCGCCTCATATAGTCCAACAAAATGCCTTTATCCACTTCGTCGAATAAAGCCTCTGTTTGGTGCGCCTGCTTTTCTTCTTCAAGAACCCGTGTGGATACCTTGTCCTTTTTTTGAATTAATTTTGTCAATTTGAACTCCTTGGCCAGTTCGTCGCACTTTCGCCATACGATTGTCCTCCCCAATATTTTCCCTTCCCTCATTATGCCCTTCCTGTGATCTTGCCCTGCTATGTACTTTTCAAGGATTTGTATCTTGGCGGTGTCTGCTTTCTCTTGCTTGAGTTTCTTCAATGCTTGCCGGGCCTTTTTCATTTCTTCGGTAGTCGAAATAGATGTGCTATCGGCAATCATGCTCACGATTTCGTTTTTTTCGTCGGAGATAATGCTTATTAAGCGAGCATCCTTTGTATCCTGCTGAATTTGCGCACGCTTGGAATCCATTACAAGAGTCGTTGTCCGATTCCACACCCGCAGTCTTTCCGCGCACGCCTCGCAGTCGCGGCCCTCGGAGGTTTGCGGCTTGTGTACAGGGAGCACGGAATCAATGATATCTTGAAGATTGCGGCCCTCGCTGTCCCTGGCCATTTCGAGGATTCGCTCTGCATCGGCTTGCGACTTGTCGAGAAGTGCGCGAGCCGTTGTGTCGGCCTGCTGATCTTGGCATAGCACGAAGGAAGCGACGATTTCGCCTCGTGGGTGTCCGCTACCGTTGAGGAGTGCGGCCAGTTCAAGCCGCTGTTCTTGTTCTTCTAGCAACTTTTCATTCTTCATCTTCTCATTCTCCTTTTCAGAATGCCCGCCGGGACGCGGAAAAGGCGCAATCCCGGCAGGACTTCCGCTGTTAGCTAGACGGCGGTTTATTCACTTACAAAAGTCATTTGTTCCAAGGTTGTCAACGGATTTGAAGCAGTGTTTTTTTGCCATTCAGAAGGCGTTTCAGGCCCGTCAAAACGGCTTCAAGCTGTGGGTCTGATAGTTTGTCCAGCAATTCCGAAACTTCGCTTTTTAAGCCAGATTTGGGCCCGTTTATAGCGAATTGTTCCGCAAGGCGTTCCGTGTGGGTATAGTGGTCGTTCATGGCGTCGCTGCTGTGGCCCACAATGGACTTAATCAACGGTTGCGGCATTCCGGCCTGTGCTGCAATGGTGCTAAAGGAATGGCGTAGCGAATGGGCACCATATACGGGGCGCTTCATCATGCCCACGCCTTCAAGGTGGCGTTCAAATCCTGCTGCATCGAAAATTTTGCCCACGCGCTTGGCGATGGATGCGCCGTCGTCTTTTTTGTAGCTTTCGGCCAGTTCAGGGAAGACGCGGTTTTCATCGGGGAAGTGCATACGGCTTTCGAGTACGTCCCGGACAGGGGGAAGGATGGGGATATAAACGCGCTTGGCCGTCCGCTTGGCCGTTTTGCGAGGGTAAAAGGTGATGGTCTTTTCACCAATGGAATCCCATTGCAGGTTTGCGGCATCGCCCACGCGCATCCCGGTGAATGCCAAGATGGTGAGCAGGTCGTGAAGGTCGGAATCATCGGCATGGGAAATCAGACGTTCAATTTCGGAAGGCGTCAAATCGCGTTTTCGCCCTGTCACACGGTCGGAATCGGGGCGGGCAATGAAATCCTTCGACCAGATGTTCATGCTCACGCCTGTGGCCTTCTGGGTGGCCAGAATGCGCCATATCAGAGAGAAGCAGTTGAGATACTTAACCAGCGTACGGGGGGAAGCGCCCTTGCCCTCAAGATGCTGGTAAAACGACACGGCCATTTCGGGAGTCACTTGGCGCACTTCGAGAACGTCCGGGTGATGTTCGCGCATCCATGCCCGGAAAGCCTCATATTGGCCCTTGTACGTTTCCAAGTTACCCTCGCTGCATTTCTTTCGGGTGGGGGCTTCCTCAAACACATACCAAGCGCCAAGCAACGATTCGCGGGGCTGGTCGTCCTCGACCTCCTGCATGGCAATGGCGAGTTTCGTTTTTACCGCTTCGAGGCGTTCAATGGCTTTCTTTGGCTTGAACACCTCAAGATATTCATCCCGGAACTTTCGTGCCTCCCGTATGTTGCCCGTGCCGGTGGTTTTTTGTAGTAACTTGCCGTCCACCCGATGCTGTACGTACCACGTCGGGCCGCGTTGTATGAGATACTTGGAATCCTTTTTCATGCTCGTTGCTCCTTCCGTGCATAACGTTTCATTTACATGCGCTAAAGTACGCCATGAATGCACAAAAGTACAGCGAAATTATAGCAAGCTGATAAAAAAGACTTATATCAGCATGTTCAGGGGACTCATAATCCTCTGGTCGTAGGTTCGAGCCCTACCGGGCCCACCATTTCTTACCCCTCGAATTTTAAATAACGGATGCGTGCCGCAGGTGCGCCCAAGTGCGGCACGAGGGTCGGCACGATCCCTGGCCAAGCAGAAAATCACTTGACCCATGGCTTGACCGACACTTGGCCCACGGGTAGGATGTCGCCATGAGTTATCGACCGAACTTCACTATTTCACCGCCGTTGTTGTCTCGCGTTGAGGCGATTTCCGCATTGCGTGAACGCATTCAAGGCGCGACTGTTCAAGTGGCCTGGATCCCGGCTTTGCAGAAGGATTCGCGCGCCCGGAACGCGCATTCTTCGACGGCGATTGAGGGGAACCCGCTGACGCTGGAAGAGGTGCGGGCGCTGGAGGCTAATCAAGAGATGGTTCCTTCGTTTTCCCGAGACCGGCGTGAAGTGCTGAACTATTTTGCAGCCCTCCAACATATCGAAAAGAATGCCACAAAGAAAAAGCTGACGCATGAGGATGTTTTCCACCTGCATGAGATTATGGCCGGGCAAGTGATGGACCAAGGCGAGGCTGGCTCCTACCGCAAAATACGTGTACGGGTAGGGCCACATGTTCCGCCAGCTCCAGATGAAGTCTCGGGACTGATGTTTGAGCTTTTGGAATGGTGGGACAAAGAATCCGTTGCGCTTTCGCCCGTGCTGAGCTCAGCTATTTTACATTATCGGTTTGAGGACATTCACCCCTTTGCGGATGGGAACGGTCGTACAGGCCGGGCGTTGGCTTTGTGGGAGCTCTACCGGCGAGGCTTTGACTCCAACCATATATTTTCAGTGGATGAGTTTTTTTGGGAAGATCGACCTCGTTATTATGCGGCATTGCAGAAAGTCCGAGTCAACGCCGGCGATCTGACGTTGTGGCTGGAATATAATGCAGAAGGGTTGCAGCAAACGCTTGAACGGGTATGGCAGCGGATTCAGCAGTTGAACGCGTCCAAAGGCGGTTTCAAACTGGTACTGCGTCCGAAGCAGGAGCAGTTGCTCAATATGCTTCGAACAAGAGGAGGCCTTAGTCCGCGTGAAATCAGGGAAGGACTGGGTGTTTCAAAGCAGGGCGCGATGGATACCCTGAATCCATTGATCGAAGCCGGGCTAATCGAACGCGTTGGCACGATGAAAAACGGGCGGTATATTTTAAAATAGTAGCGCACCGCTGCTTTTGGATAGGGGTCCGGGCGAATGGTCCATTGACGGATACGGTAGAAAAAGTCTATTTTCTGTAATTCTGATAATCTAAGAAAAAGGCGGGTTATGACTGCGGAAGGCAATTGGTTTTACTGGGCGGCTCTGTCGGCTGTTTTTGCGGCGCTGACGGCTATTTTTGCGAAGGTAGGCATTCAGGGGGTGGATTCGGACCTGGCGACGCTGGTTCGAACGGTGATCATTACGTTTGTGTTGGCGACGTTTGTCTGGGTTGCCGGGAAGTGGAGCAATCCGTTTGCGTTGCCGGGCAAGACTTGGCTTTTTCTCAGTTTGTCGGCGCTAGCCACGGGGGCGTCTTGGGTCTGCTATTTTCGAGCACTCCAAATGGGCCCGGCCTCGCAGGTGGCACCGGTGGATAAGTTCAGCCTAGTGCTGGTGGCGATTTTTGCTTTTGCCTTTCTGGGTGAACGTCCGTCGGTGCGCGAGTGGATGGGTATTGCCATGGTGGCCTCCGGGGTATTGGTTCTGGCCTTCAAGCGCTAGCAATCCGTCGGCCTTGCGGTGCTTTAAAACCCGATCCCGCAGCTCAGCGCTGATGGTTTCGACATGCTCTAGGGCCTCATGACGGATTGCTTTATGCAAACTGCGTTTGTGATTAAGGAGTGAAACTCGGGCAACCCCAAGCACCAACAGTATATCCGCCCAGTTTGATTTGGCTAATGCACCGCAGCGGGGACGCTGTTGTGTTGGTAGCGTGCCGCTCTCCGAGCGCCACGATTTTTTGTGTGACGAAGAAACGGCACCGGGATGGGTTTATCGTCCCGTTACGCGCATGCCGTCCTTGAGAGTGGCGTCGGGGGCAATGATTACGGTGTCGTCGGACTGGAGGCCTTCGAGCACTTGGGCCTGGGCGTCGTTGACGATGCCGAGTTTAAGGGTCACCGTTTTGGCGTGCCCGCCGAGGATGCGGAAGACTTGCCATTGGCCGTCGTCGCTGCGGAAGAGGGCGGTACGCGGAATGATGAGGGCGTCCTGCAGGGTTTCGGTGTAGATGCGGACCTGTACGCGATATTCGAGACCGAGCTTCTGTTTGGCGTCGGCGAGGTGTTGCAGGGCTTCGGGATCAAAGGCGATTTCCACGGCGACGCGCTGCTGTTCGACGCCGAGGGAGGAGAGTTTGGTGAAGGCCTGGGGCTTGACGCGCAGGACTTTCCCATGGATGGGGGTGTCGCCAATGGCTTCGCCGTAGATTTCCACGGCGTCGCCGGGGTGAATGGTTACGGCTTCTTCGGTGAGTACGTCGGCGGTGATTTGGAGGTCATCCAGATTGCCGATGTCCATCAGGAGGTCGCCGGGCTGCATGACCTGTTCGTTCCAGAGGTAGCGCTTGAGGACGACGCCATCGACGGGGCTGACGAGTTCGGTGCGCTTGAGCTGACGGTTCACGTAGATGGGCATCAGGCGGCATACGGCGAGGAGGGCCTGCATGGCATAGGCGTGTGAGGTGCTTTCTTGTACATCGACATCGGCTTCCAGAAAATCGCGCTCGGCTTTTTTCGATTCGAGTTCGCTGGTTTGCGCTTTGGCGAAGAGGTTGGACTGGGCGTCGCGCAGCCACTCGGCGTAGTTCTTGCGTGCGAGTCCCGCTTCGATTTGGGCTTGCGAGGCCTGTACGGCGTTGACCATGGCGGTGACGATGGAATGACTTTCAAAGAGGGCGTCCTGAAGGTCTGATTTTTCGAGGGTGACGACGATTTGTCCGTTGGTGACGGGCGTACCTTCGGCGAGGGTGATGGGCCGTACACGCCCGGCCTCGGGCATGGTGAGATGGTAGACATGCGGCAAGGTGGTGCGTGCGCGTTCTTCCACATAGCGGTGAATCACACCCTGGCTCAATCGGGCGGTGTGTACGGGCGTGGATTTGCTCATTCCAGCGGCCAAGCCTCCGAGAATCAATACGATTACGGCGACGATGATCGCGGGCTTCATCCATTTTCTTTTCTGCTTATTCATAACCATGACCTCCAGCGGTGTTATTCCTTCATGCTTAAAGCCTCGCCCCAGTCCATCTTCAGGATACTCCGGCGCACCACGAGCTGCGCACCGAGTACAAAGAGAAAGGCCAGGACAAAGGTGTTGATCCAAGTGACGCCCCGCACGTAGGTGGGGAAGATAAAGGCGTCATTGGCGAATTGCGAGCACATGCCGTAGAGCAGCAGATAGCCCAAGGGCATCCCGACGACGGTGCCGACCAGGTTCAGCAGCAGATTCTCTCGCAGAAAGATCGTGCCGACATCCATCGGCGTGTAACCCAGTACGCGGAAGGTGGCGATTTCCCGGTTGCGCTCGGCCAAGGCGATCAGCGAACCGTTCAGAATGGAGCCAAAGAAAATCACAGCGGCGAAAATGACGAGCATCACCGACATGCCCTGCATGGAGCCCTGAAACTGCTTGGTTATGGCCGCTTTCTGCTCGCGAATGGAATTGACGGCTTGGATGCGCGGGCTTTCTTTTAGGATGCTGTAAAAGACGTCGAGTTCGCTAGGCGTGAAAGCTGTTTTCATCTGAATTTCGGAGAGTGCGTCGGATTCACCCATCAGGTGATTGAGATAGGCGTAGTCGGCATAGACGGCCATGCCCAGCATGCTGGAAATGATTTTGACCACCTGCACCTCGTGCGGTGTGCGCAGGCCTCGTACGGGCGTGAAGCGCAGGGCGTCGCCTTCCTTCAACTGCAACTGATCGGCCATGCGTTGGGTCATGAGGAGTCCGACGAGCGGTACGGGCACGGCCTCGCCGTTGGCGCTGTGCGGCACGGTGAGCGTACCGCCGGAGGGCAGGCCGGTGATGACACCTTTTTTCCAGTGACTGTTCTGCTCGAAGGTGCCGGGTACGTTAAATACGGCCTCGGCGAGCAGTATGCCCGGCATACGCCGGACTTCCAGGGCGGCATCGCCGCCGGTTTCATCGCGGAAGGAGAGCGTGTAGTCGCTCTTGATGATCTTATCAAATTGGAAGGAGATCATTTTATTCATGGAGTCCATGAGGCCGAGCGCGACCACCACGATGGAGGCACCCAGTGCGGCGGCCAGAATGCTGATCAGCGTGCGTATGCGGTTGCGCAGAACGCCGCGCAAAATCATCTGCCAGCGGAAATCAAACGCCTTCCAGAGGCGGGGGAAGCGTTCGAGAAATACGGCGCCGCCTGCGGGCGGTGAGGGGGCGCGCATGGCCTCGGCAGGATTGAGGTGGGCCACGGTTTTGACGCCGTGCAGGGTGCCGAGTACGGCGAAGACCACCGAGATCAGCATGGCCGCCGCCATGATGCCGGGGTACAGGGTGTTGGCTAGACTGGGAAATTCAAAGACGGCCTGATACATGCGCGTCATGTAGCCGCTCATCCACCAGCCAATGGCCCATCCGCCTAGGCCCCCGGCAAAGCCCACCGTGACACCAAACTGAATGTAATGCGTGAAGATGATTCGGTTGGAGTAACCGAGTGCCTTCAGGGTGCCCACGATGGTGCGTTGCTGCTGAGCGATGCGGGTCATCAACACGTTGAGCACCATGGCGGCTACGGCCAGAAAAAGCGCGGGCATCATGGTGGCCATGGATTGCAGCCCGCCCATTTCCGAGGCCAGCGTCAGGTTGGAAAACTGATTTTTGAGTGGGGTGGCGGAGAAGACGCCGAAGTCGGCCAACTCATGGGAAAGACCGTCGATAGCCTCTTGCCCGCCGTCGGCCCGCGCTTTGGGCGTGAGGGTACCGACGAGGTTGTTGCAGGCACCGTCGAATCCGAATACATCCTCCATATAATCGCGCTTGAGAAAGACGACGCCGTAGGATTTCGGATCGCTCACGATGCTGCCGGGCGGTGCGAAGTAGACGAACTCCGAGCTGATGGCGAGCCCCGTGACGTAGACGGCCTTGCGCTGCCCGTCGAGAATCAGGTTAATGGTGTCGCCGGGATGGATGCCGCGCGCCTCGGCGAACTGCTCCGAGAGAATGGCCTCGTTGCGTCGGTTTTCCGTGAAATAGGTGCCTTCACGGACGAGTATGTTGTTGATCACCGGGGCCTGTTCACGCGGCATGGAGACGACGAGCATGTTGATGGGCTGGGGCACGTCGGGAAGGTCTAGGATGGCCGGGAAGGTCATGCGGTCGCGCAGTTCGGAAATGCCTGGCAACGTGGCGAGTTTACGCACCTCCGCGACTGGCGCTTTTTTCAGGTCAATCCAGAAGTCGGCCATGCGACATTCCGCATAGTAGGAGGCGCGTGCGTCATCCAAATTGTTGAAGGTGCCGAGCATCCCGATGAAACTGCCGGTACCCGTGGCGACGATGGCGGCCACCGCGAGGAGCATTCCCCTGGCGCGCAGCAGGTCGCGCATGCGTTTGCGGTCGAGAACGGTCACCAGTCCAACTCCTCGGCGTGTTTAAGGTCGTGGTTGACGGTGATGTGGTCGATCACACCGCTGCCTAGGCGAATTACGCGGTGCGCCATATCGGCAATGGGCGGCGCATGGGTGATCATGACGATGGTGGTGCCGAGTTCTTCGTTGAGTTTTCTCAGGAGATTCAGCACGAGGATGCTAGTGTCGTGATCGAGTGCGCCGGTGGGTTCATCGCACAGCATCAGCCGCGGATTTTTTGCCAGGGCACGGGCAATGGCCACGCGCTGCTGCTGTCCGCCCGAGAGCTGGGAGGGAAAGTGGTCCATCCGGTCGCCGAGGCCTACTTTTTCGAGGGCTTCGGCGGGGTCCATCGGGTGATCGGCCACTTCCGTGGAGACCTGTACGTTTTCGCGTGCGGTGAGGGTGGGGACGAGGTTGTAGAATTGGAAGACGAAGCCGATGTGCTGACGACGGTAGGCGGTGAGACGGCGGTCATCGTAGTCGGCGATATTGGTGTTATCGAAGAGGAGTTCGCCGGAGGTGGGGCGGTCAATTCCGCCAATCATGTTGAGCAGCGTACTTTTCCCGGAGCCGGATGCGCCGAGCACCACGGTCAGCTCGGCGCGGCGGATATCGGCGTCGATGCCGCGCAGCACGGGCACTTTCACCTCGCCCATGATATAGGTCTTGTAAATATCCTTCAGTGCGATTTCCGCCGGTTTTCCCGTGTCGGATTCCATGGGCCATTCCTTTCGGATTGTCGCGCGTGTCGGGCGCGTCGTGTTCCGCAGTCCGTAAACATTATTTGACGGTAACAGGAGGGGAATGGTGCGTACACCCCCTTTCTTAAAAATATCCAAGGAGTAATGTGAGTGAAATATGGGAAGGCGGTAAAAACCCTTTGCATTTAGGGGAGTGAACAGTAAAATGCCGCCCTTTCAATCTGTGCCACAAGGTGTGCCGGGTTGATGCAAATGGGAGCGAATCATGAAAAAAATAAGTATATATGATACCACGCTGCGTGATGGGGTGCAGGGTGAAGGCGTTTCGTTCTCCAGCATTGGCAAGGTTCACCTGGCCCTTCGGCTGGATGAATTCGGTGTGGATTATATTGAGGGGGGATACGCTGGATCGAATCCCAAGGACATGGAGTTTTTTCGCGCGATAAAAAAAGAGACGCTGAGCCATGCGAAGATAGCAGCGTTCGGGAGTACGCGCCGTGCAGGTAAAACGGTGGAGGAGGACCCGGGTATGCAGGCGCTGATCGAGGCCGATACCGAGGTGGTGACCATCTTCGGGAAAGCTTGGGAGTTGCATGTGCATGAAGTGCTGCGGGTGACGCCGGAGGAAAATCTGGCCATGATCCGCGACTCGGTGGCCTATTTGAAAAGCCGGGGTCGTGAAGTGATTTATGACGCAGAGCATTTTTACGATGGGTACAAGGCGAATTCGGAGTATGCGCTGGCGTCGGTGCGTGCTGCGGCGGAAGCGGGGGCCGATCGGGTGGTGCTGTGCGATACCAATGGTGGCTGCCTGCCGGATGAAATATTCACGATCACCGAAGAGGTTGGGCGGCTGCTCGATGTGCCCATCGGCATTCATACGCACAACGATGCGGGGCTGGCTGATGCCAACTCGCTGGAGGGCGTGCGTGCGGGGGCCACGCAGGTGCAGGGAACAATCAACGGGTTCGGCGAGCGGACGGGTAATGCCAATCTGTGTACCATCCTTCCCTGTCTGATGCTTAAGATGGAGTGCGGTACCTCGGTTCGGTTGGAGGAGCTGCGGCAGGTCTCGCTTTACGCCTATGAACTGTCGAATGTGCGCCCGGACAAAAAAGACCCCTTTGTGGGGGAGAGCGCCTTTGCGCATAAAGCGGGCATGCATGTGAACGGGGTACAGAAAAACCCGGTCAGCTTCGAGCATACGGACCCGGCGTCGGTGGGCAACAAACGGCGCGTGCTGATTTCCGAGCTTTCGGGCGCGAGCAACATCTTTCTGAAAGCGGTGGAAATGGGGATGCAGTTTCAGAAGAACGATCCGGAACTGAAAAACATTTTGCACGAAATGGAGCGTCTGGAGAAGGACGGCTATGAATACGAAGCGGCGGAGGCCTCATTCAAGCTGATGATTCAAAAGGTGCTAAAGCAGCACAAGCCGTTTTTCAATTTGGAAGGATTCCGCGTGATTGTGGAAAAACGGAATGTGGATGAGCCGTGCATCAGCGAAGCCACGGTGAAGCTGAGCGTGAACGGTGAGGAGGAACTCACGGCAGGCGAGGGGCATGGCCCGGTGGATGCGCTTAATCAGGCCATGCGTCGCGCACTGACCCGGTTCTATCCAGGTATTGAAGATGTGTATCTGACGGACTACCGCGTGCGCATCCTGGATCCGGAAGAGGCCACGGCGGCCAAGACGCGCGTACTGATCGAATCCTCGGACGGGGTCAACAATTGGGGCACGGTGGGTGTCTCGGAAAACCTGATTGAAGCATCGTGGGAGGCGCTGGTGGACAGCGTGGAATACAAACTGCTGCTGGAAGAACAACAGAGTCTCCAAAAATGAACGCTCCCCGTGCGGGGGGTGTGCCGAGCCATCTGATTAACCCTGAATTCACAGGAAGAACAAAGGTGCTGGAAGCTATGAGTGAACTGCCCAAACATTACGATCCTCAGTCTATTGAATCCAAATGGTACGCCCACTGGGTGGAGCGCGGCTATTTTCACAGCGATGCTTCGTCCGGCGGTGACCCGTACTGCGTGGTCATTCCGCCGCCGAACGTGACGGGTATCCTGCACATGGGCCATGCGCTCAACAACACCATTCAGGATGTGCTCATCCGTTGGCAACGCATGCAGGGGCGCAACGTGGTCTGGGTTCCGGGCACGGATCATGCGGGCATCGCCACGCAGAATGTGGTCGAGCGCAAGCTCAAGAAGGAAGGCAAAACCCGCGACGATCTGGGGCGCGAAAAGTTTCTGGAAGAAGTCTGGGCCTGGCGCGCGCAGTACGGCGGCACGATTATCAATCAATTGAAAAAGCTGGGCTCCTCGTGTGACTGGGAACGCGAGCGTTTCACGATGGATGAAGGACTTAGCAACGCCGTGAAGGAAATGTTTGTCCGTCTGTACGACAAGAAGCTGATTTATCGGGGCAACTACATCATCAACTGGTGCCCGCGCTGCCGCACGGCGCTTTCCGACGAGGAAAGCGAGCATCAGGATCAGGCTGGCAAGCTCTATTACATTCGTTATCCGGTCAAGGGCGGCAAGCGGAAGGATCACATCATTGTGGCGACCACGCGCCCGGAAACCATGCTGGGCGATACGGCGGTAGCCGTCAATCCGCGTGATAAACGCTATGAGGCCTTGAAACGTGCGGTCGTGGTTCTGCCGATTCTTCAGCGCGAGCTGCGGGTGGTGGAGGATGATTACGTGGATCCGGAATTCGGAACCGGCGTGGTGAAAATCACTCCGGCCCACGATTCGAACGACTTTGAACTGGGCCTGCGTCATAAGCTGGAACAGATCAATGTGATGAATGAGGACGGCACGATGAATGAGCAGGCCGGGCCTTATGCCGGGCTGGACCGTATGGAATGCCGCAAGCGGATCATCGAGGATTTGCGCACGCAGAATCTGCTCGAAAAGGTCGAGGAACATCAACATGCGGTGGGGCACTGCTACCGGTGCGACACCATGATCGAGCCCCGCCTTTCTCCGCAGTGGTTCGTGAAGATGAAGCCGTTGGCGCGTCCGGCGATCGAGGCGGTGAAAGACGGGCGCATCCGCTTTGTGCCGGAGCGCTGGACGAAGGTGTATCTGGAGTGGATGGAAAACATCCGCGACTGGTGTATTTCGCGTCAGATTTGGTGGGGACATCGCATTCCCGTATTTTACTGCGACGCCTGTTCGCACGAGTGGGCCGATCGCGGCACGCCGGAGAATTGTCCGAAATGCGGTGCATCGGGCGTTCGGCAGGATGAGGACGTGCTGGACACCTGGTTTTCGTCGTGGCTCTGGCCCTTCAGCGTGTTCGGCTGGCCACAGGAAAGCGCGGACCTGCGTTTTTATTATCCCACTAAAACGCTATCGACCGCCTCGGAGATTATTTTCTTCTGGGTGGCCCGTATGGTGATGGCCGGTATCGAGATTATGGACGATATTCCGTTTTCCGATGTCTATATTCACGGGACGGTCCGTGACGATGTCGGGCGGAAGATGAGCAAGAGCCTAGGCAATTCCATCGATCCGCTGGACATCATCGAAAAATTCAGTGCGGATGCGCTGCGGTTCAGCCTGATCATGCTGACGGCCACCGGGCAGGATGTGTACGTCTCGGATGATAAATTCGAGGTGGGGCGCAACTTTGGTACGAAAATCTGGAATGCGGCCCGTTTCATGCAGATGCAGTCCGTTGATTTGCCCGAACGTTTTCACGAGGCGGATTTTGATGTGGCGCTGATGAGTGCGGATGATCTGCACATTCTGGCGAAACTGAATTCGACCATTACCGCCTGCCGCGAGAATTTGGAGCGTTTCCGTTTCAATGACGTAGCCAAGGCGCTGTATGATTTCTTCTGGCATCAGTATTGCGATTGGTATGTTGAATACTCGAAGCAGGTGTTTCACGGAGAGGATGAGGCGCGCAAGCGGCAGACGATCCGGGTGATGCACTATGTGTTCAGCAATGCGCTGCGCCTGCTGCATCCGATTATGCCGTTCCTAACCGAGGAGCTGTGGCAGGGGATGGGGTACCGGGAGTTATCCGAATCGATCATGATTGCGCCTTGGCCCAAGGAGCTGGATCACGCGCGGATGGCGGCGTGGGGAGCCTCCTCCGGCACCGTTCGCTATGTGGATGCCAAGCACGATTTGATTCGGGTGGCGCGCATCCTGATGGCGGATTACAGCATCCTGCCCAAGCAGCAGGTCGATTTCATTCTGCGTCCCGCCAACGAGGAAAGCACAGGAAGGCTGATCGAGGATCAGGAATCCATTGCCAGCCTCCTGCGTGCGCGTTCCATCACGGTGGATGCCGAATTCTCGCCGCCGAAGGCGATGCCGAGTGGGTTGAGTCAGCTCGGGGCAGTCTATATGCCGCTGGAAGGGCTGATTGACATTGCGGCGGAGGTGGCGCGTCTGAACGGACAGCTTACGAAGATTACCGAAGAGCTTGATCGCGTCTCGCGCAAGCTGGAGAACATGGATTTCATCAGCAAGGCCCCGAAAAACGTGGTTCAGATTCAGGAGAATCGGAAAATTGAACTGCTGGAAAAGAGCGACAAGCTGGAGAAACTGATCTCGACGCTTTCGGAACAGGCGTGATCTGAAAGTACGATCATGATGAAACGGTCCTTGTTTTACAACGGTGATCAAGCCGACCAAATTCTGTGATGAATGCAAGCAGTCGCTGTGGAATGACTAGCAATCCGTCGGATTTGGATGCAGTCCTGCCTGATGGGGGGCAATATCAGATATCAGATATCAGATATCAAATATCAGATTTCAGATATGAGATATCCGAATTAATCCAATGTCTGACGGGTTTTCAGGTAGAAGTTGATTTGGCGGGCGATGCTTTGGAAGCGGTGTTCGTGGCGGATGGGATCGAGTTGGGTATCGCCGAGGTGGGCTCCGGTGAAGACGGCGTTGAGTCGTGCGGCCTGTGAGAGGTGTTCGAGGGCATCGTTCAGGCGCCCGAGTATGCTGGCGATGCAGGCGAGATTAAATTGGATGGCGGCGGCGAGGTTTTTATCTTCGATCAGTGACATGCGTATACCGGAAAGAAGGGCCTCGGCTTCTTCGAGCCTGCCGTCGCTCATGTAGGCAGCGGCCAGATTGCAAGCGACGCTCACGGAGTGGGGCTTGCAGCGGCGCGCTTCCTCGAAGCATTCCGCTGCGGCGGGATAGTTTTGTTGCTTGAACCGCATGACGCCCATGGTGGTCCAGATTTGTTCGCGCAGTTCGGTGTCGGTGATGTCGCCCAGGAGACCCTGTAGGGATTGAATGGCCTCTTCTTGGTGATCGGTGCGGAAGAGGGCGTTGTTGGCCTTGAGGGATTCGGAGACCCGGATGCGTTGCATGCGCAGAGCGGCGGAGACGTCGGTTGCGGAGGTGCTCGGTGCGATGTTGGCAATGGTGCGCATAAGGGCTTCGCTGATTTCGGTGGATGGTTTGGGTTCCCGTCGATCGAGAAGGTCGATTTGGCGGAGGCGCCTCTGGCTGTCGGAAATCGAGGGGGGTGGCAGGGGAATCGGTGCGTTGGTTCCGGGAAGGGCGATGATGGCGCGTGCCGGGCGTTTCGAGGTGGGAACGTTGGTGTTGGGTGCGGCCGTTGCAGTAAGGCAGAGAAGCAGCGTCAGACACCCAAGGGCGCAGGCCCATGCGCGGGTTGTCCGGTGCGGCGCGTTCAGTGATATGGTTGGTTTCATCATACGGACAGTAAATCCTGCACATCCTCCCAAGTGAGTTTCTGCATCACCTGATCGTCCTGTGAAAGGGTGGCATTGATGATATGCTTTTTTCTTTCCTGCATGGCGAGTACTTTTTCATCGACGGTGCCGCGTGTGATCATTTTCACGTTGTAGACGGTTCGTTTCTGGCCGATGCGGTAGGCGCGGTCGGTGGCTTGATCTTCGACTGCCGGATTCCACCAAGGGTCATAATGAATCACCATGTCGGCCCCGGTCAGATTCAGCCCGGTTCCGCCCGCTTTTAGGCTGATGAGAAAGACGGGGATGGCATGATTGGTGTTGAATTCTTTGACCATGGCGAGGCGGTTTTTTGTGGCACCATCAAGATAACAATAGGTGCGGTTGCGCTCATCGAGTTCGCGGCGCAGAATGGCGAGCATGGAGGTGAACTGACTGAAAACGAGTACGCGGTGTCCGCCATCGATCGCTTCGTCGATCAGTTCGAAGAACAGGTCCATTTTGGCAGAGGGATGGGTGCTGGCGATGTGGTCGAGTTTGAGAAGGTCCAGATGGCAGCAAATCTGACGCAGGCGCAGGAGGACCTTGAGAATTTCCATGCGTGCGTGATTGAAGCCTTTCTGCTCGACTAGGTCGTTGATTTTTCGGCGCGAGGTGAGGAGCATCTGGTTGTAGACCACCTGCTGATCTTTGGTGAGAGAGCAGGAGATGAGGCGCTGAATTTTTGGGGGGAGGTCTTTGGCCACGTCTTTTTTCATGCGTCGCAGGAGGAAGGGATGGAGTTTGCGGCGCAGCTTGATTTGGGCTTGTTCGGCTTCGGGGCCTTCGCGCGAGATGGGCAGTTCGTAGTTGTCGCGAAAGGAACGGTTGGAGCCGAGGTAGCCCGGCATGAGAAAATCCATGATGGACCAGAGGTCGGCCACGCTGTTTTCGATGGGGGTGCCGGTCAGCACTAGGCGGTGATCGCCGCGCAGTTGTTTGGCGGCGACAGCGTTTTGGGTGCTGTGATTTTTGATGTGCTGCGCTTCGTCGAGCAGGATAATGGAGAATTCGATTTCGCGGTATTGGTCGATGTCGCGCCGTATGAGGGCGTAAGAGGTGACGACGAGATCGGAGGCTTTGGCGTCGTCCCAGTATTTATGGCGCTCGGCACCGCTCATGAGCAGGACCTTGAGCGAGGGGGTGAAGCGGGCGGATTCTTCGGCCCAGTTTTCGACGAGGCTGGTGGGGCAGACGATGAGCACGGGCTTGGGGTGTTCCCGGTTTGCTTGCTGATGGTGTTGAATCCAGAGGAGGGCTTGGAGGGTTTTGCCGAGGCCCATTTCGTCGGCCAGGATGCCGCAGAATCCGTTGCGTGCGAGGAAGTGGAGCCAGTAGACGCCGTCTTTCTGGTAGGGGCGAAGGATGGCCTCGGTTTGAGGCTCGATGGGGACGGGGGAGACGGTGTCTCTGCGGTTGTGAATGCGCGAGGCCTGGAGCCAGGCGGGGGCGGCCTCGACATCCACGCCATCGAGTGAATCGAGGGAGGATTGTACGTAGGCGGCATAGATGTTGCCCATGCGGAAGGTGCCCGGTTGCGAGCCTTCGCCGCTGGAGCAGTCGCGGAAGACGTCGCGCGCGGTCTGGATGGCGCCCGCATCGAGCAGAATGGTTTTTCCGTTGCGCTGGATGAAGGATTCGTTTTTCAGGAGGGCGCGTTGGATGTCGGCCTCGGAGAGACTTTCGCCTTGCCCGCCTTCGTATTGAAAGCCCACTTCGAACCATTTGGAGCCTTCCGGTTGGTGGACGTTTACCACAGGGAGGGCGAAGTCGAGTTCTTCCATGAAGGGGGCGATGCGCCCTTCGAGTTCGATCTTCCATCCCATCCGGCGCAACGGGGGAATGCCGCCACCGAGAAAATTGAGCACCTGATCGCAGCCGACAATGGAGTCGAGCAGGTCGCCGCGTGCGCCGAGCAGGCCGGTCTGTGCGAGCAGTGCCAGCGCGCGGTTTTCGCCGGGAAGGTTGCGGACGAGGTAGCGCATCAGGTCGTCGGGATCGGGGAGGGCGAAGTGGCCGGTGGTTTCGGGTTTGGCGGCGACGAGTTCGAGGCCGTCGTAGACGGCATAGAGCGTGGCGGCAAGGGAGGCGGGGCTTCCGCGGATGATCAGCTTGAAGCGCGGCACCGCAGGATCAATGGTGAAAAGATCTTCAGTGAGGTCGGAAATTACCTGAATATGTTGTGCGATGAGGGGCAGTTCATTTTTGATGAAGTGCGGAACCGATTTGCGTTCGACGTAGACGGGTTGGGAATAGATTCCGTGCAGGGGTGGGGGAAGAATGTTGGCGAGGGGCCAGAAGTGTCCGGCGTCGTAGACCCACCCGCCTTTGTTGGAGACGATGTAGGTGGGGAAGGTGTGCGGGCTCATGAAGGGCAGTTCCGTGTGAATCATCAGGATGAGTTCGCCGTTCTCCCGATCGAGGTCCATGTTCAATACGGAGTGCATGGCGACGGCGTTCGCCGTGGCTGGCTCGTCTGCTCCTTCGATGAACAGAGGCTTTCCCCGGTGGATTTCGAGGATGTTCAGAAAGTCCTGTATGGGCAGCTCGATCTGCGCACGGGCGGGGCCCCCGCAGATGTCCTCCAGCACGAAGAGCAGGTTTTCATCCTGTGCGGAGAGGGCGAAGGGGCGGTCGCTTTTGGCTTCGTCCACGGGGGTGGCCGATTGATCGCGCACGAGGTCGCAACGCACGGGGGCGCTGCCCGTGGCGACGGCTTCACGCCAGTCTTCGGCGAGGGTCAGGCGCAGCTCGGCGGGTAGCGCGCCGGGGGTGCCGGCGGAAACACGGTCCAGGTAGGAGCCTTGTTCTGCCGCGAGGCGTTCCGTGCGCCGCAGCTCCTCAAGGGCCTTGCGGTCGCGGTCGGGATCGGTATGGCGTCGGATCAGTTCCATGGAAACGGCGATGACGTGCGCGCAGATGATGCCGCGGTCGCGGTTGTCGCGGCAGGGGCACTGGTTATCGACCGATCCGTCGGGCAGGAGTTCAAAACGGCATTGCAGGCCGCGCGGTCCGTGATCGAGAACGCCTTCCACCACGGGATGCTCATAGCGGACGTAGGAGACACGGTTTTCTTCGAAGATGTTTTTGCCGTAGTGATAGACTCGGGTGCCTGCCCAGTCCATCAGCATTTTTTGTGTGATCGGTATCTTCATGCGTCACGCGGCGGCTTGGCATCAGGTGGAATGAATTTTATGAGCGAGCCAGGCGAGATTTTCTGCGAAACGGGTGATGACTTTGGCGGATTCGACGTCCTGCTCCACGTCGCCCTTGGCGGCGCCGAAGCCGATGTTCCAATACGTGGAGCCAGGCACAATCATGTCGTTCAGGAGAAACCAGTACAGAAGTTGAGCGAGCGTGAAGTTTTGCCCAGCACGTCGGGCGACGGTGAGTGCCCCGCCCAGCTTTCTTGAAAAGGCGGAGCTGGGGCGGCCCACGTAACCCGCGCGGTCGAGCAGGGCCATCAACTCCGGCGTGGCCGATCCAAAATACACCGGCGAGCCGACCACGATGATGTCGGCGGCCAGCATTTTCTGATAGATCGGAAGAAAATCATCGTCCTGCATGACGCAGCGTTTTTCCTGTTGGTTTTCGCGGCACCATCCGCATCCGGTACAGCCTTTGATGCGCTTGCCGGAAAGGGAAAGGATTTCCGCTTCGATATCGTGTGCTTCGAGTTCGCGGGCGCATCCCTGCAACATGGTTTCGGTGTTTCCGCCCTTACGCGGGCTTCCTGAGATGAGTAGTGCCTTCATAGTGATTCTCCTTAAAAAAATGTGGTCCATGATAGCGCAAAAGTCCGACACAGTTCAACAAGCATTCCAGAAGTTTCCAATGATTGGAAAAAGTGCCCAAAAAGTTTCCAATGATTGGAAAAAGTGCCCAAAAAGTTTCCAATGATTGGAAAAACGGTGGAAAAAGTTTCCAATGATTGGAAAAACAGTGGAAAAAGTTTCCAATGATTGGAAATATTGTGGGAATGCAGGATGTTTTGGATTGGCGATTGTATGCGGGCGCGAGGTCTCTATAATGGCGGGCTATGCATTCTTTTGACATCAAGCAGGATCTTAATGAAGAGCAGCAGGCGGCGGTGTTGGCCCCGGACGGGCCGGTGCTGGTGATTGCGGCGGCAGGTACGGGCAAGACGCGTACGCTGACCTATCGGGTGGCCCATCTGGTGACGCAGGGCATTCCCGCGCACCGGATTCTTCTGCTGACGTTCACCAATCGGGCCGCCGGTGAGATGCTCGAGCGTGCGCGTACGCTGGTGGGCGCGGGCGTGAGTGATTTGTGGGGCGGCACGTTTCACCACATGGGCCACCGACTTCTCCGGCGGCACGGCAAGCTGTTGGGATATGGTGCCGATTATGTGATTCTGGATCAGGACGATAGCCAGCGGATTGTGAAGAATTGCGTGGATGAGCTGAAGTTGAAGTCGAAGCATTTCCCGAAGGCGCCGGTGTTGCAGAGTCTGTTCAGTCTGGCGGTGAACAAATCGCTACCTCTGGAGGAGTTGGCGAAGGAGCGCTTCAGTGATCATCAGGTGGATTTGGGGGGCATTTTCGACGTGTATCGTCGGTATGAGGAGAAGAAGCGTTCGCTGAACGGGATGGATTTTGACGATTTGCTGGTGAATGCGCTGCGGTTATTTCGGGAGCATGAGGAGATTCGCGTTCGGTATCAGGAGCAGTTTCAGCATGTGCTGGTGGATGAGTATCAGGATACCAACATCATTCAGGGGGCCTGGGTGGATTTGTTGGCGCAGCGCCATCGGAATCTGCTGGTGGTGGGGGATGATTTTCAGAGTATCTATTCGTGGCGCGGCGCGAATTTCCGGAACATCATTACCTTTCCAGAGCGCTATCCGGACACGCAGGTGTACAAGTTGGAAACGAATTACCGAAGTACGCCGGAGATTTTGAACATCGCGAACCGGTGTATTGCGGGGAATCCCGAGCAGTTTCAAAAGGTGCTTCGGGCCATGCGTGAGCAGCATAAGCGCCCGGTTCTGGTGCGTACGACGGGGGGCTATGAGCAGGCGCGTTATGTGATGGAGCAGATTCACCGGCTGCGGCGCGAGGGCTACAAGGGAAGCGAGATTGCCGTGCTTTATCGGGCGCATTTTCACGCGATGGAACTGCAAATGGAAATGAACCGCGAGCGGATGGCGTATGACATTACCTCGGGCGTGCGTTTTTTTGAACAGGCGCATGTGAAGGATGTCTGTACGGTGGTGCGGTTGGCCGGGAATCCAGGGGACGAGCTGGCCTTTCAGCGGCTGTTGGGGTTGCTGCCGGGGGTGGGCGATAAAACGGCGCTGAAGCTGTGGGTGAAACTCAGCCGCCGCTTTGATCCCTGGGACCCGGAGCAGTCGGCGCTGCTGGGCAAGCTGCTGCCGGAAAAGGCGCGTGAAGATTGGAAGCGCATGGCGGTCACGTTTGGGAAATGCGTGCGGTTTGATGCGGAGGAGTCGCCGGGTCATCTGCTGGCGGCCTTTGTGGATGCCTTTTATGATGAGTATGCGGTGGAGACGTTTGATAACTACCGGAACCGCCGGGAAGACCTGAATGGGTTGATTGATTTTTCATCGAAGTATGAAACGCTTCAGCAATTTCTGGAGGAGATGGCGCTTCAGTCGAATCTGGATCAGGAGTCGCGGTTGACGGGTTCGGTGGAGGCGGAGCAGGTGGTCCGCCTCTCGACGGTTCATCAAGCGAAGGGCTTGGAATGGCCGGTGGTTTTTGTGCTGTGGTTGGTGGATGGCAAATTCCCCTCCGGGAAGTCGCTGGATGATTCGGGCGGAGAGGCCGAGGAGCGACGGTTGTTTTATGTGGCGGTGACGCGCGCGAAGGATGAACTTTTTCTGGGTGTGCCGCAAACGAGTCGTGGACGCGACGGCATGGTGCAGCGCTGTATGACCTCGCGGTTTGTGACGGAGCTTCCACTCGAAATGCTGGAGGGGGAAACCTACCGCTGAGCGGCTCAATAGGTGGGTAGGTAAGGGAGTAGGGGCGTAGGGGCGTAGGACTTTTCTGGATGGAGGGCGAGCGTCCCGCGAACCGTTTTCCTCATGCTGCCTCCGTGCTCTCCGGTGCGCTCCAGCGAAGCGGGTGGTGAAAAAAGCAGCGGATGATGAGAATAATTTACCACTCGTTCTTTCGCGGCCTTTCGCGTGTTTCGTAGTTAAAAAAACACGCTTTTCTTGGTGTTCTGCTCCATGTGAAGCAAGCAAGATTTCACGATGCGGGCGCGCGGTGTTCGGCTGGATAGTGAGTTTCGAGAAAGCGGAGCACGCGGTTGTTGCTTTCGGTGTCGCGGATGGCGGCAATAAAGAAGAGGTCGTTGTCGGGATGGGGGATGGCGATGTTTTCGGCGGTGGCTTTTTTGTAGATGGAGGAGACGTTGGGCCAGTAGACGGCGTTGAAGCTGGTTTCTCCGAGCCAGTAGGGGATGCCTAGTTCATCGAGGCGGGCGCGGATGCGTCGTCGTTCGGTGAGGTAGTGCTCCATGAGGCGTGCGGTGTATTCGTGGTCGTCCAGTGCGGCGATAGCGGCGATCTGTGCGGGTTCGGAGAGGGAGAAGGGAATGACGGAGCCCTGTATGGCGCGAATGGTTTCGGGGTGGGCCGCGAGATAGCCGATGCGCCAGGCGGCCATGGCATGGCTCTTGGAAAGGGTGCGCACGCTGAGCAGGCGCGGGTGCTGAAGCCATTCGGAGGTGGTGGTATCAAGTCCATCGGAATCAACGACGAAATCCTGATAGGCGTGATCGACCAAGACCCAGATGTGCGGCGGGAGACGGTCCATAAACCAGCGAAAGGTGTCGGCCTGGATCACATCGCCCATGGGATTGCTTGGCGAATCGATATAGATCAAGCGGGTTTGTGGTGTGATGCGTGAGAAGACCTGCATGAGGTCGTGGGTGGTTTTTTTGTTTTCATAGGTCAGGAGGCGGATGCCTCGGGTTTGGACCATCCAGCTCCATATGCGGAAGCAGTAGTTTCCGGCAAGGGTATCGCTGCCGGGGTCCACGCACTGATCCAGAATCCAGCCGAGAATTTCGGAGGAGCCGGGGCCGGGCAGGATGTGGTCGGGCGTGAGACCGTGGCGTTCGGCGAGGCGCTCGCGCAGGTGCCGGCATTTCGGATCTGGATATTCTTGGGTGTGTGGGCCCTGCATCCAGCGAGTGACGGCTTCGGCCACGCGGGGTGAAGGGGGGAAGGGCGCTTCGCCCAGATCGACCTTGGCCATGTCCGGTGCGTAGCCCTGTTCGAGGAGATCGGGGCGCGTCTCGGGGAGAAGAGGCGTTTGCAGGCAGCGGTATTTACGAATGGGCGGGAGCGTGGATTCTTCTGCAAGAATGTGTTCGTGCAGAAAAATGGAGCGTCCGGTGAAGCGGGATGCGCGGTCGGAAAGAAGATGAATAAATGGTTCGAGGACTTGTTCCGGTTCGGGGAAGTGTTCGTATTCTTCTGGTGTGAAGTGGGCCTTGCTGAATTCGGTTTTAACGGAGGGCAGGGCCACGGTGTTGATGGTGACGCCTGATTTCCAGAGGTCTTCGGCGGCGGATTGGCAGATGCCTTCGAGTGCGAATTTGGAGCCGCAATAGGAGGACATGGAGGCGAAGCCGTTGTGACCGGCACCGGAGGAGGTGAGAATGATGCGTGAGCCGCGCCGCATGCGGCGGGCGGCCTCACGAATGAGGTGAAGGGCGCTGACGGGGCCGACGGTGAAGGAGTCGTCGATATCCTTCATGGAAAGGGCATCGACGGTGGCGCTGTTGATCGGGGTGGCGGCATTGTGGATGAGGGCGTCGAGTTCGCCGTCCCAGTGGGTTTCAATCCAATCGAAGATGGCCTCGACGGCGCCGGGCTTGGTGAAGTCGCTCATCAGCCAGGCGATCAGCACACCGGGTACGGCGGCAGATAGTTTTTGCAGGCGTAGCTGGTTGCGTCCGCAGGCTAGGACGTGCGCGCCGGATTCTGCAAGGTGTTTGGTGAGGGCGAATCCGATGCCGCCGCTGGCACCGGTGAGGAGTATTTTTTTTCCTTGGAGGGTGGAGGTGTTCATGGGGTTTCGATTCCGGATATGGGTTCAGGCAGATCAAAAAAGCGTTTGCGCAGGAGGTGTTCGTTGAGTTTGACGGTCTTTAGCCGCTCGACAATGAGGTCGGCGGCATTTCCGGTTCCATAGGGATTGAGCATGCCCTGAATGGAGGTGCGGAAGGCGGGGTCGAGGAGTTGTGCGAGACCCTGGCGGATGGCGTCGCCGTTGCAGGGGACATCCAGTACGTTGGGCCCACGGATGCGGCCATCCTGTCGGATGCCGATGTTGAGCACGGGGAGCGCGAAGGAGCCGGCCTCGATCAGACCGCTCGATGAATTGCCCACCATGGCGGCGGCGATTTTCATGAGCGAGAAGTAACGTTGCACGCCGAGATTCCGGAAAACGCGCACCTGCGGACGGCCCTCGGCAAAAGCCCGGATGGCGGCGATGATGGCGGTGCTGCCGGGGTCCACGTTGGGATAGGTGAAGAGGATGGGTTCGCGACGCGCTTCCAGGGCGGCGAGCAGGGTGCGGATTTGCTCTTCGGGCGGGGCCTCGCGTATGACGGGATGAAAGGTCACGAGGATCGGTGGAGTGGAAAGGTCTATTTCTAGGTCGCGTTCAAGTTCACCTTTTTCGAGCCAGGTGATTTCGTTGAGATTATCAAGGGCGGGGGCCCCGCTGATCGTGACGCGCCACGGGGCTTCGCCCAGTTGGATGACGCGCCGGGCATATTCGGGGGTTGAGGTGAAGTGGAGATGACTCATCTTGGTGATGGCATGGCGAAACTGATCGTCCATGGCCCCTTCGGTGAGTTCGCCGCCATGAATGTGCGCGACGGGCAGGTTGAAGGGCACGGAGGCGGCTACGGCGGCAAACATTTCGTAGCGGTCACCTAGGACGAGCAGGAGGTCGGGCTTTTCATGGGCATAAAGGGCCGAGAGGGCCGCAATGCCTGCGCCCATGGCGTGGGCGGTGGCTTCGGGGGTGTCGCCGGAGAGGGGCATGGGAAATTCGGCGGCGATGGGCCAGCCTTCGTCGCGGAGTTGGTCAATGGTGTGCCCGGTGCTTTCGTCGAGATGGCCGCCGCCTGCGAGCAGGCACAGGTTGAGCGCGGGTTCCTGACGTATTCGGCGCAGGATGGGACGATAAATACCGAAGTCGGATCGGCCCACGGTGATTACGGCTATTTTACGGAGCGTCATGCCTCAGAGTAAAGCAGGACTCGGGCCAAAAGTCCACTACTAGCAGCCTGTCGGGCTTTGGCCCGCCATCCTGCTAGTCAACAACAGTGGGTACGCTGTTGTGCCTTTTCCATTCGCTGCTCTCTTCATTCGCTGGAAAATCTTTTTTTGGATATTCCGGGAATTTCGTGAAATAACAGGGCCTTCGTAGAGAATATAACGCAGAGATGCGATGGCGCGGAGACGCAAAGGGATGTTCTCGGGGAGGGCCCGTGTCCCCACGGGCCAAGCGGAGAGTGAGCGCGGAGAGCAAGAGAAATAAGGAATGAGCTGGAGTAAATTAAAAGGACGCTGAGGACAGCATCCCTCCCAAAATTCGCACTACTTGCTTCTTTGTGTTCAGAGTCTCTTCAATCTATCGCCGCGCTCCGTCCGGGGTCAAGTCTCCATCGATAATGGCCAACCGCCCTCCGTGGCGCTCGGAGAGCACCACGCTACCCATGCGCCGATCGGCTTATCGGCTACACTCGATGCCGAATCGTTCGCATTCGGCCATGGCGTAGCGATCGGTCATGCCGGAGATGTAGTCGCACACGGTACGCCAGAGTCCAAAGCGTTCCATGCGGCGGCGGGCCTTTCCGCCGATTTCTTCGGGATGCTCGACATAGTAAAGGAAGAGCGCGCGCATCATCTGTACGGCCACATCCATGGAGGTGGCATCGAAACGCCAGTAGATATTTTTAAAGAGAAAGGCGCGGTAGGGTTCGAGGAGCGCTTTCATGGCGGGGCTGAAGTCCACTAGGCGCTCGGGCGCGTTCATCACGTCGCGGGGCGATTGGGGATGGTATTTTTCGAGGCGCTCGCAGGCGGTTCGAATGACATCCTCGACCTGCACATCAAAGAGATTGCGGATGGTGATGTGTACCTGTTCCTTTTCGGGGAGATCGCCATAGGTTTCGCGTGCGCGGCGACGGGCCTGATCCCAGAGTTCGAGGTGACCGAGCTGTTCATCGGTGACGAGTCCGGCTTCGATGCCGTCGTCCACATCGGCGGCGTGGTAGCTGATGTCGTCGGCCACATCGGCGATCTGTGCCTCAAGATATTGAAACGGGCCGATGGGTCGATCATCGAGTTGCGCGCCGGGGATGGCGGCGAGATGCTTGCGCAGGCCGGCGCGGACCTCCCAGGTGAGGTTGAGTCCGGTGAATTCGGGGTAGGGGGATTCCAGCTCTTCGACCCAGCGCAGGCTTTGAATGTTGTGATCAAATCCACCCTGACGCTTCATGAGTTCATCTAGGGCCCGCTCGCCGCAGTGCCCAAAGGGGCTGTGGCCGATATCGTGCGCTAGGGCGATGGCTTCGGCCAGGTCTTCGTTGGCGCCCAGCGCGCGGGCGAGAGTTCGCCCGACGGCGGCCATTTCAATGGTATGGGTGAGGCGCGTTCGGTAGTGATCCGCCGTCCAGTTGACAAATACCTGGGTTTTATATTCGAGGCGACGAAAGGCGCGGCAGTGAATGATCCGATCGCGGTCGCGTTGGAATTCGGTGCGATAGAGGTGGGGTTCTTCGGGGTGGAGGCGTCCGAGTGTTTCGCCGCTGTGCGCGGCATACGGGGCGCATTGCTGCGCCTCCGTCTGCTCCCGATTCAATCGCGTAAACATGCCGACCTCCTGCGAACGAACGCTTGCCAATTTGGGGAAAGTCCGTAAGATACCGCCCTCTATCGGCGATGTCAAACGGACGGACCATTCATGTACGAAAAAACACTGAATACGAAGACTATTTATCAGGGACGCATCCTCGATCTAGAGGTGCTTGATATTGAAATGGAAAACGGAACGCGGGCTATCCGCGAGATTGTCCGCCACAAGAGTGCGGTGGCGGCGCTGGCGATGTTGCCGGACGAGCGGTTCGTGTTTGTTCGTCAATACAGAAAGGCGATCGAGGGCGACATTCTCGAGCTGGTTGCCGGGCTGCGTGAAGAAGGCGAGGAGCCGGAGGAGGCCGCTTGGCGGGAGATTCAGGAGGAAACGGGATATACGCCCGTCGCCCTGATTCATTTGGGCAAAGTCTATCCTTCGCCGGGCTATACGGAGGAGTATATCGATCTGTATTTCGCTCAGTTGGAAGCGGAGCAGGCCGCGCAGAATCAGGATGACGATGAGCGCGTGGACGTGATCTATTTGACCGAGGAGGAGCTTTACTCCCAGATGCAGGCGGGTGAATTATACGACGCCAAACTGCTTGCGGCCTGGGCGTTGTATGATCGGCTGATCAAGAATCCAGTGGTGTGTGAGGACCGTACATGCTGCTGCAACAGGTGCAACGGCGATGAGTGTTGATCTGAAAAAAATCTGGCAAACCGTGGTGCAGTTTTTGTTTCACGACCTGTGGACGGTCGAGGCCACCCGTTCGTCGGGTCCGTTCCGCATGGGGGTGCGCCTGCTGCGCGTGTGCGCGCTGGTGATCCGTGGATTTCGTGATGATGATCTGCCCATGCACGCCTCGGCGCTGGCCTTCACTTCGGTACTCTCGCTGATTCCCATGCTGGCCCTTATTTTTTCCGTGCTGCAGGGGCTTGGCGTTGGGGAAGCCCGGATGGTCGATGTGCAACAATGGGTCGATGAAATGCCGGTGCAGTTTCAGGAATTTGTGGAGCGCATTCTGGAGGTGGCCCGCAAGACCAACTTCGCGGCGCTCGGGGTGGTTGGTTTGGTCACCTTGCTGATCTTTGCGGCGGGCGTGCTCAGCAATATCGAAACCTCGTTCAATCGAATATGGGGTATCAGCCAGTTTCGCAATCCGATTCGGCGCGTGATTAATTATATCAGCATCATTGCCGTCGTGCCCATTCTCATTGCCTTTTCCGGGACGGTCTCCGCTTTTCTGAACAGTCCGACGATGATGAGTCGCTTCGGGGCGGTGGGCTTTCTCTATACCTTACTGCTTAAATTTCTTCCCTATTTTCTTATGTGGATGGCGCTGTTCCTTCTCTATACGGCTCTGCCCAATACGCGGGTCCACCAGAAACCAGCGCTGGTGGCCAGTCTCGTCGGGGCGATTCTGCTGCTGGCCTGGCAGGCGATCTATCTCGATTTTCAGGTGGGCGTGGCGAGCCGAAATGCCATCTATGGCACCTTTGCTTCGATTCCGATCTTTTTGGCGTGGATGTATATCAGTTGGGTGATTGTGCTGCTGGGCGCTAAGCTGGCCTTTGCCTTTCAGAATGAATCCACGATCCATATCGAACAGTATTCCGAGCGGGCGAGTCTGGAATCACGGGTATCCATTGCCTTAGCGGTGTTGGGACGCTGCGCCGACGCGCTTCAGGGCGATCAGCCGCCTTTTGACACGGCGGAGTTTGCCGAGCAGCGGAAGGTGCCCGTGCGTTTGCTTAATGAAGTGTGCCGGCAATTGGTGGAAACCGGCTGGATCACCGAGCGGGCCGAGCAATCGGGCAGCTACGCCCTCTTGAAGTCCCCCGAGCGCATAAAAATAAAGGATGTGTTTTACGCGATTTTGCGTCACGGTGCCTCGCCGAAACAACTGGGCATTGATCACCTGAGTGCCGCTGTGGAGCAGGCCATGAATCAGTTCGATCGGGGTATGAATGAAGCGCTGAAAGAGGACACGCTCGAAGCAATTATTAGTGAACGTTAGGTTCTTCCGGCTTTTCTGTGAGGAGCGACGCGGCGATATTTCTCTTGGTCTCCGCGCTCACTCTCCGCTTGGCCCGTGGGGACACGGGCCCTCCCGGGAGGGACGTTGTCCCCAACGTCCTTTTATTTTACCAACCCATTTTATCGCGTTCAGCCCATCTTCCGACCGCTCGGCGAGCGGACGGCTACTTCAGTACGGCATCCCGCAAACGGAGTTTGCGTAAAGCAATCCGTCATGATGTCCAGGAGCATGCCAAACCACTATTGTTGAACACTTTAGTGGTACATCAAAGCACCCAAGAACCAACGGATTGCTAGAGGTAGTCCTCGGCCTGAAGTTTGTCTAGATAGTCGGTTTTGTCCATTGGGCTAACGGATGGTTTCGGCGGGGATGCCGGAGCTGCGGGAGCGGTCGGCACGGCGGTTTGTTTTGCCGTTTCAATCGGTGCCGCTTGATACGCAGGGGCTTCCTCGGCAATTCGGTGCAGCTTCTTGCGTTTGATCCAGAATTGAGGTTGCGACTCGACCAGCGCGATCATTTTGGAATGCTTCACAATGCGATCCAGTGCATCAATGAATTGCGTCAGATAGATGCCGGCCAGGGGTGCCATGCCAATGCCCCGCGAAGCGATCTTGTCGTTGAAGAGCGACTTGCACTCGAGGCTCAGGCGCATGTAATTATCGCGTGCGGAAAGAATGGCCTGGGCCATTTCCTGAAAATCCTTGCGCTCGGGATCCAGCGAGTCGATCACCAGGGAAAGGACTCGCTCGGCTGCTGCAAACAGGGTGAATATGCGTTCCAGAACATCGTCTTCAAATCGGGCCTGCGGCACCTTGGCCCGGGCTTCCGTCAATTCACACATCCGCTCAATATGGTCGCCGATGCGTTCCAGATTGGCCATGCAGCGGTTGATGTGCTGAATGAGAATGGATTGGCGCTTGGAGAGATAGTGGGCCGTCATCCCGGCAAGGTAATCATTCACAGCCAGCTTGACGGTGTCGATGGATTCTTCATTCAAACGAATGCGCTGAATTTTTTTGCGGTCGGGCTCGGTGAAGATTTCCTGCGTGCACTTCAAACTCTGCATGCACAGGCGGGCCACGCGTCGCAGCTCTAGGATGGAGGCGGCTATGGCCTGCTCGGGCATGGTATACAGTTTGTCATCCAGAAAACTGGGCTCGGGGGGAATGATACGCGAGGGGGTGAGCAGCCTGACCAGCCGTGCAAACAACGGATAGATCGGCAGGATGACCAGCGCGGATGCGGCCATTTTGATGGTGTTGGCGTTGGCGGCCTGATGCACCAGATCACGCGAAAGCATCGGCATGAAACGATAGATCAGCGGGGCGGTCAGTATGCCGAACGCCGCGCTGTAGAGATTGAAAAACAGGTGCGAGGCGGCGGAGCGCCTCGCTTCAATGTTGGTTCCGATGCAGCCGAGGATGGCCGTCATGCAGGTTCCGATGTTGGCCCCGAGAATGACGGGATAGGCCCCGGAAAGATCCGTAATGATCCCGGCATTAATCATGGCGAAAACCATGCCAATGGTGGCGCCACTGCTTTGTATGACTCCGGTGATCAGCGTGGCTGCGGCGATGCCCATCAGCGTGCCGGTCAGGGTCTTGCCGTCCACATGCGCCAACATGGGCGCGAGGAATTCGCGGTAGGGCTTGATGGCCTCGCTCATAATGTTCATCCCGAGAAAGAGCAGGCCAAAGCCCATCAAGGCTTTGCCGGCGGCTTTGCCGCCCGGCTTCGGTGCCACCATTTGAATGATGAACCCGAGGGTGATGGCGACGAAGCAGTAGGCCCCCAGCTTGAAGGAGATCAACTGCATGGAAATTGTGGTGCCGACATTAGCCCCGAGCATGACGGGCACGGATTGGGTCAGCGTCATGAGGCCGGCATTGATAAAACCAACCAGCATGACGGTGGCGGCGCTGCTTTGCACAAGAAACCCGAGAGAGGTTCCGAGGGTGATGCCGGAAACGCCGTTGCGCGTTGCGCCGGCCAGGATGGAACGCAAGCGGTTCCCGGCGGCCATCCGAAGCCCTTCCGTCATGATGTGCATGCCGAAGATAAACAAGGCCAGCCCGCCCAGAATTTCAAAGACCAGTAGAATATATTGTTGCTCAATCATGGATGCTCCTTCCACTGCGCCGCGAGACTTTATCTATCGCTCATTAAGCTTTTTCTAACCTATCTGTTTTTTTAAAACAGGCAAATAATGTTCGTACTATACACGGGTGAGTAGGGCGCGGAGTCATTTTTCATTAAAAAAATGCAGGTTCTGTTTCGTGTCTGGTTCGAGTTCAAGGTGTGGCGTTTCCGTTTGACGGCCCTCTTCCTGGCGTCTATTTTACCGCCATGAGGGCGTGCTTATGATAGGTCAAATGAATTTCTGCGTTCTTGCCGCCAGCATTACCTTGGTGGCGAGTGCGTTTTGGGCTAAGGCAGATTATGAATGTCCCCCCGGGTGCATGCCGCCGGATTGTGTGTGCGCGCAAACGGTGCCGCCCGGCGGATTTGCCGTCCATGACATGCCGCAGATTATGCTGCTGACGTTTGACGATTCGGTGAACACCACGGTGTATCAACAAGTGCAGCAGATATTCACCAATCACGTGAATCCGAATGGGCAGTCCATCAAGGGGACTTTTTTTGTCTCACTCGATGCCGTGGTCGACTATCGCGCCATCCAGAAGCTGCATGCGCAGGGGCATGAAATAGCCGTTCACACGATGACGCACAGCACCACGACCAACACGACGTTGAAGGTCTTTCGCGAAG
>CAZBEO010000034.1:0-34527 GCA_964490935.1 uncultured Verrucomicrobiota bacterium
TTCTCCAGCTCATTCCTTATTTCTCTTACTCTCCGCGCTCACTCTCCGCTTGGCCTGTGGGGACACAGGCCCTCCTGAGAGCGCGGCTCGCGGGGACGCTCGCCCTCCACTTCTCAATCCAAATCCACTCATTTGCGTGAATGTACGTTCATTTGCGAGAGAACGCTCGAATTCGAGAGAAATGCGGGGGAAAACCGCAAATGGATGCCAATTGACCCCGGGCTATTCTCCCAAGGCCCTCCGGGGCAGGCGCTCTCCCTATTCGCCGTATATGAGTATCCGATGATTGCCGGCGTCGCAAACGAAGAGGCGTCCGGTGGTTGGGTCAGCATAGAGGCCAGATGGGTCGCTCATTCGGTTGTCCGGGTGGCCGGAGAGTCCGAAGTGTTCGAGGGGTTGTCCAATGGAATCCAGTTTGATGACGCAGTTTCGGTCCGGCGCGGCGGCATAGAAGAAGCCGTGGGCATCCAGGGCCACCGAGGGCTTGTGAGAGGTATTTCGGTAGTTCCAGAAGGGGGCGGGGATATAGCGGTTTTTTCCGGTTTTCAGATCGAGGAGGACGATACGCCGATTCCAGACATCGGAAACAGCCAGCGATTTTCCATCGGCTGAAAAGGCGACGTTGACCGGCTCGCTGAAGGGGCCGTAGGCGGCGAGAAACGAGTTCCCGTGCGCATAGATCAGGATACGTTTGTTTCCTGTGTCGGCAATGGCCAGGTGCTTGAGGGTTGAATTCCAGGCGAGGCCGCGCGGGCCGTAGAGGTTCTCGGGTTCGGAGCGGTAATCAGAACAGAAGGCGAAGTGCCCCCAGGCGTTTTTCTCTGTGCCGTCGGGTGAAAACGCGCGAATTTGTCCGTTCCAGGTGTCGGCCACGTAAAGGAGCCCGCGATCACCTTCGGCTAGGCCCCAGGGGGCGTTAAACGGGGGTGTTGGTGCGAGGACGCAGCGCAGCGAGGCATCGGGATTCAGGATAACGACACGGTTGTTTCCGGTGTCGGCAATGGCGAATCCACCATCGGCCAGCGGGATGGCTGCACGTGGTTCGTTGAGTGTTTTCCCTTCGTATGTTCCGGCTAGAATGCGTTCTGGTGAGCGCTCGGAGGCGATGCCGTAGATTTTCTTTTCAAGGGCGGGGGGCTTTTCGGGTGGGCGGTTGGCGCGTTGCCACTCGTCGCTGACTTTGTCGGTGCGAATGAAGACGAAAAGGTCGTGCCGCAGGGGCCAGGCGGTGAGAGGTGCGGTGTGTTCCCGACGATCAATCATGGCCCAGAGGGCGCGTCGTCGTTCGGGTGAACGAAGGAGCTGGATGATGGACGAGGGGGTCTGGCGCATGTAGTCCTGTAGGGGCCACCAGATCATCGGCATGGTGAATTCTTTCCAGTCTTCCCCGGTCATGCTTTTTATGGCGGAGCGGTTGGCCGTGCCGCACAGAATGACGGGAGAGGCCAGCAGGTTGGTGCCGGATTCCGTGAAGAAGGTGTTCGGTAGGTCACGCAGATACCAGGTCAGGGGCCAGGCGCTTTCCTGATCGTAGGCCACGACGGGCGCTTTGGGATTATATTGTGCGGCCTGGATACGATGTATTTCCCGCAGGAGGGGATGAAGCATATCCGATCCGTGGGCAAAGACCAGGGTCTCGGTGGGCAGATCGTAGGTCTGGGTGTTGTGACGTAGGCTGTTGCGGGCTGCGAAAGCCAGAAGCAGCAGCAGGAAGCCCGCCGGCAGGTAGCAGCGCCAGAGTCGGATGGGTTTTCGGTTGAGGGTCAGGATGAGGAGGGCCGCGAGAAAAAGGAGTACTGCGGCGCATCGAACCCAGTTCATGCTGTTGAGGATATCGGGGATGGTTCGTCCTCCGCCGAAGGCGGAGGCGGGTAAGTGGTTCAGAAGATAATATAGAGCAAACGGTGTGCCCAGGATGGCGGCGGCACGGGGGTTGAAGTCGCCGCAACGTTCATGAATGCGGGAGAGAAAGGCATCGAGGGTGATTCCCGAGATCAGGCAGAGGGGTAGGGAGATATGTACGAGGAGCCAGGGCATCCGCTCGCCTGCTGCGCTGTAGAGAATGAAGGCGGACAGGGTCCACCATCCGGCAAAGAGGATGAACGCTTCGGAAGGGTTTTCCCGCCGGAAGACGGACCGCAGGGCGCTGGGCAGGCGAAGGGCGAAGAAGGGCAGTGTGCAGACGAGGAGGAGAGGATTGTAGAGCATCAGAAGCATCGGATAGTAATACAGTGGTTGGCTCCCGCGTTGCACGCTGTGTTGGGCGAGCCAGTAACCGAGGCTGCCAGAAATGCCCGAACAGGCGCCGCGCAGGGGATTGGTGAAGAGCGAGGTAAAAAGTGTGAGCGCCACCGCCCAGAAGAGAAGCAGGCAGGCCGATTGGGTCCAGAAAACAGCGGACGCGCGGGCGGCGTGGCGTCGTCGAATCAGATGCCAGATCAGCAGCCCGACCAGAGAAACGCCGGCCAAGAGAAACGCGGTGAGGAGGGTGTGCAGGATGCCGTCGGGCGTGCTGTAGTCGAGTGGATCGCGTCCGAGGGCATGGTGAACAAGCGGAGTGGCAAAGGGGAGTGGGAGGGCGGCGGTTAAGAGAAGTAGGTCGGTGGCGGCGATGGTGGCGGAGGTTTGCCGGCGCAGGGCATGTAGGATCGCCAGTCCAAACAGAAAGGCGGCGATAATGGCCGCGTGCATGAAGGAGACTTCCTTGCAGGCGAAACTCAGCGACATGGCGACGGCTGCAGCAAAAAGCCAGCGGCATCGGGGTTTTTCGAGGTAGCGGAAAAGGGCGTATATCCAGATCAGGAGCAGCAGCATACTATACGCTTCGTTGCGGATGTAGCGGGAGTAGAACCAGAGGTCCGGCGCAAGCAATGCGAGCAGAGCGCAGAGCCAGGCGGCACGCGGCGTGATCCATCGGCGAAAGAGGAAGAACGTCAGCACAGCCAGCACACCTGCGAGTGCAGGGGCCAGGCGCGAGGTGGCATCCGATGCGCCGAAAAGCCGATAGACTACCGCGTTCAAATGAAAAAGAAGCGGCCCATGCATCATGGGGTCGTGAACATATTCGCCCTTATCGGCATAGTTCCAGGCGTAGTAGGCGTGAAGACTTTCATCGTGGCTCATGCCGCGCGTGCCTAGCTGATAAAAGCGCGTAACCATCAGCAGAATAGCCAGAGTCAGCCAGAGTATGCGTAAAATGGACTCATTCTTTTTCATAGATGACCACGGTGCGGTTTGAGAATACCTGTTTGAAAATGTGCCCGATGCACTCTGGCGGCGGAGGCGGAAAATGGCGGATGGATGCCGTTCGGGTGAGCAGGAGGAAACGCAGGGAATCCCATTGCGGAGCGTGACAGGGAAAGGCGTCGGGTGATGAGGAAAAGACGTCGCGCAGAAATGAGGAACGTGCGTTTGCCATGGAGGAAAAGTCATCACCACGCCATTGTTGCTCGTGCCCGCGCCACCCCAGGAGCATGGGGAATCCGGCGTAGAGACTGCTCATCACGGTGAGCGGTTCATAGCTGACGCCTTCCGGAACGAGAATGACTTCATCGGCTTCGGCGTGTGCGCGTAGCCATTGCAGGGCCTGCGCCGTTTCCAGATGATCCTGCTCAAACCACGCGAGCGCGTCCATGCCGCGCGGGGAAGGCGTGAAGGTGCGGGTGATGTCGCGCAGGGCCTTGACCGGATAAAGGAGCCCCGTAATCAGAAAGAGAAGTACCAGCGGGACAAAAAAGCGCAGGCGTGGCAGGCGCAACGTTTCAACGATTCCGCAGGCCGAGGCGAGAGCAAGAAATATCCAGGCCTGATAATAGAACTTAAAGACCGTGTTCATGCGGTTGTTGAAGACGTCACGGATATAGACGATCTCGGGTGTCAGGATGCAGAGGAGGCCGGCCGCCAGTAGAATCAGTCCGGCCTTCTGAACCACTGGCAGGGCGGAGTCGGGAGAGGACATGGTTTTAACCACGCAGAAAAGAAGCAGCAGAATACCGGGGATAAAATAGCCGAACATTAGCGCCAGTTCCGCCAACCCGGTGTGGAAGGGATGAAAAAAGGTGAAGCCTGAAAATTGGCTTTGGGCCGTCAGGTGGTACGGAAGAAGGAGGAGTAGAATGAGCAGGATGGTTCCGGGCAGATAAAGGGCCATCCGGCGGAGCCGGTGTTTAAGTGGATCGGACATGGCCAGGAGCGTGAGCATGGCCAAGAAAAATAATGTAGGCACATTCCAAGCGTTGGTCATGTAGAGCATGCCGGTCAGGAGGGCCATGGCAGCGAGAGAAAGAGCAGGACGAGGGGGGGGAGAGCCGGCGTTTGGCACGGCGCGTTGATTTTGTGCGGCGCGAAAGAGCAGGTTAATGCAGCACGCGACGAAAAGGAGCATCAGGGGTAGGGCGAGCAGATGGGGATGATTATCGCCCAGCAGGAAACTGAAAAATGGGAACTCTGTGATTAGCTCGGTGTTGCCGTCCTGCACGGTTCGGCTGGCGGACCACCACCAGTAATGTCCCGATTTTGTGCAGGCGCTGATAAACCCTGCCGGATTGCTCATCAGGGCCACGCCGCCGGCGCAAAGTGCGCCGCCCAAGAGCATCACGTTTTTTTTCCCGTGCGCTGCCGCGAGATTGCAGCCCAGTCCGAAGGCGGCGCTGATGGTCGCTGCCATCCAAAAGGCCTGCGTGATGGGATAGGAAAGTGCGGGCGGGATGCTCAGTAGGCGTGCAAACACATGCTGAAGCCAGTAGCCAAAATAGTAATAACCGATGGGGTAGCCGGAAAGCCAGAGGTCCTGCGGGGGATAGGTGGTGTTGTTCCAGAGCGCTTGCAGCATCATGAAATCCATAGGTTGCTCGGTGTGCGCCACGTTCGGATCGCACCAGCGGATAAAGAGCCAGCTTGCAAAGACGACGAAAAAGAGCGTTTCAATGAGAAGAATGTAGCTCCATCGCAGCGCAGAAAAATCGAGATAACGGGATCGGTCTCGTCGGGTCAGGTGGAGATTGAGCAGGAGGAGAATCAGCAGGGTCAGGGCTATGCCTCCGGCTGAATTGGTAATGAGATCAAACGCATACAGAAGCCAGCTCAGCAATCCGACCGTGGCGAGCGCCGTCAGGCGGGAGAGGGCATAGCCCTGATCAGGCAGTGCGGAGAAAAGACGCCTGCAAAGGGGCCAATTCAACCAGGAAAAAAGCAGGGTAGCCACCCCAAAGGCGATCGCATAGCCCGCTTGTAACTCAAGATGGAAACCGTTCATACGCCGCTTTTACCATGATTGCGCGTTGCGGATCAACTGAGAGCATGGACGAAACGGCTCGCGGAGTGGCGTCTCGACCAGTCTATGTTCCCTCCCGGGAGGGCCTGTGTCCCCACGGGCCAAGCGGAGAGTGAGCGCGGAGAGCAAGAGAAATAAGGAATGAGCTGGAGAAAAATAAAAGGACGCTGAGGACAGCATCCCTCCCCAAATTCGCGATACTTGCTTCTCTGCGTTCAGAGCCTCTTCAATATTCCATGACACAACAGCGTACCCGCTGTTGTTGACTGGCAAAATGACGGGCCAAAGCCCCTCATTTTGCCAGTTGGGCTTCAATCGCGACTACTAGTTCCTTGTCGTCGGGCTTGGTGCGGCTTCCGAAACGGGCGACCACTTTGCCTTCTGGCGAGACGAGGAATTTGTTGAAGTTCCAACTGATCTTTCCTCCGAATTCCGGGTTGGAATCTTTCGAGGTCAGGAAATGGTAGAGGGGGTGTTGTTGGGAGCCCTTGACGGAAATTTTTGCAAACATGGGGAACGTAACGCCATAGTTGATTCTGCAAAACGATTGGATGTCCTCGTTGCTTCCTGGCTCCTGCCTCAGGAAGTCGTTGGAGGGGAAACCGAGCACTTCGAACCCTTTGTCGCGGTAGGTCTCGTAGAGTTTCTGCAATCCATCGTACTGTCCGGTGAAGCCGCACTTGCTTGCCGTATTGACGATCAGCAGTGTCTTGCCCTTGTAGGTCTCCAGCTTAATGGATTCGCCGGTAATGCGCTCCACTTCTATGTCATAGAATCCAACCATGGGAGCCTCCCTAGGGGTGACGGTGCAGCCCGCGAGCATCGCAGGCAGCATCAGTAATGTGAATAATTTCATGATCAATCTCTCCATTTTTTATCTAGCAGCCTGTTGAATAGCTGCATCCATAACTACTGCCGAATGGTAGGCGTATCAGGATGTAAGGACAACCGGAAAGTGCGCATGTAAAGTAAATAGGCATTTCGGCTTTGACAAAAGTAGTATCGTAATAGTACTATTTGTAATGCCTAAAAAGATAAGAGAGTTGATTCGAGACCTGAAAAAAGCGGGGTTCGCGGATCGCGGCGGAAAAGGCAGCCACCGCAATTTCAGTCATCCTCGGGGTGCAAAGATAACCCTCAGCGGGCATTGCTCACAAGATGCGAAACACTATCAGGAACGGGAAGTAGAGAGGGCGATAGGTGAGGTGACGAAATGAAAGCAGGGGATCGATATCTTAAGATTGTTGAATGGTCGGAAGAAGACCAGTGTTACGTCGGTACCTGTCCGGGACTCATGCTGGGCGGCGTTCACGGAGAGGATGAAACCAAGGTATACCGTGAATTGTGTAGGACTGTGGATGAATGGATAGAAATCTACCAAGAGGATCAACAGCCTCTTCCCGAGGCAACCGTGAGGAAGAGGTATTCGGGGAAATTCGTGATGCGGGTCGGCAAGGAACTGCACAAGGTGCTTGCCATTGACGCTATGCGGCAGGGAGAAAGCCTCAATGAACATTGTGTTCATTTGCTGCGGGAGGAAGGGAAGTCTTATGGCAAGAAGCGTTGAATGTGCACTTGTTCCGTTCAGCTCCTGACGCTCAGAGGCGCGTGGTGGAGGGCTGCGACGATCTCGGCCAGGATGCTGACAGCGATTTCGGCGGAGGTGATGGCGCCGATACCTTTGAAGCCGATGGGGCCGTAGATGGTGTTCAGACGTTCTTCAGGAATGCCGTGGGCCAGGAGTTCATCGCGTCGCTGCTGCTGGGTGCCTTTGCTGCCGAGGAGCCCGATGTATCGACAGTTTCGGAGGAGGGCGGTTTCGATGGCGGGAACGTCAAGCTTCTGGTCGTGAGAGAGTACGGCGATGCACCAACGGTCGTCCACGCCGGCGGTCTGCATGGCGGCCTCCGGCCATTCGTGGATGACGGCGCGTGCGGCTGGATAGTATTCGGACGGGGCGACGCTGCGGCGGGGATCGATAATGGTGACGTCGAAGCCGATGCGGGCGGCCAGATCGCACAGGGCCATGGCGATCGGATTTCCGCCGACAATGGCGAGGGGCGTCGGCGGGGCAAAATACTGAGCGAAGAGTTTTTCGCCCTGTTCATTTTTAAAACACTGACTGCGCTTGTGTTTAAAGAGCTCCTGGGTTTCCTGCTGCACGATGGATTCGAAGCGGGGATCGGTGAAGACGCCGGCTTCTGAACCGTCGGCGCTGAGGCAACGGAGTTCGCCGGCGTAGGGGCCTTGTATGACGAGGAAGAGGGCGCAGGGAAACCCGGCCGCCTTTTCATGCAGAAAAGGCCAGACGGGATGGGCGGGATCGAAACGGGCGATGAGCACATCAATTTCGCCGCCGCAGGTCAGGCCGATTTCGAGGAGCATGTCATCGGCGGCGCCATAATGCAGCAGGCGCGGCGGCTGGTTGTTTTGAAGCACGTCGAGCAGATTTTCGCGGATATCCGATTCGACGCAACCCATGGAGATGGCACCGGCCATGCGGCCGTCATCGGCGATGGCCAGGCAGGCGCCGACGGGACGCGGCGAGGAATGCTGTGCCTGATACAGGATGGCGATGCCGCAGGCACGGCCTTCGGCAGACCATGATTTCAACTCGTTCATCACTTCGCGCAGGCTCATTAAGGGCTCCCGATAGGATGCCCGGACACGCCGGGCCGTTTGCTTTGTGCATGTCAGGTGAAAGGATGACACGACTTCACAAAACGGGTCAATGTCCAAGTCGTGGAAATGGGCGTCAAAGTGAAGAATTCCGGCCTGAAGCCGATGGCACTCTATGGGCGAAACACCTTGAGTTTCAGGTCTTTGATGGGCTTGAAGTGCTTTGCGTTGCTTGAGCAAAGCGTCATGTTGTTTTCCGTGGCGGTTGCTGCGATGAGAGCATCGCCAGCTCTGATCCCGTGAGATAGTGAGTACTCCTCAATATACACTGTTGCACGGTGCCCAATGTTGCCGGATAGAGGTAGTGTTCTGAATCCGAAATCCTTTAGAAATTGTTTCGTGCAGTTGTGCTGCGTCTTGTTCCTTGCACATTGAAGTAGTTCCAGATAGGTCTGCACTGAAATGAATCGCTCATCTTCTTTCTCGACGAGGCGTGCAGCTTTGCTGTTGCCTCTCTCTATCCAGATAAAGACGTCCGTATCAAATATCATTGTAGCGGCCTCCACGAAGGTCATCCATTTCTGTCGCGACGGAACGCTCCGATCCACGTATGTTGAAAAAGGGATGGTCTTGCACCTTTCCCCTCGCTAGGTCAGCGTTTGCCACTAGCACACCTTTTCTCTTGCCGCGATAAAGAATGTCCACATCCTCATTACGGTCCAATGCCTTGAGCACCTCGTTCATGTGGTATCGTAAATCTACTATTGTTGCCTGCATGGTGTTGTCTCCTTTATGTATAGTGATACTATGCAGTGAAGGTGTCGGTTTGTCAAGCTGCCAAATGTGTACCTGGATGTACAAGATGTTCAGGATGCTTCGGGAAGCCCAAGCTATTTTCCTATCCTGTATATCCTGTTTATCCATTCAATCGAAAATAATCCAAGATGAATGCTAATTTAACATGTGGTACAAGCAGCTCGGTCGCGAGGACTACCGGTGCACGATGTATTAGAAGAAAAGATCAGCCATCATTGTCAAACTGGTGAATCTGACAGCCAAGTCTGGAACGTCGCCTGCGCCTGCGGAAATGCGTGCAAGAGAAGAAAAGCTCACCATGTTATTAGGCGGCGAACAGACACCTGTGCACCGTGTGATCAACCAGGACATTCCGGGCCCGGCAGGAGCCATCCCGGTGCGCATCTATCTGCCTGAAAACAGCGGGCCACTTCCGGTCGTCCTCTATTTCCACGGCGGCGGCTGAGTTGACTGGGGGTTTCAACACACACGATAATACGTGCCGAAAAATTGCACGATACGGTGAGGTCATTGTCATCGCCGTAGATTACCGGCTGGCACCGGAGCATCCATTTCCGGCTCCGGTAGAGGATTGCTATGCTGCGGTTCAGTGGGCGAGCCTGCATGCGGACGCTTTCGGCGGGGATGGAACGATTCCGTGATTTATACACTCCGAACCCGGAAGATCGAACCAAACAGGAAGTTTCGCCATTACTGGCCGAGGATTTGAGCGGACTTCCGCCTGCGCTGGTCATAACTAGTGAATTCGACCCGCTGCGAGATGAAGGCGAGGCTTATGCAGACCGGTTGAAAAAAGCCGGCGTAAAAACAACTGCCAAACGTTATCCGGGACTGGTACACGGGTTTATCTCCGTCGCGCGCTTTCTGCCCCAGGCAGAACAAGCCACCGCCGAGGTCGGGGCGTTCCTGAAACAGGAATTGAAACAGCCATCGTCCAATGACTTGAAAGGCGCCCTGAGGGTGCCGCGCGCCGTCCAGTGGTGGAATGGATTGATATGTGGAGGGCGTCGGGCTCCGACGCCTTGGGCGTTAGGGGGTCACTCCGGCATCAGGATGTTTTGACGGTTGGGGGTTGGCTTTGACGCCTAAGGCGCGCGGGCCGCGCGCCCTCCATGAGACGAGATGGCGCGTTGGCGCTCTCACATCCATGATCGGGAACGAGTCGCAGTAAAACTGGTGAGGAAGTTTCCAATGGTTGGAAAAAGTCTTTTGGCGGGGTTGTGAGTGCGGTATAAGGTGCAGCGCGACATGCGGAAGGATGGATAATATGACGAACATAATTTCACGCCCGGATTGGGATACGTATTTCATGGATATTGCGCATGTGGTGTCGCGTCGCGGCAATTGCTCACGTCGTCAGGTGGCGGCGCTGATTGTGCGGGAAAGGCGTATCATTTCGACGGGCTATAACGGTACGCCGCGCGGGGTGAGAAACTGTTTTGAGGGAGGTTGCCCGCGTTGCAGCAGTGATGCGCCTTCGGGCCACAGTCTGGGCGATTGCATCTGCGCTCATGCGGAGGAGAATGCAATTGTGCAGGCGGCTTATCACGGGATTGCGGTGCGCGGGGGTACGCTCTACTGCACGATCAGTCCATGCCTGATGTGTGCGAAAATGATTATCAATGCCGGGATCGTGGAAGTGGTGTATGAGGAGGAGTACCATTTCAGCGAGCAGGCGCGCAGTCTGTTTGCCGAGGCGGGCTTGTTGTGTCGGCAGTTTCAGCGGTAGCAATCCGTCGTGCCTTGGATGCTGAGCTACTTAGTAGATGCTGTCTACGATGATGGGTGTGACCTACTCCTGGACCACACGACGGATTGCTGCATGCAAACATCCGTTTGCGATATTCTGTAGTGAACGCGCTGTTGTGTCTTGGGCTGCGGGCGCAGCAGAAAGGTTTTCACAAGATGGCAGCAGGCTATGAAGGAAAAAGATAGGGCGGAATCCGTCCAGGTGAGCCGTCCCCACATCCGATCAACCATCCCACCTCGGCTCGCGGGACGCTCGCCCTCCAGGATCGGGGATGAATATTTTAGATTTGATATTTTGAATTTGAAATCCTGCCCTCCCGGGGCAGGTCAGCCGCCCAAGATGGAGGCGAGGAACCCTTTTTTCTGCTGTACCTGTTCCACGGGCAGCAGGCGGTTGACCACGCGGGGTTCTATGCTCTGGGCTTCGAGTATTTGGCGCAACTGGGTTCGGGTCTTTCCTTTGTTGGCAGACATGATTTCCTTGGCCTTGGCCGTTTGTTCGGCGAGCCAATCTTCTTTGACTTTGTCGAGCATGTTGCGTGCGCGATCAATGAGGCCGCGCAGGTCTACGCTTTGCTGGGCCAAGTCCTGTTTGTCCTTTTCGCTGAGCTGATTTTCGGCGTCGCGCTGGGGTGTGCGCAAGGAGGTGTCGATCTCCTGTTTGGAGCGGGTGCCGCCGGTGACGGCGGAGGTCAGGGCATCGAGGGCCGGTTTCAGGTCGGCGAGTTTGAGGTACACCTGTGCGACGATGAGGAGGACGTTTAGTTGATCCACCGCGTTGCTAATCATTTCGGAATTGCCGAGGGTGACTTCATAGTAGGCGGCGGCTTTTCGAAGGGCGCCTTCATCGCTGTCGGTCACGTCGGGCCAGACGGTTTTCATATCTGAAAAGAAGGCCTGAATGGCGGGGCCTTCGGCGGCTTTGGCGCTTTCATTCTCGCTCAGATCGCGAAAGAGCCAAGCGACACGGAGGTAGTAGCGGGCCAGGTTCATGGCGTCGCGTTTGGCCAGTTCCGGAAAGAGTTCGGCCCAGTAGATGGCCAGAAGATGAAGTTGAAAGGCCTGTTTGAAGCAGAAATTATCGGCGGCGATGCCCTCGGTGAGTTTGTTGATGATTTTTTTGGCCGCCGGATCGGTTTTGTACTTTGTTTCGATCGTTTCCTTGAATTTGCGCAGGGTGAGGAAGCAGTCTTTGAGCGGGTCTTCGTAGTACTTGCGCCCGGCAGAAAAGTAACACTTGGGACAATGCCAGACATAGAAGAAGGGCGGGTGGAATTTGGCGAGGTTTTCCTGCTCCCAGCGATAGCCGTAGGGACGCCGGTCCACATCCTTGTGTTGGGCCCGGAACAGATTCGTTTTCAAGCCGATCTGCTCGACGGCATTTTCGCAGATGGGACACGTTACCTGCCGACGGAGAAAAGGATCTTTGAGGTGTTTCTTTTTCGGCGCGGCATGGTCTGGATTGTTTTGGTTTTGTTCCATGCTAAATCTTCCGTTGCGTCCGTGGTTCCTTCCATCGGGACATGGGTGAAAAATTTAGGTTGAACCTAGCGAAGAGGCGGAGTGGAATCAAGCGCTTATTGGGTTCTGAAAACGGGCGTTGATGTAGTGGAGAGCCTCTTTGACAGAGAGCTTGGCGCTGCTTGGACCGACCCGGATGTAGAATTCATCATCCTGCCCTTTTTGCTGGAGAAAAACGGGGTGTGCGCTGGGAGAACACTGCACGACGTAGACTTTACGGTCGCCCACGGGTTCGAAGACGGCGTGTATCAGGGGTGAGGTCTCCTGGCCCATGGTGGATTTGATGAGATTCCAGAAGTGAAGGGCGTAGCGATCCTCGTTCGGGAATTGGTCGATTTCGAGGCCTTCAATGGAGCCGTCGTCGCGCACGCCGACGAGAAGTGTTCCGCCGGAGGAGTTTAGGAAGGCGTTGACGGTTTTCAGCACGGCATGTTCCATGGCGGCATCTTTTCGCTCGGCTTTGACGTTCCACCGCAGGGAGGTCTTGAATTCCGTGTTAAAACTTTCGCCGGCCCGTATGATCTGCAGCACATCGGTATGGGCATCTTTGACAAAATCGGCACTCAAGAGGAAGTCCAACACGCTCCAGACCTGGGCACGCAGGGATTCGAAGGAGGGTTCGGGGCGATCCCAGTCGGGGCGGTTTGTCGGAAGGTCTGGTGCGGCGAGTCGCTCGGCGAATGGGTTGAGGAGGCCGCTTTGTTCCGACTCCTGCGGCGGATGCAGGCCGAAGAGGGCGCTGACATATTCCGCCGAAGAGAGTTTGCGCAGGATCAGCAGGAGGGGCAGAAGGATGCCGCAGGCGTGAGTGGAGGCCAAGAGATGAATGGCGGTTTTTTCTTCGACTGCCAGCTGCTGATAGGCCTGATAGAAGAGTGGTGCGAGTGTTTCACCGTCCTTTTTTGCGAAGTCGATGTGTCCTTCGGTGAAATCGAGCAGGAAACGATTGCAGGCTTTGACGGCATTGGCCAGTCCGTTGAAGAAGAGGGCGAAGCGTGCCTGGTCCTCCATTAGTTTGGCCATGAAGGTGGGATTGTTTTGCTTTCCTGATACGGCGTCGAAGGCCGGTTTGTTGATCAGGGGGTCCGATTCGATGAGAGCGGTCCAGTGGGTGGTGGCGGTATCATCCGGGAGATTGCGCAGGGCGCAGAGCGTTCGGAACAGGGCCGGGCCGAGCGCCTGGGTGGGATGGGTTGAGGCGGTGCAGGTTGGCCATTCGCGCTGCAACTGTTCGAGGAGACGGGGGGAACGGTGAGCCACTTCGCAGCCTTCGGGCGTACGCAAAGGTTCGCCACAGGAGAAAAGCACGTAATCCTTTTCGCGCTGAACCACGTCCATCATCGTTTTGTTTTCGTTTCGCATCATGGGTTGAGCCGCGTGGGGCGGGGTTTCGGTCAATAAGATTTACGAAGGTGTGAGGGTTGAATGTTAAGTTGATCTCGGTATTTGGCGATGGTGCGCCGTGCGACGGTGATTCCTTTTTCCTTGAGCAGGCCGACGATGTCTTGATCGGAGAGGGGATGGGCTTGATCTTCTTCGCGGATCATCTGCTCGATGGTATCTTTGATGGTCATGTTGGAAATGTTGGCACCTGCGTCAGTTTTGAAGCCGGGTGTGAAGAAGTATTTCATTTCAAACACGCCGCGTGGGGTCTGCATGTATTTGTTGGAAATGGCGCGGCTGACGGTGGTTTCGTGGACGCCGAGGACGTTGGCGACTTCGGACATGATCAGCGGAACTAGGTGCGTGATGCCGTGATCGAGAAAGGCACGCTGCACTCGCACGATTTCGGTGGCGATTCGGTAGATGGTCTGCTGGCGTTGATGAATGCTGTTGATGAGAAACTTGCTGGATTGAATTTTTTCGCGGATGTATTTTTTCGTTTCGGTGGAGGTTTCTGGATTTTCCATGAGCCTGCGGTAGTGGCGGCTGATGTGTAGGTGGGGAATTTGGTCGTTGTTGACGATGACGATGTAGTCGTCGTTCACTTTTTGTACGATCACTTCGGGAAGGACGTAGGCAGGGGTTTCGGCGCTGAACATGCGTCCCGGCTTGGGTTCGAGCGTGGCAATGAAATGCGCGATGGATTGGACCTCTTCGACGGGTATTTTCATGGCCCGGGCGATGTCGGGCAGCTTCTTTGCGGCGAGGCGGTCGAGATGGTCCTGAATGATGGTGGCGGCGGGCGAGTCGCTCAGTCCGAGGCGTTTGAGCTGAAGGAGGAGGCACTCGCGCAAATCACGCGAACCGACGCCGATGGGATTGAATTCCTGTATGACAGAGAGGATGTCGTCCACCTTTTCTTTTTCGTACCCGGTGGAGCGGGCAAGGTCTTCGGTGGAGGAGGCGAAGTAGCCATCGTCGTTGATGTTGCCGACGAGGAGCTCTCCGATTTTGATTTCCTCGGCATCCAGATCACCGAGGGTCAGTTGACGCAGCAGATGTTCCTGGAGCGATTCGGATTGGGAGATGGAATTCATGAAGAATTCGCGGCGGGCGGCATCATCCCGCGTGTAAGGGATATTGAAGTGATCCATCCGAAAGTAGTCGCGCCATTCATCATCGAGATGAGCAAGCTCCTGGAACTCTTGTTCAAAGGCCTGATCGGGAGGTTCTTCGCCGGGCTTGGGCGGCTTTTCGTCCTCGAGGGTAGGCGTGAGTGGGTCCGGTGCCGTCAGGCTTTCTTCGAGGGTGGGGTTGGTTTGCAGCTCTTCCTGAATGACGGATTGGAGCTCGAGGATGGGCACTTGCAGCAGATGAAGGGATTGGCGCAGTTGAGGGGCCAACACCTGAGAGAGCCGTTGCTGCTGGGTCTGAGATAAAAATTGATTTGCCATAAGGGTTCCACTACTGTGCCGCTTATTCCAACCGAATGTTGCTCTTTTGTATTGGCAGGCATTCTAAATCACTTGGAACGTTAAACAAGCATATTACATGTTCAGCCCATATTTTCAGGCGGCGGGCGGCAGGGGATTCATGAATTTCAGATTGTGTGTTTTGGCCAGTGGAAGCAGTGGAAATTGCGTGTTGGCATCGACCGATGAGACGGCGCTGCTAATTGATGCGGGATTGAGTGGACGCGAGACGGCGCGTCGCCTCGCAGAAGCGGGTTTTGAACCTTCGGCCATCAGCGGGATTTGTGTGACGCATGAGCACATCGACCATGTTCGCGGCGTAGCGGTGATGAATCAGCGGCATCAGATTCCGCTCTATGCCAACAGTGGAACGATTGATGGATACCGCAGGACGCCCAATGCGCGAGAGTTGCCCTGGAAGGTGTTCACCACGGGTACGGCGTTTTCGATTGGTGACATTTCCCTGGAGCCTTTTTCGGTTCCGCATGATGCGTATGATCCGGTGGGTTACGTGTTGAACGCGGGGCGTACGCGGGTGGGCGTGGTGACGGATATGGGCATGACAACCCATCTGATTCGCGAGAAACTGCGCAATTGCGATGCGCTGGTGATCGAGTCGAACCACGACGAATTGATGTTGCAGCAATCGGCGCGCCCGTGGTCGCTGAAGAGTCGAATTCACGGGCGTTCCGGGCATCTCTCGAACCGGCACGCGGCGGAACTCCTGGCGGAGCTGGGCGGAGCCCGGTTGCGGCGGGTGTATCTGGCGCATATCAGCCGGGACTGCAATCGGCATGATCTGGCGTTAGCGGAGACGCGTGCGTCTCTGCATATGGCGGGCCATCGGCATGTGGAAGTGGTCTGCGCGTATTCGGATCGCATCAGCGAGGTGTGGACCTATTCGCCGGGTGCCTGATAGCCCAGGGAGTGCGGCAGGAAGGTGCGGCGGAACTGATCGACCATGAAACGGTCGGTCATGCCGGCGAGAAAATCAATGATGGCCCGCTCGGGTTTGGTCTGCTTGATGTACTCGGCCATGTTGTCGCGAAGGAAATGGGCAAACAGGTCGGACTGCCGGTTGTTGCTTCGCAAATCTTCGAGATAGCGCTCAAAGAGCATAGAGAAGATGTTGCGTATTTTCGGGAGCTCGCCTTTGATTTTTTCATTGAAGTAGATGTGCTCGCGGTTGAATTCGAGGAGGTCGTGTAGGGCCTGAAACACGTCACCGCTGAAGGCCAGGTGATCCTTGCCGTAGCTGTGTTCAATCAGGTCGCGAACGAGGCAGTCAATGATTTCGGCATTTCGGCTGCCGAGGACGTGGGTGATGGATTCGGGAATATCCTGGCGTGCGAGCAGGTTGAGTTCGATCGCGTCTTCAATGTCGCGTCCGATGTAGCCAATGACGTCGGAAATGCGCATGACGCATCCCTCGAGGGTCATCGGGCGTATTTTCCGGCTGAATCCCTCTTCGGCGAAGCAGGCGTGATATTCCGCTTCGAATTCATCCCAGGTTTTTCCGTATTGGGGGATGTATTCCCGGTTCAGCATTTCGCCGTTGTGGGCGAGGATGCCATCGAGCACCTGCAGGGATAGGTTGAGACCTGTTCCGGCGCGTTCGAGTAGCATGAGGGCGCGCACGCTTTGCGCATTGTGGCAGAAACAGCCCAGACCATGTTGGCAGCAGATTTGATGCAAAATGGCCTCGCCATCGTGTCCGAAGGGCGCGTGCCCGAGATCGTGCCCGAGCGCTATGGCTTCGATTAGGTCCTCGTTGAGGGAGAGGGCCCGACCGATGACCCGCGCGATTTTGGAAACGAACTGCACGTGGAGCACCCGATGCGTGATGTGATCATTTTCGAAGAGAGAAAAGACCTGGGTTTTATCGATGTAGCGGGTGTAGGCGCGTGAATGGATAATGCTGTCGGTGTCGTGGTAGAATACGGGGCGAAAATTTTCATGGTCTGGAACGGCTTCGCGCTCGGGGTGGTGGCGCAGGCCGGAGGTACTCGGGCAGGCATGGGGCGAGAGAGTGAGGCGCTCGCGTTCGATGTTCTCTTTAATAATGCGACTGAAAATGTCCGATGCAGCATTCATGTTGGTGATGTTAGTTCGGCGTTGTTTCGCGGGCAATGCCGCATTAGATATTTTTTGTCGGCAATCCGTAGCAATCCGTCGCGGTTTGGGTTTTGATGAGGCGCGAGAGGCCGTTGAAATCGAGTGTTTTGATGGGCTTCGGGGCGTGGCGGCGGATTGCTTAAGGCAAACGATAGCTTGCCGTGATTCCGGGAGGTTCTCACACGAAGCGAAGCCACGAAGAATGAGGAGAGAGGCAGGGGAAGAGCATGATGTTACTGTTTACGCTTCGGTAGGGAAACAGTATCAACACACACCAATCCAGAGATCAACCTGCCGGCGGACAATGAAAACGCTCTCAATTTCTTAGAAAAAAACGCCATTTCTCACAGTTTTAAGTTTGACGTCGAGGGCGGTCTCGTGAATAATGTTCGTGTTGATTGTGTGAAGTGAATGCACTTCTCGGTGCTACCAAAGTTGTCATTTATTAAGGAGGGAACTAGATGAAGAAGTTACTATTGTCACTGCTTTTCGTGTTCGCGTGTGCTTCGCTTGCTACAGCGAATCTGTTAACGAACGCATCATTTGAAACCGAAGGAGCCGGTGGGTCCTGGGATCCCGCGGGCTGGAGTCGGTCAGATGGTAATGATCGTACCGATATATCTGGTTGGGGTGGCGGTTGGGCGGCCCAAGACGGCAGTAACGTAATGAGGTTACACAACCATGTAGCTGATACTCCCGGAGACCATTTTCTTGGTCAGGAGTTGTTGACGAGTTTCGAAGTCGGCGAAACGTTCGAATTCTCCATCTGGGCATTCTGCAATAATTCCCCCGTATTTACAGATGCGTATGTTTCCATGGGCATGAAGGGTGGTAGTGGCCCTGACGTTTGGCAGGACATCTATTTCACCAGCGCTCTTTCCGCTCAGACTTGGGGTGACGGATGGGTCCAGCACACCTTCGCTGTTACGAATGTAGCAGCGGGTGCCTTCAGTGAACTCGGGGCATGGGTTAATGTAAAGGGAGTCGACATCGACGACGGCGATACTACTGATATGTTGTTCGACTCAGCGAGTATAACGACCTCCGTCCCTGAACCGATATCTGCAACACTTCTGGTTCTCGGATTTGCTGGACTCTACGCGATTCGTCGTCGTAGATCATAAGAGCAAGTTAATCTGATGTTGAAGGGCTGATCGCAAGATCAGCCCTTTTTTATTTTCCGCACCAAATCCCCATCATAACAGCGCACACGCTGTGGTTAACCGGCAGGATGGCGGGGCGATGCGCGACAGCCTGCCGTCAGGGTCATGTGTTCACCCCAGAACATCCACTCCAGTGGAACGGATGAGGCCTGCTTCAGGGTTGCGGCAAGGTCGTAGGAGGCTGGGTAGTTCTGATAAACGTGCTCCAACTCGGCGTAGTGTTCGAGGATGATGTGTCGGGGATGAAGGCGGTCGGTTACGATTTTCAGCGCATCGGTGGTGGTGCCGGTTTGTGCGGGTGAGCCTTCCTCGAAACGGGCATTGGGGCTGCGCCAGGGCAGGAACAGGGCGTCTACGGTTCTGCCGGGTGTGCAGGTAAACTCTTTCGTGTAATCGGCGTCGCCGGCAAAGAGCATGGTTCGGCCATCCGTATCGGTCATCTCATAATATATCAACGGCAGTTCATCAGCCGTTTCGCGCCATACATGAATGGCGCGTCGGCCGGTGATTTCCAGGTCGCAGAGCGTCAGCGTGGTGGCGTCTCGGAAGACCTGGAGGTTGGGGTTCGTTTCCCAGTCCGATTGGATGTCCTCCGGGATGCAGACGGGCTTGCCCAGTTCGATGCAGGCGCGCACTAGGGCGCGGTCGTAATGATCGGGATGATGATGGGTGATGAGCAGGACATCCAGGAGTGCGGCGGTTCGTTGGGTCAGAGCTTCGGGGTCGGGCCAGCCATAGGTTCGCAGTACGGGAACCAAGTCCACGCCGATGGTCACGTCCCTGTTCTTCAGGATCACGCCCGCATTGTACATTTGCCACAGACGCCACTCGCTTGGTGCGAGTGCGGCACGTTCCGCATCCGAAAGCGCGTCCTTCAGGCGGTGATAGATCATCTCCCAGAGGGGATTTGGATTCTGCACCAGGTCCAGCATTTGTCCAGGACGTATGGAGGTCTCGAAGAGGTGACCGAGGGCAAGAAAGGCCTCGATGCGCTTCTCCTGACAAGCCCATGCGGGCGGATGTTTTTCGAGTGTGGTCAGGATTTCGCGGAAAGATGCGAGACGATCTTTTTTCATGAGGCGGGCGTATCCGTGGTCTTCAATCGGGTGTTGTCAATCAGGCGGGTCTTGCCGATGTATACGGCCAGTGCGATCAGGATGTCGCCTTCCAATTGTTCGGCGGGCAAGAAATCGGCCCAATGTACGATGGAAAGATAATCGATTCGAGCGGAGGGTGCGGCCTTCAGTATGGTTTCCATGGAGGCGATGACTCGCGCTGCGGAGCGTTCGCCGGAGGCGTGCATCCGTTCGGCTTGATCTAGGGCCTTGCACAGGCAGAGGGCATCTCGGCGTTCTGTTTCGGAGAGATAGATATTGCGTGAACTCATGGCGAGCCCATCCGCTTCCCGCACGATGGGGCCGGAGATGATCGTTCCCGGAATATTCAGGTCGTTCACCATCTGTTGGATCAGGCGTAACTGTTGGGCATCTTTTTTTCCGAAGACGGACACATCGGGCTGCACGATGTGGAGCAGTTTGGCGACGACAGTCAATACGCCGCGAAAATGCCCCGGACGCGAGGCCCCGCAAAGCCTCGTGGAGAGACGGTCTTCATTCACATATACCCCGGCGCCCGGTGGATACATTTCGGCAACGGATGGATAAAAAATGCAATCCACACCCGCTTCACGGCAAAGCGTTTCATCGCGCGCAAAATCACGCGGGTAGGCATCGAGATCTTCGTTGGGTCCGAATTGTGTCGGATTCACAAAGATGCTGACGACCACCCGGTCGCTCTGTTGGCGGGCCAAATGAACGAGGGAAAGATGCCCGGCGTGCAGATAGCCCATGGTCGGCACAAAACCGATTCGAAGTCCGTCACGCCGCCATTTCCGTGCCGTGGTCTGCATCTCCTGAACCGTTCGGATGATTTCCATTTCATTTCCCTTAAAAAACTATTCGTTTCCTAGAGCCGCAACCAATGTTTATTTGTCCACAGATTACGCAGATTTTCACAGATTAGAAATAGTGAGTCCCTTCGAAAGACAACAGCGTACTCGCTGTTGTTGTCTAGCAGGCTTTCGGGCCTCAAGCCCGAAAACCTGCTAGTAGGAGTGTTCCGCATCGGGGAAGGTGCCTTGTTCCACTTCGTCACGATATTGCTGCAACGTTTGGACAATGGTTTCGCCCAGGTCGGCATAGCGTTTCACAAACCGGGGTTTGAAGTCGCCCAGTAGGCCGAGTACGTCATGGGTGACGAGTATTTGTCCGTCGCAGGAGGGGCCGCCTCCGATTCCGAGGGTTGGAATGGATACGGCGGCGGTGATTTCAGCGCCGAGTGCGGCGGGGACGCATTCGAGCACGAGCGAAAAGATACCGGCTTCATCCAGTGCCTTGGCATCCTCGATCAACCGCTGGGCCTCGGGGTGAGTGCGGCCTTGTATTTTATAGCCGCCGAAGGCATGGATGCTCTGCGGGGTGAGGCCGATGTGCCCCATGACGGGAATCCCATTTTCGATCATTCGGCGGATCAACGGTGCCCGTAGGGTGCCGCCCTCCACCTTGACGCCGTCGGCGTGAGCTTCTTTCAGGAAGCGTCCGGCATTGCGCATGGCTTCATCATCCGATGCCTGATAGGAGAGAAAGGGCATGTCCGCAATGACGAGGGCGTTTTTCACGCCGCGTGCCACGATCGTGGTGTGGTAGACCATTTGATCCATGGTGACGGGCAGGGTGTTGTCGTTCCCCTGGGCGTACATGCCGAGTGAATCGCCCACCAGGACAATGGGAATGCCTGCGGCATCCACGAGCCGGGCGAGGGAAAAATCATGTGCCGTCAATGCCGCCAGACGGCCCTTTCCTTTGAACAGTTTGATTTTTTGTGCGGTCCATTTATCGCTCATAACGGCGGTTCTCCTGTTGGCCGAAGGGCGTTGACAGCCGATGGGCCTGCGCATTCCTGATCCGGCCTCAGGCCTTTTCGGATTCGTCGTCCGGCTTGGGGGGCGGCTTGGTGGTGGTTTCCACGGCAATCAGACAGATGTCATCGGCCATTGGGCGTCCATCGGCCCATTCTGTGACGGCTTCGTACAGTTTGTTGATGATGGTTTTGACATCCTGATACATGTAGTGCTCGACCACGCGCCGGGTGCGTTCCTCTCCGAATTCCTCGCCGTCTGGATTGAAGGCTTCCGTGAGGCCGTCGGTGTAGAAAATATAGACGTCTTCAGGCTGAATACGCATGTTTCCGCCGGGGAATTCCTCGTCAGGAAGGACTCCGAGTGCAGCGGCTCGCGGCAGCGGCACGTTCATGTATTCCACTCGGTTGATGCTCCGGCGGATATGGATGGGAGGAGGATGGCCTGCCGAGGAAAAGGTCACTACGCGGGCCGTCGTATCCACCACAAAATAAAATGCGGAGGCGAAGACCAAGTCGGGGATCGTCTTGAGAATCTCACAGAAACTCTTGTTCACCTGGCCGAGAAAGTGCGGTGCGTTGCGACCCACCTGCATGGCCTCGGACATCAGGGTGCGCAGGATCGAGGTGATCAGCGCGCTGCGGGTTCCGTGGCCCATCACATCGGCAATAAAAATGCCGCCGACATCGCGGTCGACTTTGATGATGTCAAAAAAGTCGCCTCCGAGGCCGGATGCGGGTTGATAGCGATGGAAAAAGTTGAGGCGGACACGGTCGGTGATGTGAATTTCGGGGATGGCCGGATAGGGGCGTTCGAGCATGGCGAGCTGGAAGTCGGTGGCCATTTTCAGTTCTTTGGTCCATTCCTCGGTGCGGGCGTCGACCTGTTGATCCACATCGCGCTGGCGCTCGTAGTACCAGTCCTCGACCTGCTTCTGCAAGGCGTCTCCTTCCGTGACGGTGACTTCGGGTGCGCGCCGCTGAATCACGTTGCGATAGACCCACTCGGCGACGGCGAGCATTTCATTGGACGCACTCGTATAGCGGGCTGTAAGGGCCATTTTCATGGTCAGGAAAAGTCCTGCCATCAGGGCCAGGCTGAGCAGGGAGGAGAGGGCCGCTGCCACGTATCCGATGTGGAAGGTCGTATCCGGTTCCGGCGGTTTCATGGCCGAAAGAAAGAGTCCGGTGTTCAGTCCGATCAGCAGAATGGTCAGCAGGCTGAGCAGGGTGTAGATCATCCATCGCGGTATTTTGAACGGTGCCTTCATGGTATCCTCTCGGCAAACGGTTAACGCTTCACTCCAAAATCGTTTGGAAGTTATACCCCTTGGAGCGAAGCAGTTCAATAGCGATGTTCAGTCTTTCCAGGCCGTGAGTTGGGCTTCTGCCAGCACGGATTGCAGGTACGCAGTCAGGCGATTGATTTCCGCCTCCTGTTCTTCGGTGGATGGAAAACGACGAGCCTTGATTCGAAATTCATATTTCACGGTAAAGCGCATGCCTTCTTCGTGCTGTTTTTCCAGTTGCACATAGCCTTCGGCCAGCGGGGCTGAAAAAAGCAGTTTGGCGGTTTCGCGTCCTGGTTTTTCGAGGCGCAGGGTCAGTCCCTGATCGCTTAATTCACGGATGAAGCGGGTGATCATCGCTTCGGGACTCACGCAGGTCTGGATAAGTTCCGAGTCATACCGATTTTCAATCAACATGCGCTCGGGGCGGTTACGCTTCAGGCCCCCGGGCACGGGGCCCCCCGGGCCGGAACAGGCCGCGCCCATAAGCGACAGCGCGCTTAGGACCACGGCAAACTGACGGCGGCATGTTTTCATTTTTCGGGAGCAGCTCCGCAGAGTTCGGCAGACGTTGGCCTTACTGAGCGGGCGGCGGCTGCGCATCGCCTTCGGGTAATTTCATAAACGTCACGTAACCGCGTACCGCATCGTAGCCGAAGGTGTAGCCGGGTGGAATTTTCTCCGGGAACTCCTCGATGTAGCGGTAACGGACGAGCTCAACCAGATTGGTTGGCAGGCGACCCAGTTCCACCTGGAATCGTTGGATGGCCTCTTTTACTGTGTCGAGCGAATCATTGTAGGCGTTGCGCTCATGCACGCGGTCGAGCATCTGTCGGTAATCCCGGGGCGCCGAACCGTCCGGCGAAGGCGGGGGGGGCTGCTGCTCGCGAAAGCAAGCCGCGGGAAGGCTGGCGAGCGCAAGACAGGCCGCCGTTATCAGGGCGCGCCGGGCGGCGGGCGACCTCGCTGTTTTGCGCATCCACGCTTTTTCACATATAGACATGGGATGAATCTTAGCAGAAGGGCGAAGGTTCTGTCACGTATTCTGTTTTGCCCGAAATGAGGCTGGCCTATTCGGGCCGATTTTGTTTTTCTCTCCTCGAAGAGGCGCGAATGAAGCGCCGGTTGGAAAGGAACGCGCCGATGGACATGCAGATGCGGGAAGAGGATTTGATTCGTATGAACAAGGTGCTTCGGCACCGCCTGCGTAATTCGGCGTCTGGCCTGAAAGCCTCGATGACCTTTTTGGCCAAGGAACTGGCTGGACGTATGACGCCCCATGAACTGGAGTATTTCCCGCTCATACAAGCCGAGTGCGATACCATTACCGCCCTGACCAACCGGATGCAATTGTTCTTCGACCCGGTATCTTCCTCTCCGCCCATGCCGGTTTCAGAAATCTTGGCGGCGACCATCCGCACCATTCAGGAAGAGTTCCCGACGCAGGCTTTTTTGATGGAAAATGAGATGCCCCTGGACCAGCGGATATCCGAAAAAGACGCCCTGTACATTCCGCTCTGTGAATTGCTGCGCAATGCCGCTGAAGCGGCGTCTGGACGCGACGTGTTGATTCAGTCGCGGCTGGTCTCTGAAGGATTCACCGTGCGCATAACCGATTCCGGTGCCGGTTTCTCGGCACCCGACGACCTCTTTGCTCCCTTCTTCACCACCAAGACGCGTCACCTCGGGCTGGGCCTTCCCATCGCCCGAAAATATGCGGAGCATCACGGAGGAACGGTCAGCCTCCTTCGCGAAGAAGACCGGACGGGAGCCGCCATCCTTTTGCCGATGAATTGATCTCAGCGCGGTTGCTGAATTTAAAGCTCTTTCCCCAAAAGAGGAAAAAGCACGTCGAAAGGATGAAGGGCGTTACGACGGCAACCACCCAGGGGCAGTTGGTGACGCCGACCACAAAGGCCGAGAAAGGTCCGATGTGGTAGACGCTGCTCGAAATCAGCATCCCTAAAACCACGGCGCCAGCGGCGCTCAGGATTAACCCGATCGCGCCGCGTTTGCTGAACCGCCACCCAGTCGGATATTCGATTTCCATCTGCCTGACGGGGCGCCCCATGTGAGGATGCCTGAACAGCCAGACCAATAGGGGGATGCCGAGCAGCGGCACGAAGATCAGGCTTTGAAGCAGGAGCAGGGTGGCGACATAAGGAAAGGGGTATAGACGTAAAACCTCGCTTCCGAATCCCGCCCAGACGGCGTTGAGCAGGCAGCCCGGCAGTGCCGCCAGACCAAAACGGACGGCAAGCGAAAGCCGTGCACAGGGCACCCCCGGACGCGGTGCCAGCCGCGACCACATCAGATGCGCGCTGAAGGCGAAGAAAAAACAACCGAGCGCTCGAAACGGACTGAGCACCGTGTCCATGTTCACCATCCAGTCGGCGAGCAGGGAGGCTAGTAAGGCGGCCCACGCGCCGGCGGGGCCGAACAGAATGCCACTTGCGGGAATCAGGGGCGAGGCGGGATTAAAAGGCAGGTAAAAGGGCAGGGGCTGCGCCGGAAAAAAAAGCAGACGCGGCAGGATCATGAGTGCGGTGCAGGCCAAGACCTGCATGATACGCACCGGTTGTACCCAGAGGGTGATCAACAAAAGCCGGGGATCGTTGTCGATTCGGCGGGCCATCTTGGAGTCCCTTCGTTTGTTTTTTCGGCACACTGTTCACGGGAAAGTCGGACGGAGGTCAGCGTCCCTCCTGCAATCCGCTTTAGTACCTGAAAACTTCACTCTATGCAAAAGAAAGAAGATTATATGGGTTCTTCCGGGAATTTCGTGAAACAACAGGGCCTTCGTAGAGAATATAACGCAGAGACGCAGTGGCGCGGAGGCGCAGAGGAATGCTCTCGGGGAGGGCCCGTGTCCCCACGGGCCAAGCGGAGAGTGAGCGCAGAGAGCAAGAGAAATAAGGAATGAGCTGGAGATAAATATAAGGACGCTGAGGACAGCATCCCTCCCAAAATTCGCACTACGACCGGAATGTACCGCTCGGACCAAACGCCCATGCCACGTATATCCCAAATCGCGCCAGCGATTTTCAGTAAAGCGGGCAGGGAACAAATGGTGCTCGACTGGAAGATGCGGGAAATACCTGCTCGTTGCAGTTCGGTTACGGAACACCCGCTTTACAGGATCAGCATACAATCACCGTAACTGAAAAAGCGATATTTTTCCCGGACCGCCTCCCGATACGCCTCGAGCATGAATTCCCGCCCCGCCAACGCGCACACCATCATCAGCAGAGTTGACTTGGGCAGGTGGAAATTGGTGAGCATGAGGTCCACCAGCTTGAATGAGTAAGGCGGGGTGATGAACAATCCGGAACGCCCCGTGCCTGCGCCAAAGCCTTCCGGACGCGCGGCCACGGTTTCCAACGTGCGCACGGAGGTGCTTCCCACTGCCGTGATGCGCCCGCCGTGCTCGCGGGCTGATGCAATCGCCCGTGCTGTCGCCTCGGTGATCTCGTAGCGCTCCTCATCCATGACATGATCTTCCACACGCTCAACCGAGACCGGACGAAACGTGCCGATGCCGACGTGCAGCGTGACTTCTGTCCGTTCCACCCCGCATGCGGCGAGTTTATCGAGCAGTTCAGGGGTGAAGTGGAGTCCGGCGGTCGGTGCCGCCACCGCGCCGGGCCGTGAAGCATAGATGGTTTGGTAGCGCGCACGGTCTTCCGGGGTGTCCTGCTCGGATGAATAATCGCGCGAAATATAGGGGGGAAGCGGGGCGATACCGTCCTGTTCCAGAACGTCGAGAAATGGCTGGTCCGAAATCACCCGGACCGTCGCCCGCCCGAGTTTGCCTTCCTCCAGAATTTCCACGGCTGCGCCGTGGTGCCCAAGCATCACCCGCGTGCCGGGCTTTGGGCGACGCGAGGCACGCATCAATACCTGCCAGGTGTTGGACGCCGTTTCTTCGAGAAAAAGAAATTCGACTCGTCCGCCGGAAGGTTTGTGTCCGAAGATACGTGCCGGGATGACGCGGGTATTGTTCAGCACGAGCAGGTCGTGCGGGCGTAGGTAGTCCGGCAAATCGCTCACGCAGCGGTGTGCCCAGGTTTGCGCGGCGCGGTCCAGCACCATCATGCGTGCATGGTCGCGCCGTTCAGCGGGATGCTGTGCAATCAGCTCCGGGGGCAAGGTATAACTGAAGTCGTCTGTTCTCATGGTCTATATCTATTTTGAAGAGGCTCGTTTTTTCTGTTTGGCACTCATTTCGCAGATTGGGACCCCGAATGACAAGTTTTATGTCTTGCAGCAGCATAGCCAAAACCAAAAATGCGGAAATAATGATAAAAACCGGGAGAAAGAACCGCAAATGAACGCATATGGACGCAAATGACAGGAGAAATGCTGTTTCGGGAGGGCCCGTGTCCCCACGGGCCAAGCGGAGAGTGAGTGAACGGGAAGAGTGCGAAGAGCAAAGGAAATAAGGACCGATCTGGAGATAAATAAAAGGACGTTGGGGACAACGTCCCTCCCAAAGTTCGCGATACTTGCCTCTCTGCGTTAAACCTCTCCGTATTTTCACTGGGCTTGACTTGGTGGGGACGCTTCCGCATCGTATGCACGCAAGGAGAGTGCGCATGTCTGCATCACCACGAAATGAAGTTATTATGACGACGGTTCCGTTTTTCCGGGAGCTGAAGCCGTCCAGTCGGGCCGAATTGGCGGCGATTTGCACGATTCGCTCGCTACCGAAAAAGGAGAGGCTCTTTCTCGAAGGGGAGTCCGGGCATGCCTTCTATCTGCTCATTCGCGGGCGCATTCAACTGTATAAAACCACGCCGGACGGACGGGAAACAGTGATCCGCGTAATCAAGCCCGGCGAGGTTTTCGCGGAAGTCATTTTGTATGAGCGGGACAGTTATCCGGTCACGGCGGTGGCGCTGCAGGATTCCGAGGTGATGGCGCTTCCCCGCGCCGGCATTCGGCACCTGCTGGCGGAGGAATCGTTTCGTCAGGATTTTATTGTGATGCTGTTGCACAAGCAACGCTACCTCACCGAGCAGATTCAGCGGCTCACCGCTCTCGATGTGGAGGCTCGTTTCTTCCTTTTTCTGCGGGATCAATATGGAGAACGGGAGGAAATGCAGGTTCCGTTGTCCAAGAAAGACGTGGCAGCGGCGATCGGGACCACCCCGGAGTCGCTCTCGCGCCTCATTCTGCGCCTAAAAAAGCAGAAACGCCTGAGCTGGACCGGTCACGCAGTGCGCCTTGCCCCCGGGACGTGGAAGAATACATGATATTCACCACCAAGAGATCATAGAACTCAACGATGGAGGGTGTCGGGCTCCGACGCTTTTCGGTGTTGTGGAGGGCGTCGGGCTCCGACGCCTTGAGCGTGAGGAGTTACTCCGGCGTTGGGATGTTTCGCGGGGCCGGTGGGCGATGGGCTTTGACGTTCAGGCGCGCGAGCCGCGCGCCGTCCATGGGTGGCGGAATTTTCATACAAAAACACAAAGACGGAGATGGCAGAAGAACGCGGACTGGAAGTCCACGCTACGGATGCGATATTTCCGAAGACACACCCTGTTTTTCGCGGTCTTTCGCATATTTCCAGCAGGCGACGCGGCGTCCGTAGAGGTCCAGGGGTGTTGGGTGCTCAGTGGTGCAGCGGTCGAATCGGAGGGGGCAGCGCGCGGCGAATCGGCATCCTTCAGGCATCTGATGCGGGGAGGGGACTTGGCCTTCAATGACGGGTAGGCGTTTTTCGTCGCGATGCAGGGAGGGGATGGAGGCGAGGAGTGCGCGGGTGTAGGGGTGAAGGGGATTGTGGAAGAGTTCGTCGGCGGTGGCGGTTTCGACGATTTCGCCGGCATACATCACGGCGACGTGGGTACACATTTCGCGGATGACGGCCATGTCGTGGGTGATAAGCAGGAGCGAGGTGTCGGCTCTGCGCATGGAGCGCATCAGATCAAGAATTTGGGCCTGAATAGTGACGTCCAGTGCGGTGGTGGGTTCATCGGCGATGATGAGACTCGGCTCGAGCATGAGGGCCATGGCAATCATGACGCGCTGGCGCATGCCGCCACTGAGTTCATGGGGCCAGGCATCGAGGCGGGCTTCGGGATCGGGGATGCCGACTTTTTCCATCCAGTCGAGGGCGATTTTACGGGCGTCGCGCCGGGAGCCGGCGCGATGGAAGCGGATGGTTTCGATGAGTTGGTCCCCGATGCGGTGAAGGGGGGAAAGGGCGGTCATGGGTTCTTGGAAGATGAGGCTGATTTGTTCGCCGCGCAGAGGTCGGAGCTGCTCGATCGGGAGGCGGAGTAGGTCGTGACCCTGAAAGAGGATGGCGCCGCTGGCGATGATTCCGGGGGGTGATGGAACGAGGCGCAGAATGCTCAGCGCGGTGACGCTTTTTCCAGAGCCGGATTCGCCCACGAGACCCCAGGTTTGCCCCTGCTGAATATCGAGGGAAATCCCATCGACGGCGGTGATGAGGCCTTCGTCGGTCTCGAAGCGCACGGTCAGATTTTGTATGGAGAGCAGGGGGGTCATTCAGTTATTCCATGCGCGAAACGGGTTTGGGGTCGAAGGCGTCGCGTACGCCTTCGCCGATGAAGACGCCGAGGAGCATCACGATAAAGAGGGCGAGTGCGGGATACAGGATGAGCCACCAAGCCCATCGGAAGGTCTGGGCCTGAGCAAAGAGTTCGCCCCAACTGGGCACGGGCGGCGGGAGGCCGAAGCCGAGATAATCCAGAGCGGCAAGCGATCCGATCGCGCCCACGAGAGAGAAGGGGAAGAAGGTGATGATGGGCGTGATGGCGTTGGGGAGGATGTGCCGGAACATGATGCGGTGCGCGGGGAGACCTAGGCAGCGTGCGGCGTCGACAAAGGCGCGGTGCCGGAGGCGGAGAAATTCGGCACGGATGTAGTAGGAGATGCCAATCCAGTTGAAGAGGCCGTAGCAGAAGAGCAGGAGGATGAAGCCGCGCCCATAGACCGATCCGATGAGGATCATGATGTAGAGAAAGGGCAACGCGCTCCAGATTTCGATGAGCCGCTGCATGGTCAGGTCGATGCGTCCGGCGAAGTATCCTTGGACGGCGCCAGCGAGTGTGCCGAGGAACATGGCACCCACCACGAGGAGAAGTCCGAAGGTCATGCTGGTGCGCAGGCCATAGAGGATGCGGGCGAGCACGTCACGTCCGGCGCTGTCAATGCCCATCCAGTGTCCGCGTAGGGGCGGATAGGGCCATTGCACCGTGTTGGGTACGGCCTCTAGGGTGTAGCGGGTGCCCGCGATGAGCAGGTCCGGCTCGCGGGGACGTTCGCCCTCCATTTTCAGCGGAGAGGTGGAGGTGGGGAGGGTGCTCTGGGCGAGTGAGATCAGATGCGCTTGTTGTTCTTCGGTGAGGGTGGAAAAGAAGGTGGTGGAGCCTTTTTGCAGGACGCCGTGGGCGTCGAAGAAGAGGACTCGGCGTCGCAGGGCGGAGGAGGGGGAATCGGCTTCTTGAAAGGTGAGGCGTACGGTGTCGGGGGCGTTGGAGCGCGAGGTGAAGGTGGATAGGGTAACGAGCGCGGTTTTTTCCGGGTCGGAGCGGCGGGTGATGGTTTGAGAGAAGCGTTCGGCGGGGCGGTTGGCGAATCGTTCACGGATGGCTTGAAGAAGGGCGTCGGGGAGTTCCCATTCGTTGGGGAGTTGGAGGCTGGCGACGTCGGTATCGGGGGTGTCGAAGAAGAATCCGCAGCCGGTGGAGCGTTGGATGGCGAGGTCGGGATCGATGTTTAGGGTTCCGGCGTGGCGTTCGGGGGTGAGCGTGACCATCGCCCAGTTGCTTTCCGGGATGCTTGCGGGGCTGATGGATTCATACGGGCCGAAGGGGACCGGCGGAAAGAACATGCGGTTGTCGGGGTTTGCAGTGAAGATGGGATGGTGTTCGAGCTGTTTGTAGTCGGTGCGTGTTTGGCGTCCATTTCCAAGAAAGAGGTCTTCGGGATAGTAACGAAAGGCGGGGAAAAAGGAGCGGTCGTTGAAGCGGAGGTAGAGCGGTCGATCGTTGCAGAGCAGTTCGGACGCGAGGCTGATTGCATAAAGCAGGATCATAAGCCACAGGGCAACCCACGCGCGTTTTTTGCGTCGGAAGCGCCGGAGGCGTTTGAGGGTGAGTGGGTTGATATTCATGGCGGTGTACTCGTTTATCCTATTTCGGATATGGATAAACTTTTACATATTTTTTGCGCCAGTGAGGTACGCTTCATCCTATTGCAACCATTAATCGTTCTGCATCTTTCGGCAAACCATTGGCCGCATCGGCACGCCGGTCTTCCAGAATCAAATTAATTGCTTGCGACAAATTTTCAAGTGCTTCATCTTTTGTTTTTCCCTGTCCATTTGCGCCAGGAATTTCCGGAGAATAGGCGATAAACCATTCGTCGTCTTTTTCAACTATAGCCGTGAATTCATTGTGCATGTTATCTCTCCATTTGATGACTTTCAGCTTATCATCGGGGTGGACTTGGGGCAATGCTTCGTTTTTATGCAACATATCGTAAGTCAGCCGCAGGATGGCAGGCCAGAGCCCGACATCCTGCCAGTTTGGCTACCGTTCGAAGTGGATGCGTGGATCAATCAGGACGTAACAGAAGTCGGAGAGGACGTTGCCGAGGAGACCGAGGATGGAGGTGAGCGAGAGGATGCCCATAAAGACAGCATAATCGCGCCCGACAATGGCCTCGAGGCCGAGGCGGCCCATGCCCGGGATTTCAAAGACCTGCTCAATGATGACCGATCCGGCGAACATCACGGTGAGGATGCCGCCGAAGCCGGTGGCGATGGGTATGAGCGCGTTGCGGAAGGCGTGACCCCAGACGGCCCGGCGCATGGTGCCGCCCTTGGCCAGTACGGTGCGCACGTAGTCGCTTCCGATCTGATCGAGGAGAGAGTTTTTCATCAGCAGGGTGAGAATGGCAAAGTTGCCGAGCGTGTAGCACAGGACGGGCAGAAACATGTGCAGGAAGAGATCGTGCGCCTTTTCAATGAAGGTGAAGGTGGCAAAGGCGTCGGAATGGAAGCCGGCCACGGGAAAGAAGTCCCAGAGTCCGTCCACGGTGCCGCAGAAGAGCATTTTGAGCATCATGCCGAAGGCAAAGGGCGGGATGGCGTAGCCGATGAAGACGAGGGCGCTCGAGGCGAAGTCGAAGGCGGTCCCGTGCCGAAGGGCCTTGGCAATGCCGAGGGGAACGCAGATGAGGTAGCTGAGCAGAAAGCCGGTGATGCCGAAGATCAGAGAAACGGGGAGTCGATCTCGTATGATCTGCCAAGCATTTTTATTTGGATATTTATAGGATTCCATCCGCATGCCGAGGCGGTCGCGCACGAGCCACTGGAAGTAGCGTCGATAAAAGGGTTGGTCGAAGCCGAAATGGATTTCGAGTTGTTTCCTGTATTCTTCGGAGATGGAGGAGTGTTCTGCGGCGGCGGCATCGGGGCGTCCGCTGTTGATGCCGCGCATGCGCTGGATCATCTGTTCCACCGGCCCGCCGGGAATGACCTGGGTGAGGGCAAAGCAGACCACCGTGATTCCGAGAAAGGTCGGAATCACCAGCAGCAGACGTTTGATGAAATAGTAGAGCCGTTCCATGGGGTGCGTTCCTGTGCGGTACGGCTCCTGATTTAACGTATTGCCCCGCCCGGAACAATCGAAATCGGGTTCGGAAAATTCACCACATAGAGCGCAAAAGAAAATGAAAGAGAGACGGGACTGGAGGGCGAGCGTCCTCGCGAGCCGTTGACCGTTAGTCACCGCCCGGGGCGCTCGGCGAGCACCCCGCTACTTCGAACCCGGAATGGGGTCATACCCCGGCGGCACGGACCATGCGTTCGGTGAGTCGGTTGGCCCGGTACACGAGGTCGGATTCATCCAGGCCGACGAGTACGCCCTGGTCCACGAGAATTTTTCCGTTGACGATGGTGTAGTCGGTTCTTGAGCCGGCACCGCAGAAGAGAATGGCACTTTCGGGGGACTGCATGGCACCGGCGAATTCCACTTTGTTGAGATTGAAGAGGGCCAGATCGGCGGCCTGTCCCGGCGCAATCGACCCGATGGCCGGTTGATTAAGAATTTTCGCCCCGCCGAGTGTGGCCAGCTCGAGAACGGTTTTCGCGGGCATGGCATCCACTGCCGTACCGACGCGGTGGACGAGCAGGGCAAGTTGCATTTCGCGGACGTAGTTGGAGGAATCATTGCTGGCGCTGCCATCGACCGCCAGACTGACCTTGACGCCTTTTTCCAGCAGTTCGGGCACACGGCAGATGCCGGAGCCGAGACGCAGATTGGAGGCGGGGCAGTGGGAAATGCCGGTGCCGGTTTCGGCCAGGCGCGGAATTTCGTCGTCATTGAAATAGATGCCGTGAGCATACCAGACGTCGGGGCCGACCCAGTCGCAGGATTCCATATAGTCGAGCGGGCGTTGACCGAACAGGTCGAGGCAGAACTGGACCTCGTCTTTTGTTTCGCAGAGGTGGGTGTGCAGAGGCACTTTGTTGGCGCGGGCGAGGGCCGCGGATTCCTTGAGTAGGTCGGTGGTGACGGAGAAAGGGGAGCAGGGGGCGAGAATGACGCGGCACATGGAATGCGGCGACGGGTCGTGCCAGGTATCAATCACACGCTGGCAGTCCTTGAGAATGACATCCGGCGATTGGACGACATCGTCGGGGGGAAGCCCGCCATTGGATTTTCCCCGGCTCATACTGCCGCGCATGGGATGAAACCGGATGCCCATGTCGCGCGCGGTTTTGATTTCGATGTCGAGAAATTCGGCGGGGGCATTTTGGGGGAAGACGTAGAAATGATCGGTGGTGGTGGTGCAGCCCGAGAGGAGGAGTTCGGCAAAACCGACGCGTGCGCTGACATCGACGGCCTCCGGGGTGAGTTCGCGCCAGATTTCGTAGAGGTTGGTGAGCCAGTCGAAGAGTTTAACGTCGTGTACGAGGGGGATGTTACGGGTGAGCGTTTGATAGAGATGGTGGTGGGTGTTGATGAAGCCGGGATAGGCCACGCGGTTGCGTCCATCCAGAATGCGGGCGGCCGGTTGCTCCTCAAAATCAAGATGCCTCCCGATGCACTTAATTTTGCCGTCTTTGATCAGCACGTCCACATCATGCATGATGCCAAGTTCTTCATTCATGGTGACGAGCGTATGCAAATTCCGAATCAGAATGCCTGCCATCTCGAACCTCCAGCCGTTGTCTTTTTGACCCGTTCCATTGTTACCCAAAGGAACGCGGTTTGTAAACGGATCGTGAGAAAAGATAGGCGTCGAATGAGGTTAAGCAAACATCCGTTTGCAAGATGTTGTATTGAAGTAGCCGCCCGCTCGCCGAGCGGACGGAGGATGAGGGTCAAACTACAAATTCCCCGTGGCGCTCGGAGAGCACCACGCTACCAACACCTGCATTCCGCATAGTGCTTTCCTCAGGCCGTCGGGGGTTCGGCGTGCCATTCGCGATAGGGATACAGCAGGAGGTTGGAGTTGTGGTAGCGCGGATCGCGGGTCACTTCATGTCCGATCCACTCGGGCAATTCCAATTCCTCGTTTTCGCTGCTCAGTTCCACCTCGGCCATGACCAGTCCTTCATTCTCTTCGTGAAAGATATCGACAGAAAAGACGTGGCTGCCGATGGGTACTTCATAGCGGGTTTTGACCACGGTGCGGCTGCCGCAGAAATGTTCGAGCAGCTCGGAGGCATCGGGCAGCGGAATGGGATATTCAAATTCGCGGCGCGTCATGAGCCCGCGCCCCTTGATGGTGAGATAGGCCTGATCGCCGGCGATGCGCACGCGGACGATACCCTGCTCGACGGGCATATAACCCTGGGCAATCGGCGTGCCGCTGCGTCCATCCCGCCAGGCATTACCCATCACCAGAAATTTTCGCTCGATCTCGAATGCCATGATCTGCCTTTTAATATGTTTCCAATCATTGGAAGGGTCGTACCGACCCGTTTGAAAATTCTTCCAATGATTGGAAACTTTTTACACCGTTTTTCCAATCATTGGAAACTTTTCAGACTATTTTTCCAATCGTTGGAAACTTTTTCGGGTGTTTTTCCAATCATTGGAAAGTGTTGCGCAGTCGCGTTGAGTTGATGTTTGCGGCTCGCGGGACGCTCGCCCTCCACGGAGTTCAAGGTCGCGCCACTTCTTTCTATACCAATCTTGAATCATCCTATGCGGTGCTGTCTGCAA